>JADJUV010000019.1 GCA_016716885.1 Candidatus Trichofilum aggregatum | reverse complement strand
CTTTTCTCTCCTTCCTGTGCTACCACTGTCCAGCTATATGATTACCGCGGCCGCGTTCCCTGCCTCAATCTCCCTACTCTTCTCATCACTCGTCTGGACATCCCCTATCCTTGATTGCCCTCATTTACTCACCCCCACATATAGCCCTGCCTCAACCTGACCCCAAAACCAACATTATGTTAAATGGAGCATATGTTTCTTGTTAGCACAGGCTCTGTCATTTTTTGATCACCCCAGTATATGCCCCACTTAACATAATAGCGACTTTCAGTACCGCCATATCTGGGTGAGTACAAATTAGTGTGAAATCAGCTTGGCTCTCATATTATGTTAAATGGGGGGTGTTTTCTTGTTAGATCAACGCTTGCAACTTTTTTACACCCCCCGACACCCTCCATTTAACATAAAACGACCTTTGACAAGGGCAGATATGGCGGTCATGCTCAATTTTACGTTTTAGGCATGACCTGGCTTGACAAGCTCTCAAGGGTTTCAAAAGGATTGTGATAAACCCGCGGCCGCGTCACCCCCCAAATTGCATGAGCCAGCCATTCCCAAATCCATCTAACAGGGCGGGTGGGCGGGCAACTTTTTTACCGACCCGGCTGGTTCAGGCAGTCATAGCGTTCCCAGCACGCGGGGCATTGCCCCGTCACGGCCTGACATGATGGGCAACCTGCTTATCTACGACCATACCGTTCTCATTTTCCCCTAAGCTACCCGGCAATTTGACCGCCTGTTTTCGGGCTGGTTCAAGGACTCATTTTGCCTGCTTGCCGATGGCTCACCCGACCGAATCACACCAACCCACTGAGCCACTGACTCACTGACCTGCTCATACCTGGCCCACTCATTGACCCAATGAACCAACAAAAGTGAATCACCCGGCCCACTGGCCTGCTCATTGCCCACTGACTCACTGACCTGCTCACACGTGGCCCACTCATTGACCCAATGAACCCACTGAATCAGTGCGTCTTGATGTGGATCGGTACAACCCATTGGCCCACTGAGTCAATCTGAGTCGGTGGATGGGTACTCATTGATCCACCCCAAACACTACCCATTCACTCCTGTGCAACGCCCCTATCGGCCCACCTTTGGCCTGGCCGATTCACCTGGCCCATTGGCCTGCTCATGTGGCCCACTTATTGACCTACTCATCTATTCGACCTGACCCACTGACTCACTCATCGGCCCACTGATTGACCCACTGTCCCACTGACTCATTCATCGGCCTACCTATTGACACACTGACTCACTGAACCACTGACTCACTGACTCAATCGGCCCACAATGGGCGACCCATTGAACACAAGTGGGCCGTTTCATTGATTTAATGGGCCGATTCGCGGCCGCAAAACTCCCGCTCTCAAATCCTATCAAACCAGTTGCCAACCCACTTCAGTTGTGGCAAAGTTATACACGATGTACACACGCAATCTCGTGCCATTCATTCTGTTGCAAGGGGATGGGTTGGATGCTGGCTCACACCGATATTGGCGAAAAACGTATACTCCGTCGTCTGTTTCGTGAGGGAATGACGGCCTATCTCGTCGCCACGCCAGTGTTCGCCGTGCCTCTCCTCTTCAGCCACGTAACGGTGACATACTTCCGGGATGACCAGTTCTGGCAGATGCCCCATCTGGCTCAGCTTGGTCTCAAGGTGATGGGGATCATCCTGCTAAGTGCCTTGTTCGCCCTGCTCCTGTCCTATTTCTGGTTTGGCCTGCGGAGCCTCATTAGTTTCGTCTATCGTGAGTTCTGTGCCTATGTCGCGGCCGCGAAACGAGTTACGCCTGCTTATCTGGAAGATAAACGTAAGCTGGCCCCCAAACTCCTGATCCACGAGATTCCTCTTTCGCCTTATCTGTTCATCCGCGCCGGGCCACGTTCACCCAAGAACGGCCCCATTGCCCTCTTCCAACGCGCCTCGCTCCGCGTCGCCCCCTAATCTATCTCCTAATTATTCAGCCTGTGCCCTAACCGGTCATTCAGGTCGTTAAACCTGTTTGCCAGTCATGGGTGGGTGGTTCGCGGCCGCGTTCCGGTCTTGCCATCACTCATCCTAGCCTCTGCCTTTGCCATGTTGGCCCCAGCCCAACATCTATTGACTTCATCATATCCAATCACATAGGAGAATCATTATGCGTTCCCAAATCTTTGGCTTTCACGTACAAACTCGTCAACTCTTCGAGGGTATCTTCCCTCATCCCTATCATGAAATACGGGGCCTCTTGCTCCATCACTTGAACATGATGGGTGGTTTTCATACCATCGATCAGCGCAACGTCACGTTCGGTTCACCAAGCATGGATTCAAGCGTCAGTGTGCAGGAAATCGTGCTGAATGATTGGGGTGATGAGGTTACGCGGGTCATTGGTTTAGTCCATCAAGCCTGCGGTCATGTGGATAGCATCCAACGGCTGGAGAAAATGCGTGAAGCACTGTCCTTCAACTGGCTGAAACTGCACCAATCAGCCGCCATCGCCCAAATCGCCCTCGGGGCTATGGCTGACAACGAAACCCATCTCATTATGACCGTTGGTTGGAACGATGAGGCCGACATGGAAACGATTGAACTGACTAACCGGCATTGTTTAACGCACTTTTGCTTCGGGTTTGCGTGAAACGAAAATTAGCTACAACAGCCGACGGATCTGGGTTGAGGCTGAGATGGAACCAATCATTGCTGCAAAACGTCCCAAATACGGCATCCGGCAAGACACCGTCGCGAAGCTCAACGAGCTCAAACAACTGCGCGAGCAAGACAAGAAGGACAATGGGGAAGTCACACTCACGAAAACCGAAGCCTGCCAGCTGGTTGGCTTAACCCTTGTCACCCTCAAGAAGTATGATCGGATGTTATTTGATCGGTGGCCTGAAATGAAATATTGAGTCTACCTGCACAATTACCTGCACAAAGACGTGCAATATAAAAATTTCACCCGTAGCGGTGGTCACGCCGTCTATACTGTCCCCAGAACTGAGGAAAGCCCCGGTTCGGGGGCAGTTTTTTTTACAAAAGGAGACAGATCATGGTTCACAAAGGAATTCGCTTCAACATCCGCCTGGCCCAAGAAGACAAACAGTTACTGCAACAAGTCGCCCAACAAATGCACCGCACAATGAGCGATTCTTTACGCATCCTTGTGCTGGAAAAAGCCGTTGACCTGGCTCTTATTCCACCTCTGCCAAAGGAGTTTGATACCACAGATGACCCATTACAAACCAACTGAGGATTTGAATCTTGATGCCTGCACCAAACATGTTGACCCGTTAGAGCAGGTGTGCCTTCAACTTTGTTCGCCGCGCTGGCTGACGACGCGGCCGCGTTTCTTGAACCACATGGATGCTTAGGGCTGGTTACGACCGGACCCACAATGATCAACAGGAAAACCCCAATATGAAACTACGCTCAACCCTTTTTGGCTTTCTGCTTCCCGTTCGTCATGTTTCAGCCATCCAGTTGGAATGCTCACTTCAGCAAGCCCAGCAACTGGTACTGCTCCACCTGCAAGGACATGGTTTTGTTTACGCTGACATTCCGATATCCGAGTTATCCCTGTCTGATGGGTTCCGCAAACCGACGTATTGCGCCGCCTACGAGTTCTATGTCAATGAGTGGGATGAGGTTATCAGCCAGGCCCTGCGACACCTTCACCATGAGTGTACCAGTCAGGAAGCAATGGCACGGATGAATCACTTCCGGCACTTGTTTTCCTCATGGCTCCTCACCTGTGAAAAGACAGTGGCTCTGGTGCAGTTGGATCTGGCCGCGAAGGCGCACAATAAGACGGTCATCACCCTGCAACTGGCCTGGAACGAACAGGCTAACTACCGCGATATGAACAAGGCCCATCGCTTCCTACGTGGCTTTTCGGCTCGTCTTAGACAGCTTGATATTCACTATCATAGCCTGCCCAACAGCTCCATCACGCCATTCCGGCAGGAAAACAGTGCTCGTCCGCCGGAAAGAATCGCCCACAAACTGGAACTCCTGGAAGTGATACGTAACGACTCGAAAAATAGCGGCCGCGTTACCCTCTCCTGCTCACAAGCCTGCAAAGATGTGGGTATCGCCCTAAGTACCGTGAAAAAGTGGCATCCAACGCTGAACGCTTGTTGGTCAGACCCAACCTATTGAAGGTTCGCGGCCGCAGTCATCAACTAACCAACCTTTATTGAGGACAAACCAGGAACACACTACCTATGACCGATTCTGTTTCTCTCTCACCACACCATATCACCATGCTCCGCGAGGAGTCCGGTATCGCTGAGGCCATCATCAACGCTCGTGGCTACCGGACTGTCACGCAGGAAACGGAGTTGGTTCGGCTGGGGTTCGCGGCCGCGCAACGGCGTGTTCCTGGTTTGCTCCTACCCTTACACACCACCGATGGCCGGGCAGATGGTTACATCTACCGGCCTGACAATCCTCGTGTTACTGAGAACCGGCGCAAACGTTTACCCGATGGCTCACACCCTACCCGTGTTGTGAAGTACGAACAGCCACAAGGCGAACCAGTGCGTGTAGACTGCCCACCCACCTGCCAGTCGCAGTTGCGTGACCCGAAGATTCCGTTGTTCATCACCGAAGGGCAAAAGAAGGCCGATGCGTTAGCCTCGAAAGGAGCTTGTGCCATTGCTCTGACCGGCGTCTGGAATTGGAAAAGCAAAAACGATTACGGCGGCACCACCTTCACCAATGACCTGGATTACATCGCCTGGGATAACCGGCAGGTATACCTGGTGTTTGATTCCGATGTGATGACCAAACAGGGGGTGCGCCAGGCGTTAGAGCGGTTCACCGAACATCTGCAACGGAAAAAAGCCCATATTCGCCACATCTACCTGCCCCATTCTGAGGGTAACAAAACGGGCGTAGATGATTGGTTCGTTGCCACAGGTAATGGACTGAATGAGTTGACGGCTCTTGCCGAAGGTCCACGACCGGAAACAAAACCGGCGGCCCCATTGATTGAACTGCTCGACAGTGCGCCGCCGCGCATGACGCGGCCGCTGATGTTGGTTCGCGGCCGCGCTTACGCCGCCACCTGGTGCTATGTCAAAGTCACCCAGACTGAAAGTCAGAAGAAGGACGGCACGATTGTTCGGCATGACCCGCCGCTACAAAACGTTGAGAAACGTCTCTTCATCGTCCGCGATGATGGCCTCACCTTTGGTGACGGCGGGCAACAACCGATGAATGCCTTGGAGTTGGAAGTTATCCTGCCCGAAGCTCCGCTCTCAGAAAAACTTCTTTCTGCTGTGGGCCTAAAAGCCTACGTGCAGGGCAAACGCTCTGATCCATTGGCGGTGTTCGAGAAAGTGAAAGAGATCATCAATCGTTTTATTGACTTTGACCATTCACTTGCCAGTCAAGAAGTGATGGTGGAGTTAGTAGCCTGCTACATCCTGGCAACCTGGTTCCTGGATGCCTTTACCGTCACTGGCTATCTCTGGCCCAATGGAGATAGAGGCACTGGCAAAACACAATTGCTTATCGTCATCACCGAACTGGCTTATCTGGGCCAGACCATTCAAGCCAGCGGCTCCTTTGCCGCCCTACGTGACCTGGCTGACTACGGCGCAACCCTGGCCTTCGATGACGCCGAAGACCTGGCCGACCCCAGAACGACCAGTTCGGACAAACGCGCTTTGCTCTTAGCGGGAAACAGAAAGGGAAGCACGATTCCGCTGAAGGAAAAGAATGCTGACCAGACCTGGGTGACACGTCACGTCAACACCTTCGCCTTTCGCCTTTTCTCGGCCATCCAACTCCCAGACAACGTCTTAGCCAGTCGCACTATCATCGTGCCACTCATTCGCACCCCCGACCGTTACCGGGCCAACGCTGACCCACTGGAAGAAGCGTTGTGGCCGCACGACAAAAGTCAACTTGCTGGATGAACTCTGGTCTCTGGCCTTAGCTAACCTGGCCGAGGTCAAACCCTATGAAGCCCAGGTCAACCAGTTGGCCCGTCTCACAGGCCGTAACCTGGAACCCTGGCGGGCCATTCTCACAGTGGCTCGCTGGCTGGATGACAAAGGCTTCACGGGGCTATGGGAACGGTTGGAGCAACTGTCGTGGGATTATCAGGCGGAGCGGCCGCAACTGGAAACGGATGATCTGACCAGTCTGGTCATTCAAGGGTTGGCTCTGTTATGTGCCAACTGTGCCAGGTGTGCCAACTGTGCCAACCATATCGAGCATCACAGCGAACCCCATTGGCTATTCAATGCCAGCCAGTTGGCCGAAGCAGTCATGGACATCTCAAGACAATCTGAAATGCCCGTCATTCCTGGTCGCGGCTCAACCCAACAGGTGGGTATGGTGCTCCGCAAAATGCGCCTCAAGAAACCACCCCGCTCTGGGGGTCAAGGTAGCCGCCTCTGGTTGATTACGTTTTCTGAATTACAGCGATGGTTGGCGGCTTATGGTCAACCTTTACCTGATGAACTTGTTTCTCATTGTGCCAATTGAGGTTGGCACAGTTGGCAAGGTTGGCACAGTTGGCCCAACCGACCTGATGTGAACGTTTGGAATGCTCTTTAACAATTGCATACTCTTTTCACCAATTGCACAGGCGAGGCAAAACGGTAGAATTCGGGTCATGGCTGAAGAGTGGATCACTTCAAAGGAAGCGGTCGAATTAAGTGGTTATCATCCCGATCACTTAAGACGACTGATACGTGCTGGCGAGATCAATGGCCGGAAGTTTGGCATTGTCTGGCAGATAAGCCGTGAATCTCTGCTGGCTTATCTGAAACAGGCCGAAGAATCTACGGACAAACGGCGCGGTCCCGGTTAAGTGCAATGCTGCAAGGGCATAAAGCCATTTATAGCCCGCGACTTCCCCACAAACCTGACAAACTCACGAACTGAAACAGTAGACATGCGACTCTAAAAAAGTTATACTATGTCTTAAGTTAAGACATATTTTCTGTAAATTTCGGGCTAGGCAAGTGCTTGCAACACTTACCTAGCCCTGACCCATCCGCTGGTATGAACAGCGAACGGGCTGGCCGGATTCTAACATACCGGGCAACCCCACGCATCTCTGTAAGGGGTTGCCCTTTTGTTATTTAGGGGTGGATTCACCACCTCTATCGGCCTCTTGTTCAGCCTCACTGCCAGCATTGGTCGTGAGGCTGTTTTTGTATCCAGGAGGCCACGCATGAATGAACAGTCTGAGAATCACTCACTCATCAAACAGATTGATAAATGGTCAGGCTGGCTCACCGCCCTGGTCGTCATCATCCCGTTCATTGTGTCATATGGTTCATTGAAAGACCTCGCGGCCGCGAACGGCGTGAACTATCCCTTCATGTATCCGCTGATGATTGACCTGTCACTCATCATCTTCAACCTGATTGCTCTCCGCTCATCTTTGCATGGTGAACGCAACCTGTATGCCTGGACGTTAGTGGTCATTGCCACGTTCATCAGTGTGGTTCTGAACATTGTCCATGCCCAACATGGCATTCTGCCGATGTTCATGGCCGCCTTACCGCCTCTATTCATCCTGGCGGCGTTTCATCTGGTTGTCCTGCGTATTGAGCACTCAGCCAAACGGCATCAAGTCGTCAACACCTTGAGCCATCTGGTCAAGCGGATTAAAGAAGTCAGGGCTGAGCATGAACAGTTGAACCGTCAGAATGAAACGCTTAGGCAAGAGGCCAAAACCCACCATGAACAGTTAGCCAGCCTTCGTGAGCAGTTAGTTCAAGGCAACGATGAACTATCACGGCTGCAAAATGAACAGTTGACGGCCATTCATGAACAAATCGCTCAGGCTCAACATGAACTCTCCCGATTACATCGTGAACAGTCGGCCTTGAAACAACGAATTACCACCATGAAGCAGGATGAGCATTCTCAGGCAGAAGATGAACAGGCTCTGGGGCAGACAGAACTTGATCGGATGAACAGTCGGCGTGAGCGATTATTAGCCTTGCTCAAGGATCCGGCGGTCAAAATGACCCAAACGGAAATCGCCGAACTACTCGGCGTGAGCCTTTCCACCATTCGTCGTGATTTGCAGATGTTGAATGGTCAGGTGGCAGGATGAACATTAGCAAGGCGATTGGCCTGATTCTCTTGGTGGGTTCAGTGCTCTTCGTGGTGGCCCTGATTAACGTCGGCAACCACGCGGTGGATGTCATCGCTGGTCAGGCCATTCAGCCCGATTCCGCTACCGATTTAATCATGCGCAGTCGGGAGACGGCTCCCATTGAACCGGCTAATCGTCGCAGTTCTTCCTGGCTAGGCGCTGGCATCCTGGCTCTTGGGGTAGTGACTATCGGGGCGACAGTTTTTCTCCTGCGTGGGGGCACGGAGTTTTTACGGCAATGGCGGCTGATGCACAAGTCATCGGCGCGGCCGCAACGTCGTTCACCACAACCCTTACCTTACTACCCAACCTGGCCTGAGCTTCCCGTCGTGCCATCAACCCGTTATTTACCCGAGGTAGATGATGAAGAAGACCTGGATTCCTTTGCTTAGCCTGCTCATTCTGGTGGCTTGTGGCCCGACTCCGGCCCAATATTACCCCACAGGGCAAGGTGTGTACCCCAACGCGGCCGCGACGTTAGTCGCCGCCGATTTAACCCGCCAACAGGCGGCTGGGGTTGCCACGGCTCAAGTCGCTGAACTCACCCGGCAGGCCGTTGTGCTAACGGAGCAAGCCCAGGCCACCGAGCAGATTATCCAAGCCATCGCCACCGGCACAGCCCAAAGCATCGCCCAGGCCCAAACAGCTACCTCTGAATCTATTACAGTCCGGGCCAGCGAACAGGCTCTCTCGGCACAGGCCACCTATGCCGCTATCGCCGCCAATGCCACCGGAACGGCCGTCGCTCATGCGGCTCAGGCGGAACAACACCTCATCGAAGATGAAGCCCGGCGGTTGGCTCTGCAACGGCAGGCTGAAGCAGAAGCGCTGGCCTATCAGGAGCGTATCAATCGCCTCAAGCCTTATCTCTGGGGGGCTGGGGGTGTTGCGTTAATCATTCTGGCTGGTGGCGTCAGCTATACCTTGTACCAACGCTCTCGGCCGATTACCGTCACCGACATTTCTGGCCCACGCGTCCTGGTTCCGGCCAATGGCTGGCAGGTATTGCCCGTTCATCGGCCCCAGCGAGCCTTACCTGCGCCAACAACAGAATCATCGCCTAGCAACACGCCGATTCCCTTGCCACCTCTCACTCAAGGGCATGTCCTCATCGCGGGGGAAACTGGTAGCGGCAAGAGTACCGCTATGTTGGCCGTTTTGCGTCGGCGGCCGCAGGTCGTTGTCCTTGACCCCCACGATACGCCCGGCAGTTGGGGCCAGGCGAACGTGATTGGTGGCGGCCGCAACTTCGCCGCCATCGGTCATCAATTGGAACAAATGAGGCAATTGCTCAGCCAACGGTATCAACAGCGGGCACAAGGGGTCACTCGTTTTGAGCCCATCACCATCGCCACCGACGAAATGCCCGCCATTGTGGCCGCGCTGGGTGGGCAGGTGGATGAAATCTGGCGCGAATGGCTCCGTGAAGGGCGCAAGGTGGGCTTGTTCTTCGCCGTTTCGACTCAAAGCACACGGGTTAAGACGTTGGGCATCCGCGGCGAAGGTGATTTACTGGAAAACTTCACCTACATCCTGCTGTTAGGCAAGGTAGCCGCCAACCAATACCCCGACCTGGTACAAGGCATGGATCGACCGGCCGTGTTACGCACGGTGCAGGGCATTCGTCCCGTTTTGATTCCCCTGGAATTGCCAGCCGGGGTTCAACCCGTCGCTCCCGCACCGGGTGACAGTGATGTACCAGAACCGGTTCTACCCGATGGGTTTGCTGACCCCAACAACCTGACGGAAGTCACCCGCGAGCGCATTCGACGGCTGGCCCAGGAATTGCCCAGTCAGGCCGCTATCGAACGAACCGTCTTTGGTTACAACGGTGGCGCGGCGTACCGGGCCGTGAAGGAAGTTCTCGATGGTTCTAATGAGCCTCATTAAGCCTCTACTACCAACCGTGATACCGCTTTTTGCCTCTACGGTAGTAGTAGTAGTAGAGCCTCTACACACGAGTAGTGACCTCTACTACACACCTGTAGAGCCTGTAATTTTCGAGTTCAGAGCAAGAGCCAGATCGTTTTTGGGATTAGCCCCTCTCGTTCCTTCCTCTAGCTCTATACACCGTTTATCTCATCTGAAAAGGAGAAACGCCATGAAATACATCTTTGCCAATGGAGAAGTAACGCCTACCGATGACACCTTTAGCCCCTTGAGGGGGAAAAACAAAATCCCCTCATCCTCAGTTGTCCTGCTACTGGTGAACCAGAATCCTGACGACCCCATCTAATGAGTTCAGAGGATCGAGCGAGAGCTAGAGGCGACAAGTGCTCCCTTTCTAGCTCTGGCTCTCCCCTCTAACCCTTCTTATCCATCTCTCTCACACTCACAAGGAGACCATCATGTCTAAGTCCACCAATACCAAATCTGCCAAAAGAATGCGTTTCGCCATCTACACCCGCTATTCATCCGACATGCAAAATGACCTCAGCCTGGAAGCCCAGGAACTACGTTGCCGCCAGGCCATTGCCGACCGTGAAGGTGTGATCGTTGAGGTGTTCAGCGATGGGGCCAAAAGTGGCTGGAGCCTGGAACGAGACGGCTTCACCCAACTCCGTCGCGCCGCCGAACATGGCAAGTTCGATGCGGTTATGTTCTGGAAGTTCGACCGTCTGGCCCGCAACCATGACCATGCGGTGATGATCAAAATGCTCCTGCGGCATGAGTTTGGCCTGAAGTTGTACTGTGTCGAGGGGTTCTCTGAAGATCAAGATGATTCCCCCTACAGCGCCATGATGGAGCAGATGCTGGCCGTTTTCTCGGCTTTCTACTCCAAGAATTTGAGCAGTGAAACGAAACGGGGCAAACATCTGCGAGCGTATAATGGCGATTTCAATGGCAGTATTGCGCCATTGGGTTATGACCTGGTGACGAAGGAAGATGTCAATCGGAATCGCCCGGCTGGCTTGTATATCAATCCACGCCAGGCGGTTATTGTGCGCCGGGCCTTTCGCCTGTATGCCACCGGCCAATACAGTGATACTACCATTGCCCAGTGGATGAACCGGCGTCGTTATATGCAACAGCTACGGGCAGGAAAAAAGCCGATTGGCAAAGAAATGGTGCGGGACATGCTCCAAAACCAGATTTACACCGGTCGTGTCCCATATTGTGAAACACACTACAGCGGTTCATTGGGTCAGGGAAAACGCTCATCCCGGAACAATAAACAATGGTTTGAAGGCAAACACGAACCCATCATTTCCGACGAACTTTATGCCATCTGCCAGGAAGTCCGTAAAGGTCTCAGCAGTTCGCGCCGCCCCCCGGAAGTAGCTCGAACCTATATCCTGCATGACCGGGTGTTCTGTGCCCGTTGTACGGCCACCAAGCCGGAAATGTTGAAAGATGCCAATTACGGCAAGATGCGTCCTAGCTTCAATCCCAAACAAGACCAGGGCTATTTCCGCTGTATGGCGCGTGACCGGGGTTACCACAAATGCGCCCAACCGACTATCCGCACCGAGATTGTGGATGAACAGGTACGTCAGGAACTGGTCAAACTGGTTATTCCGGAAGGGTTTCGTGACCGGGTGGAAGAAGCGATTCGCAACAATATTGAGAATGAAGAAGCCCTGCGGCGCATGGCCGAATTGGAAGAGGTGGTGAAACGGATTGACTTCAGTTGGGAAAAGGGGTTTATCACCCCGGAAGCGTATATCGAGAAGCGTAACCAGTTACAGAAGGAAATGGACTCATTACGTCCCGTTGTCTATGACGACCTGATGGAAGCGGCGGATATCCTGGAGAATTTCACGAAATACTGGGATGGTTGTGAGAATGTCGCCAACCCCAAAGAAGCCCGTAAGCAGTTGCTGGCGAAAATTGTAGATCGCGTTTTTGTGCATGAAGACCGGGTGGTGGCGATTGCCTTACACGGCGATTTTGGAATTGTGTTGGGGAATGAATCGTTGACGTTTGCGGAAATGCTGGAGAAGCTACGGGAAGAAGAAAAAAAAAGGGGCATAGATGATACTACCACCTATGCCCAGGACGGGAGCGACGGGGATCGAACCCGCGATCTTCGGCTTGACAGGCCGACGTGTTAACCACTACACCACACCCCCACTTTTGTTTGCCCGTAAGCAAGGTCGAATAATAGCAAAGACCCCGCCCGCTGTCAAATTTTGACGGGCTGATTTTGCTTCTGCCGGTGGGTCAATAAGGCGTCCGCGGCCGCAACCACTTCCCCCGTCAACACCACCTTCTCCCAACTAAACGGGGCCTCTCTCTTTTCCGGCGCACACACCGTCACCCGGCGGCCGCGTGGCGCTGATAACGCCGGATCACTCGGCCCAAACAAGGCCACTGTCGGGCAACCCACCGCGGCCGCGACATGGGTCGGCCCCGTGTCATTGCCCACATACAGGTCAGCCACTTCGCCCAACGCCCCCAATTCGCCCAACGTCAGTTTGCCCGCCAGATTCACCACCTTGGCCGACATCATGCCGTCAATGGTATGGGCTAAGGCGGCATCCGCGGCCGCGCCCACGACCAAAATGCGGGCGTTATAAGTCCGTACCAGATGGTTGCCCAACAACACAAACCGCTCCACCGGCCACCGCTTCTCGGCCATCCCCTGGCGTGGGTTGCTCCCCCCACCCGGATGCAACAGCACCAGCGGCACATCCCCCAACCAATCAATCTCATCCACCAGCCGCCGCGTAGCCGCCGACCGATCTCTATCGGTAGGATAAAAGGATGGTGGCTCAGGCTGATTTTCCAGGCCGATAGCCCGAGCCAGAGCCAGGTATTGGTCGGCTTCGTGGCGCTCTTCGGGCCGCGGCCGCACCCGAATTGTCTGGGCAAATCCTCGCCCCTGCACTGTCAGTCCCACCCGCTGAGGAATGCCCGCCAACCAGGCAATGAGCGACAGCAAGGCCGAGCGGCTAGGGATGAAGCAGGTGTCGTATTGCTCATGGCGCAGGCGGGCCACCAGGCGGCGCACATCGGCCCAGACAATATGGGTTGAGCCAACCGAGTGGGTATTGATAATCTGGTTGATGGTCGGATGGGAAGCGATAGCCGGGCGCGCCCACTCATGGGTAGCCCAATCGAAACGAGCCGATGGGTAGGCTTCGCTTAAGGTGGTGAGCAGGGGGGTCGCCAGCAAGACCTGGGTCAGACAACAGGCTTTAAAGATGAGAGCGTGGCGTGGTGGTTGGAACACCCCCTGCCCCCGTAAGGCAAAAGGAAGTCCGGCCAACCGTGCGGCCGCAGTCGTCAACCCCGTTTCACGCCATTTCAATGTCAGGTCCTTCCTCGCCAACTTCTAATACTGTGAGTAAGAAAACGATCCACAGATGTCACAGATTTTCACAGATGAAAAAAGAATCTGTGTTCATCTGTGTCATCTGTGGATAAATGTCTTCTGGCTTGCCACGATTAAGGTTCCCCTACCGTGATCAACTCTTTCATGTCGTTAAATTTGCCTTCGCCGATGCCAGGGACGTTCATGACATCTTCGATGCGGGCAAATGGCCCATTCTGGGTGCGGTAATCAATGATGCTTTGCGCTGTGCTGGGGCCGACCCCTGGCAGACTGTCTAGCTCTTCCAGGCTGGCTGTGTTGAGGTTGACTTTTTCACCAGGTGTGGGTGGCGCGGCCGCAGGCGATTCTACCTCAGCACCACTGCTACCATCTATTACCGGAGCCGGTTCCGTGGGCAACACCACTGTCTCCCCCAACGCAGGCACAAACACCTGGAGACCATCGCGTAAACGCAACGCCAGATTCACCCGATCCGCATCCGCCTGCGCTGTCATACCACCCGCCAATTCAATGGCATCAGCCGCAATCATGCCCGGCTCCACCACATACACCCCGGGTTCATTCACCTCGCCCGTGACATGGACTTGCCAGGGCAACGGCGTAGCGGTCGGGGGGGCCGGTTCGATATAGATGGGAGCCGGTTGCACCCCGCGCAGTAACCCAAATCCCCCTGCGCCCAAGCCCGCCCCCAAAATTAACAGGATTAATCCTTGCACCAACTGATTGGCACCCACTTTCATACAGCAACCTCCTATCAAGCTACAATGTCATTCTCCAGTTAGCAGGTTGGGCCAGCGGGTGGCAAAAAATAGGATGAGCGGTTTGCCGTCAAGCCCACAATAGTAATCATTTAACCTTGGCAAAAATAAGAACGACCTCTGGCAATCTCTCAGTCTCTTAATCTCTTAGTCTCCAGAGGTGCCACTAAAAACACGAAACTCGGCCACTTATTATTTCACGACCCCTTTAACGCGCAAGGTTTGTTGAATGAGTTTTTCCCAGGGGTAATCGGTGGTGAGAGGGATGTAATGAACGTTGCGGCCGCGACAAAAACTCTCTATCTCGCCGCGCCACTCTTGCAACCGGGCCAGATACTGTCCTTGTGTCGAGGCATCCAGCGTGATCTCTGCTTCCAGCCCCGTTTCTACATCAATCAGCTTCACATCGCCAGCCAGGGGTGGCTCCACCTCGTCCGGGCTGAGTACATGAATCAGCCCCACCTCATACCCTCGGCTCTGAAGGGCGGCTACCCCTTCCTGGTAACCCGATGGCGACAACAAATCGCTGATGATGAAGAGCAGGCCCGGTCTACGCGCCCGCAGGGCATAATTCTGTAGGGAAAGGTTGAGGTCGGTGATGCCCGCGGCCGCGGCCCCTTCCAAAAACTGGAGCAGACGTAAACTATTCTGCTGGCCCCGGTATGGCCCCCACCGCTGGTTGCCTTCACTGCGTAACAGCGTCACCAGCGTCAAATCCCCACTGGCGAGAGCAATATGCCCCAACGCCCCAGCCAATAACAGGGCATAACGGAGCTTCTGCTCATCCGTCGCCACATCCGGCCAAGCCATACTGGCACTACTATCTACCAGAATATGCACGGCCAAATCTTCTTCCTCTTCTAACAACTTGATAAAAGGGCGTTCCAGCCGGGCATACACATTCCAATCCAGCCGCCGCAAATCATCCCCCCGCACATAATTGCGATAATCGGCAAACTCAATTGAGGTACCCCGCTTCTTACTACGGCGGTCCCCCTTCATCATCCCCACCCGCACCTGCCCTGCCACCAGGGACAACTGCTCCAGCTTGCGTAACGTGGCCTCGTTGAATAGCTTCATAAAATGATCATTGTGAAAGATCACGCCAATTTTCGATCTTTAATCCAGGGGCACCCGCAAAGTCTTTATCAGTTGTCAACAAAATCAAATCGTTACGTAATGCCACCACCGCAACCAAAGCATCAACAAGTCCTAACTGCCAACCTTGCTGCTGTAACAATATTCGCAATTGTGCGGCCTGTTCCGCATCTACGGCATCAATATGATAGTAAATGAAGTCCAATCTCATCTGTTGCCATTCTTGGAAGCTTTGTACGGCACGGAGCAACATGCCCACACCAAATAAAAACTCGCTCAAGGCAGGTGTCGCAATCGCAAACGTATTGATTGACGTTCTTTGGGTGAGGATTTTTTCACGTAATGGGTGACCAATTGTGACCAATGGGGATATATGGTTGGTATCCAATAGATAGTGCGCCATTTTGATTACAATTCCTGTTCATCTTCCCCTAAAAGTTCTTCTTCATCCATCTGTTGTTCAAAATCATCCCATTGTGCATTCCATGCTTCAACATCGTAAACAGGATCGGGTTCACTAAGGGGATGAGCCAGATGTTCAAATAACGATCCTGTAGCCAACTGGACACTTTGGGGGTTTTGCGGTGTCCTCTTGATTTCCACAATCAACTGTTCCAGGGATAAAGGTAATTCTTCATCAGCCTTTTTTTTCTGACCAATAACAAGTGTGACATGGACAGGCTCACTATGGGAAATGTTTTGGGCCAGATGTCCAGGAAGCAATAATTTACCATCGGGTGTTACCTTCGTTGTAAATTCATAAGTGCGCATGATTTCCCCCTTTCATAATGGGCAAATGTGGCTAATAGGAATCTGTAAATCGGGCAAAACCTCAGATTGGATCACGTCTTCACCGACAAACTGGCCTAACAAGGCGTACGCCGCCCCTCCCCCGCGGGCCCCCGCCCCCCGGTGGAGGGGGGGGGCCCCCCCCCCGGGGTCGGGGGAAACGCCCGGGGTCCCGGGGGGGGGGGCCCGCCCCCCGGGGGCGGCCGGGGGGCCCGCCCCCTGGGGGGGCCCCGAGGGGCCGGCCCGTACCTGTGAAGTTACAAGACCAACACGCCACTGGTAACTGCTTACCCTTACTGTCTCGGCAGAGTAGCCAGTAAATCGGCGATGATGGTATCGGGGCGGATGCCCTGGGCCTGGCCTTCAAAGTTGAGGATGAGGCGATGACGGAGCGCGGCCGCGCTGACACTTGCTACATCGTCAAAACTCACATTGTACCGGCCCGCCAGCAAAGCCGTGATCTTCGCCCCCAGGATAATCGCTTGCGCTCCCCGTGGGCTGGCCCCATAACGCACATATTGTTGCACACTGGACGAGGGTGTATTGTCAGGGTGGGTGGCCACGATCAGGCGGCTGATGTATTCGCTGACATGACTGGGCACAGGTACTTGCCGGGCCAGCTTTTGCATGGCGCTGATACGCTCCCCATTAGCAACCGGGTTAATGTCTACCCCCCTTTCCCCGGTGGTACGAGCCAAAATCTCATTTAACTCGGCGGCTGAAGGGAAGGGCACATTGACCTTGAAGAGGAAGCGATCCAGTTGCGCTTCGGGTAGCGGATAGGTTCCTTCCATCTCCAGGGGGTTTTGTGTCGCCAAAACGAAAAACGGTTCTGGCAGAGGATAGGTGTGGTTGGCGACCGTGACCGTTTTTTCCTGCATCGCTTCCAGCAGGGCCGATTGGGTTTTGGGTGTCGCCCGGTTGATTTCGTCAGCCAATATCAAGTTGGCAAAGATGGGGCCTTGTTGAAAACGAAACGCCCGGTGACCGTTTTGCCCCTCTTCCATAATTTCGGTGCCAGTAATATCGGCGGGCATCAGGTCGGGGGTAAACTGGATGCGGCTAAATTGCAGGTCTAGCACCTGCCCCAGGGTGCGAATGAGCATGGTTTTACCCAGGCCCGGAACCCCTTCTAACACGGTGTGCCCGCCAGCAATAATGGCGACCAAGGTGGCGCGTACCACTTCTTTCTGGCCTACGATGAACTGGCCGATTTCGGTCTCTATCGTGGTGCGCTTTCACGAAATCCGTCTACGGTGAGGAGAGAAGGCTGAGTATCCATAAATTTACGATTTACGATTTACGATTTTAGATTTACGATTGGGTTAAAATCGTCAATCGTCAATCGTCAATCCAAAATGCTCCTACGGTTCTAACGATGAAAAATAATCCCGGATGTACCCTTTGTACCCCAGGGGGATGTAATCGCTGGAGAGGGCTTCGTTGGCGGCGTTGCGGTAATCCCCGTACACCTGATCGTAGGGCACATTGCTGGTCTCGTTGCCAAATTCGCTGGGGGTTTCGCTGAGCAAACCACCACAAGCGGCCGGATTGGCTACACATTCGGCAGGTAGTTCAATATCTACCCCTTCACCAGTGAGGGGTTGGTAGGGGGGCACATAAATGTCTTCGGCATGACCACCGCCTGGGCCTGGCCCACCCTGACCGGTGCCATCACCGCCGGGTTGGCCTTGACCCTGTCCCTCACCTTGACCATCGCCTTCACCCTGCCCTTGTCCCTGGCCCTCGCCTTGTCCTTGGCCCTGGCCTTCACCTTGTCCTTCACCGGGTTGGCCCGTTTCGCCGGGTTGGCCTGACTGACCGGCTTCACCAGCCTGGGCGACTTCTTGCCGCCCTTCGCCTACCTGACCGGCGGCTTCGGCGGCTTGTTGGGCTGCCGCCTGTTGCTGGGCGCGTTCCTGCAAAGTGCCGCTGGCTTCACGTAGGGCCTGTTGCGCGGCCGCGACATCCCCATTTTCTAACGCCTCGGCCGCTTCACTCAGTTCGGCCGCCAGTTCCGGGTCGGTTTGGGCCAGGGCCTCAGCCGTAGCGGCCAAATCGGCGGCCAGTTCAGCCTGCTCCTGGGGGGTGAGCGAGGGCAAGGTATCGGCTAACTGCGCGGCCGCGGCACTGGCGGCCGAAAAATCCCCATTTTGTAGAGACTCACCTAACGATTGGGCGTTTTCGTTCTCAGCCAGGGGTTGTCCGGCCGATTCCAGGGCTTCTTGCAACTGTTCGGTGCTGTTACTGGCTTCCAAAGCTTGCAAATCGGCTTCTGCTTCAGACAAAACGGCCACGGCCTCTTCCCGGCTGGAATCACCCGCTTCCAGCGATTCAATCGCTCCTTCAATGGGTTCCAGGATTTCTTCTTTTTGTTCCTCGGTCAGTTCCGGGTTCTGAATAACTTCTTCTTGCAGGGCTTCCAGGGCCTGAATCTGCTCTTCGATGCTCTCTTGCACAGCCCGTTGGCCCTGCAAAATGGTGGCCTGGGGGTTAGGGAACCAGACCGCGGCCGCGAGCAAGGCCAGCGCCAATAGCATAATGAACCAATCTTGCCGGTTCAGACGGAGTGGCAGGCCGGCTTTCGCGTTGACCTTTCCGGCCGCCCGCACTGTATCCTGCAATTGCCGTTGGGCTAAGTCGGCGGGCACGGTAAACCGGCCGGTTTGTATTTCGACGGCGGTGCTGGCCCGCTCTTGCAGGGCAAATTGGGCATCAGCAAAACGGGCCTGTTGAATGAGGTTGCGGCGTTGGAGTAAGAGGTAAAGGAGCGCGGCCGCGAAACCTACCACTCCTAGCTCGATGGTCACAAAACCCAGTTCCTCATTGGTGAGTAGCGGCCGCAAACGAGCCAACCCGGCCAGCAACGCGGCCAGTAATAGCCCGGCCAACAGCCCCCGGGGAACCCAAATCAGCCCCTCGGCCAGTCGTCGCCGCATGTCCCAACGGCGCAGATATTGTTGTAATGTCACAAAAGTTTGGTCCATGATCTTCCTAACCTGTTAAACCAGAAAATCTAGCCCAGACTAAGCCGATTTCGCTGACTAAAGAATCCGCGAGTCGCACCGGCTTTAACTGTACAAGAAGCTCCGGCTAACCAGTTACTCCGAAAATTGTTCATTCCAATTCGTGGTTTCCTTGGGCCGTATTTATCAAACGTCAAACATTCGATATTTGTTTCACCCGGCGGATACTGGCCCAGAAAAACAACAAGGCCAGCACACTGTAGGCCAACAGGTAAATCCACCAGGGCGATAAGATCACGATGGTATAACTATCAATCGTATCAGTATAGTAAAAAATTGCCCCATACTGGGTGAGAAAAACATCACTGGCGATTAAGGTAGCGGGCAAATTCAGCGAACCCAGCGCCAGGGCCACATATACCAACACCACAGATGTCCAGGGTGGCAAGGTAACTGGAGCACCCGGAGCCATCAGCAAAGACATAAACGGAAGAATAAAGAGGGCTAGCACTGGTATTCCCACTACTGAGAGCAAAACCAGGGCGTAGGTTGTAACGGTAGCCGCGATGGTAGTACGCATCAGGCTAGAGATATAGATGCCCATCATGCCAAACGTGATGGCGGAAACCACCATCAGGAGTTGGGAGACAAACAGTTCGATAAAGGAGACCCCGCCCAACAAAAAAGCCACACTCTGGAGAGGAATAGCGGCCAAAATCAGCAATAAGACGTAGCTCAGGGCCGAAAACAGTTTGCCGGTCACCAGAGCGCGGGCCGAAAGCAAGGTTGTACGGAGTAAATCGTAGGTTTGTCGCTCTTTTTCGCCTGTGATGCTGGCGGCGGTGAATGCCGGGCTGATAAAGACGGCCAGAAAAGCCTGGATGCCGAGTATGGTGGTGAAAATGGTTTTGCCCGCGATGCGGGACTCGCTGCTGCGGTTGTTGCTACCAATGGCAAAACCCAGATACAAGACGGCCACGAAGCCACACATGAGGAGCAAATAAAGGGTAAGAATGACAAAGGCCCTGCGGCCGCGCATTCTTGCCCGTAGCTCCTTCATCGTCATGGGGTTTTGCCAGAGCTGGTTCACCGAGACACGCCAGGACGGAGTCGGCAAGGTTGAGGTTGTGGGAGTGGCAGGTGTTGCTTCAGACATAATGTTTCATTCGTGCGTTACGGATCGTCGAAAGAGGTTAGCCTAGTACAGCTTTACACAAGTCCTTAGCCGGTTTAGTCGGAAGACCCATCCCCCCTGACCCCCTTCCCGGGGAAGGGGACTTAAGCTGGGGTTTTTCGGGGCCTGAACCGCGCCCAGAAAGTTCCCCGCCCCTGGGGGACAGGGGTTAGGATGGGGATTTCCGGCGACAAACGAAGGGTGAGACTTGTCATAAAAATATATGTCCACCTTTCGTAAAACTGGACTCGTTCAATTGTAAAGATTAAACCAGGCTGGCCCGGTGGCTTCAATTGGGTATCCGGCTGATGCGGCGCACACAAGCGAGATAAAGAAATAAGGCAATCAGTGAATACCAGAATAGATAAAGATACCACGGTGAAGGTAACCAGATGGTATGAGACACAGAACCGCCATAAACAGAGGTGGTAAACCCCCAGTAGGAGTTATGCTCCAACAAAGAAATCTCGCTAACGGCGACAGTCAGGGGCAAGTTAAACGAGGCCAGGCCCATCATCCCATATTGAGACAACGCTTCTACTTGCCAGGAACGGGCAAATAGGGAGTAACTGTAGAACACAATGTCGTTCATCCAAGTGAAAAAAAGAAGGGTAATGGGGATGCCCACGAGAAGAAAGAGCGCGGCCGCGTACGTGGCTACCGTTGAACCAATAGTTGTCCGCATTACCGTGGAAAAGTACAAACCAATCAAGGCATAAGCTACCGCCGACACAAAGACCAGCAGTTGGGCAATCAACAGTTCCGGTAGGGCAATGCCCCCCAAGAGAAAGGCCATGCTTTGTAACGGCACAGAAGCAAAAATGAGTAGAAAAACATAGCCCAACGCCGATAAGATTTTGCCTGTCACCAGTTGGCGGGGAGTCAACAAGGTGGTACGTAACAAATCGTAGCTCTGGTTCTGTTTTTCGCCGCTGATGGCCCCCGCTGTAAACGCCGGGGCCATAAAGACCACCAGGAATATCTGCACCAGTACGATCATGGCAAAAACGAATTTACCCACATCGGCCAGGTCTGGCCCGCTGCGTGACCGAACGGACAAGGTGATGGGAACGTAGATCAGGGCAATGAGGCTCACCATGAACAGCAGGTAGACGGTCAACACGACAAAGGCGCGGCTACCACGCATCCGGCTCCGTAGCTCTTTGATCATGATAGGGTTTTGGGCCAGGCTGAGCACGCGGCCGCGAACCCCCTCTGTCATCCGTTGTCTAAGTGATAATTCAGCCATGGTTGAGTTTCGAGTTCGGAGTTTCGAGTTTCGAGTTCCTGACTCGGAACTTCAAACTCGAAACTCGAAACTTCTGCCTACTGCACAATCCCTTTCGTCACATGCAAGAACACATCTTCCAAATCACCCGTCTCTTCACTAAAACTGATGATGGGGATATCCGCCTTCATCATCTGGCCCAAAAGCTGGCTGAGTTCCTGGTCATTGCCGCTAAAATCAAACCGTACCGTGCCCGCGGGCAAGTTGTATTCGGTTCCCGCCATCATTTGCAACACCAACCCTGACTCCACCAATATTTTCTGGGCCAGTTCTGTCTCTCCCAGCACCCGCAGTTGAATCAGCCGGTGACTACGCAAGCGCTTCTTCATCTCCTCAATATCGCCATGAGCAATCAAGTTACCCGCTTCCAAAATGGCAATGCTCGTGCAAATATCCGCTACCTCAGACAGAATATGGGAGGAGAAGAAGATAGTTTTGCCCAGCGTTTTCAGTTCACGCAACAATTCGCGCATCTCGATGCGGGCGCGAGGATCAAGACCACTGGCGGGTTCATCCAGAATTAAAATTTGCGGATCATGGGCCAGGGTACGCGCCAGACAAAGCCGCTGTTTCATCCCTCGGCTAAGGTTTTCCACAAAATCCTCTTTTTTGTGGTTCAAATCTACCAGGGAAAGCAAGTCATCAATCATGCCCAGGCGCTGCGTGGCCGGTACGCCATAACAGGCGGCAAAAAAATCCAGATATTCCCACACCTTCATATCTTCATACACCCCAAAATAATCAGGCATATAACCAATGGCCCGGCGCACCTGATCCGGCTCTTTCTCGACGGAGAAACCCGCCACATACGCCTCGCCACGTGTGGGGCGCAACAAGGTGGTCAAAATGCGCATGGTTGTGGTTTTACCCGCCCCATTTGGCCCGATGAACCCAACCACCGAACCTTCTTCCACGGTGATGGTGAGTTCATTAAGGGCGGTTAATTTGCCGTATTGTTTGGTTAAACCTTTGGTTTCAATGATTGCGGCCATAGTTTTTATTCCACGTCACCCCGGAAAACGGGATGGAAAAAGCGAATATCGATGCTGTTCTGGGTGTTGTTTTCCAGCCGCAGGCGTACCCGATTACCCGGGCCAATAAAGTTAGCCGGTTCGGCCAGGTTAAATGTACCCCAATCAGCCAGAGGGATGTCGTTCCATTCGTCGCTTGTCCAGTTCCAGACGCTGACGCTGGGCAAAGAGGAAGTTGAGTAGGATTGTCGGGTAAGGATTAATTGCAAGGTGTTGACGGACATGGTAGCGAGTTCCGGGATAGGTTGAAACTCGTACTCGACGGAACCGTTGTAAAGGGTAATGTCTTCAATGCCTAACCCGCCATACTGCCCATTGTTAGCCAGAATATCCCAGGAGAGCATCGTTTTGGGGATGATGATATCGCGGCCGCTAACTTGTGTTTGTGTCATGGGCAATTCCAAAAAATAGAGCGTTGAGGCCACTTGCTCCTGTCCCCGGCGCGAATCCACGGTCATCTCCAATAATTGGTCTTCGCTCCAGCCAATAAGCGTCACCACGCCCCTGGGAATGAGGTAACTACCAGAACCGCCATAATATAAATCCTGGTGCATCGCCTCCAACAATTGCCGCCGCGAATAAGCCACCGGCTCATC
The DNA here is from genome assembly GCA_016716885.1 of Candidatus Trichofilum aggregatum. GTDB lineage: Bacteria > Chloroflexota > Anaerolineae > Promineifilales > Promineifilaceae > Trichofilum > Trichofilum aggregatum. Next base: position 65,409 of record JADJUV010000019.1, on the reverse strand, counting down.
GTAAGGGCTGTTTGTACCCAACAATTGCAGGTCGTTATTTAACAGGGGCGACGTGTAACCGCCATAACTGCTATAGACCGTTGATCCAGTCGCGGCCGCTTCAGTAGCCGAGAGAGCACGGTTCCAGCTCGCTTCTTCCCCTGGTTCCAAATCGTTCAGACTATGCATCGTTGAACCATAGAGCAAGACGGCATTTTCCAGGGTTATCTGACTGTCATTACGCACGGTAATGTTGAGTTCAAACTTGCCATTTTGCAGAATCAGGCGCACATCACTGTTAATTTCAGGCGCTAACCGATAACTTTCTACCATAAAAGTCTGGCTATCACTGACATCTATCCGCACATCACGCAAGATGAGGTTAGTGCCCCGCTCGATGGCGTTGACATTGCCGGTGCCCACAAATCCGGGGCCGAATCCCTGGGTGAAGGGTAAAGCCATCACATCCCCAGGCAAGATAAAGTCGTAAGTAGCCCGTCGGGGCGAGTAGAGGGCGACAAGGGAGTTGACCCGTAAGGCGGGGCTGTTGGCCTGTCCATAGGCCACATTCATCTGGTGCAAAATTAGATTGTTACCTTTGAGGCCAAAACCGGTGAGGTAGGCGCAGGCGGTAAAAACCAGAATAGTGGCCGGAATCGTGATCCAGGCCCATTCGCGCCGTTTGAGCCGTTTGAGTACCAGGTAGTTAACCGGGCCAATCAGGACGACGTAAACGCCCATAAAACAGAGGAGTAAGATGGCTGAGGGCAAAGCCAGGGTAGGAATGTTTTTGACGGCTTCGCTGGCGGCGTAGGTATTGCTGAAACCGTTGGCCCAAAAGGGCAGGCGTGGGGCCACACCGGCGATAGTTTGCCACAGGAGAGGGCTACCATCCCAATCGGCCAGAGGGGCCAGGGTGGGATCAAGGGCCAGGAAGTAGACGCGGCCGCGTCCCCACTCTCGTCGCGCCAATAAAGGCAGGCCATCTTCATGGTATAACAATTCACCATTACTCAGGGTACTGGTTGTGACCAGATAAGGGCCATCGTCCCGAAAAGGAGAGCCAATTTGGGTGCGTAAACCGGGCAAATCGGCCACCGATTCGCTCCCGGTAATGGTTACGGGCAAATAATCGGTGAGCGCGGCCGCGGTCTTTTGCCAGCCAGCCCCACCGGCTACCACCAATTGTCCCCCCAGACTGAGCCAGCCATCCAGAGCTTCCTGCTGTTCCGCCGTCATCTGGCTGACATCGGTATCATGGATGATGAGTACGTCAAGCATGTCCCAACCCGCGGCCGCGGCTGGCAAATCATCCAGCTCTAACAAGGCCACTTTGGCATCCGTGCGACCGCCACTCACATCTTCCAAAAAACCCAGTTCGGCCCCATTGGGGCTGATCACCGCATAGAGCAAATCGGTTGCTTCCATCCGGCTCAGCGGGGAACTGGTGGTTCTGGCAACCTGATCCCCCGCCTCGTCCAACAGTTGTACCGTCAGACGTGATGTGTACGTGGTCATGGCGACATACAACGTCACTCGTTTGTTGGATTGGGTGGGCAGTGAAACGGGCGCTGTGTAGGTTTGCTCCTCTTGGGTAGCCCCAAACCGGATAAGCAAAGTTCCTTCAAAGGATGGCCCACTGTTTGCCACCGTCACCTGAACCGGAACCCAGTCCTCACCTTTGTAGTAGCTATCAAGGCCAGCCTCAACTTCCAGGCTGATACCCGGGGAATCGGTGGCGGTTTCATCATCTTCTTGCGCGGCCGCGGGCAAAACCAGCCCCATAAAACAGAGCCAAAGTAACAAAAGGGTGAACAAAGGTCGGATTCGCTTCATACGGTTATTCTCATAAAAAACCATCCATATCGTCATAAGGATGGCTTATGTCTGGTTACATCAACGGAGTAAGGAAACAAACAGATTTTTCAGAGGCCGATGTGCATTAGCAACTCTCCGTACCAGTTTGTCGCCGGAAACCCCCACCCCTAACCCCGCCCCCAGGGCGGGATTTGCCGGTTGGGGCCTGCCAAAAGCCTGCGCCCCTTCCCCGGGGAAGGGGGCAGGGGAGGGTCTTCCGACTCAATACCAAGGAGTTGGGTAAAGCTCGTCAGTCTCCATCTAGTTCCGCAGGTTCTTGAATCTTTGTTCCTTAGCGGTTTTTAGATCGCGCCCTTCTCCAAGACTGCCGCAATCTCGCGAACTTGTTTACGAACGATTACATATCGTCATTGGGATGGCTACTGAACCCATCTGGAATGTCCCTCTATCTGGCGATTATACCCGGCAGGCCATAACTTAATGGACGAAACTCAGACGGCTTTCAGGCGCAGTGGTTAAAAAATCTCGATGGCGTAATCTTCAATAGGCACATCAGGACGATTGTCTTCGAGCCAGGTGACGGCTTTTTCCAGCAGGCCATGCAGGTAACTGGCATCCGTGCCCACTGTAGCCAGCCCGATACCCGCTGTATGCCAGGCATCATGATAATCAACTTCCGCGGCCGCGACGTTGAAATGTTGCGGCAAACGTGCCAGAATAGATTTCACGATGCGGCGCTTATCCTTCAACGAAAAAACACCTTCCAAACTTAGCTTGATGACACAGGTAGCAACGATCATTTCTTATTTCTTTCTTATGCTATCAACGTGACGCGCCCATTGATTTGGCTGTCTGCTTATGTAGATAGGGACAATCTATGACGATTGAACCCTCTAAATGGTAGAGTAAGGTTCTCGCTCAGACAAGCACCCAAGTGCCTCTGAACCAGATGAACAAGGAGTAGGTTGATGCGTAATCTCATGTATGTGGTTTTGATAGGCTTCTTTTTGGTAGCCGCATTTGCTGTTTATACGGTGGTCAGCGGAGCCAACAAAATGACCGAAGTCGCCCTTCAGCCCATTGGTGACTTAGTACAGGATTTATTTGTGCCCGCAACGCCCGTCATCTTGCCTGATCCGGTTACGATTGTCAACGAGGTGAACGATCTGGCCCGCCTGGAAACCGTTTCCATGTCCTTTGATAAGGTTGTGACCGCCGAACGGAATACCGATGCCCTCTGGGGCGCGTTAGGTGAAAGCCTGATCTTTGTGGCTCATGGCACGGTTGTGGCGGGTATTGATCTGGCCCAAATGCAACCCACCGATGTGGTAGTCGTAGACCCGGACACAGTCATGGTTTATATGCCCTCGGCTGAGGTGTTTGCCTTGCCGGTGCTAGACAACAGCCGCTCCTATGTGGCTGACCGGGATACAGGTTTGTTTGCCAGTTCTGACCCGCAACTGGAAACACAAGTGCGGCAAGCGGCTGAGGCGGAAATTATCGCGGCCGCGTACGAAGCTGGCATCGTAGAAACCGCTCAGGCCAACGCCGAAGCCTACATGATCACCTTTATGAGCAACCTGGGGTTTACCGAAGTTATCTTCACGGATGGGCCACCGCCCCCCGCCCCACCCTACGTACCGGCTGTACCCAAGGGTTATATCGTCGTTACCGTAACTCCTACCCCTTAAAGCATAATCATTTTGGGAGATTAAGAGACTGAGAGATTGAGAGATTCTCAGAAGTCGGACTAATTTTCGCCAAAGTGGCGTAAAACAAACAGGCAGCCGATGATAACCATCGGCTGCCTGTTTTTATTAAAACTTTTTCGTCCAGCTTTCACTGGCATACTTAGGGCGCAACTGATTGGCTCGTTCTTGTTCAGCCGGGGTTAAGGTATCCGGGGCAAAAGTCAGGTCTAGCGCCTCGCCTAACCCCTGAACGAGGGCTTCGCTGGTTTCGCTGAAGGTCTTGTCGTGACCCAAGGCGATATTTAACGCCGTAGCCCGTCGGCCAAACCGAATCTGGATTGCCATTCGTTGGCCCGGCAAATCGAAAAACAAGGCTTGACAAAGACGAGTAGCGTCGCCGCTCAGGGGCAGTGAGCCATGTTGCAACATAGCGTTCCCAGATCGCCATTGGGCACCAGCGATCAATGTCACCTGACCCACCTCGACATTATAAATAGAAGGGCCATCAAAACTGCCAAAACCCAATTCACCCGTATCCTGGTAAAAAGTTTGCATCCGTGACGGATCAATGCCCAGGTTGATGAGGCCGTATTCCAGGCCAAAGTTGAAGCGCCGCGCAGTCGCGGCCGCGTCCCCTGCCGCTCTCGGATCAGACAACGGCAAATACAAAGCATAATTTAGATCATCGGCGTGCATGATACACCGACTGTCACTGGGGCGGCGCACCACTTGCCACCCTTCTTCGGCACAAATATCAAAATCCAGCCCATCCCACTCTTGTTCATAACCCAACGATATGGTGATCGGGTTAAAATCATAAAAGCGCAAGGTCGGCGGACAGGCCCCAGCAGCAACCGCCTCTAAGATGGCTTCATCTAGAGCCAGGTTCGTCGGGCCATCTTGTGTACCCGTGTAAAGCAGTCGCCAGGTAGCCGGGGCGAAAATTTCTGGTCGTTTACGTCGTTTACCCATGTTTGATCCGTCACCCCTTTTAACAGAAAATCGGTTGAGAGGGGATTATCTGAATTTCATCGTTCACGTCAAATTGCTGCCGGAATACCTTACTGGAGTTTAGAGCTAGAGAGAAGCGCTAGAGGAAATTACTCTGGAAAACCCTCTAGCTCTAGCTCTAGCTCTAGCTCTGAACTCAAGATGCAACTACCCGACAAACTACCTGGTTTACGTCTCTTAACGGTCTTATTGGCGGGCTATTTTGCTCTGTGGATTAGCCTGGAAGGGGATTTGACCCAAACGGTCATATTGGCGGTGGGTAGCTGTGTGCTCGCGGCCGCGCACCTGATACAACGATGGGGTCGCGGCCGCGTTCTTGCTGGTTGGTTCTGGCTAATTGGGATGACCCTCACCGGGTTACTCGTCGGGGTTAGCACCATTTTCGCTACCCTGGCCTTCATGGCCGTCAAAACCGGCCTGCACGCCCACGGCCCCGAATTCACCCCCAGCGAAATCGCCTGGGTGTGGAATCAACTCCCCCTCTGGACCATCATCGGCACGCTCACCAGCCTGGGCCTCGCCTCACTTATCCTGGGCATGAAAGGCTCAAGGTAACTGGACGTTGGCGTTTTTTGGGCTGACCTCTGGAGACTAAGAGATTAAGAGATTTCCAGAAGTCATTCTCATTTTCACCAAACTTCAGAAGGTAAAAGAGTGAAAACCAGGTGGTTAAGTGCCTGGCACGGGGCGGCGAGTTGCGTTATGACCAGGTTCGTCTGCCCCGTGCCAGGCACTGATTGCCCAACTCATCTGAAACAGTCTCTCAATCTCTCAGTCTCTCAGTCTCCCAGTCTCCCAATCCCCTCCCCCAACCTCACCTCCAACCGGGCCAACGCCTTTTCCAACTCCGCCTGACGCAAACTCGTGGTAACATCCGCCCGTGTGCGCTCCAGCACCGCCCGCACCGCGTCCGTGCGCCGGCGCAACCCCCCCGTAATCGCATCATTGAAATCCATCACCACCAAAACGCTGTACACCTCTTCCATCACATTCAACAGACGCTCCACCTCGCCCGAATGTCCATGCCGGATCAAGTCCAGAATGGTGCGGCGTAGCTCAGTTGTCGCTTCGGCCAATCCGTTCAGCCAGGTGTTATACTCGACCCCCAGTTCGGCCGGGCTGGGCCAGGGCAACCCCCGGATGATGGCATAGGTCAGATAAGCCTCAACATATTCCTTCAGCGAATCCTGGGTGTAACCGGCATGGTACAGATCTGGGTAAGCCGTAACACCAGCTACCAGTTGTTTCGCGGCCGCTTTCGCTTCCCCCATCAACCCCTCAGCCCGTTCCCATTCAGACCGGTGTACCGCCCGAATGGCACGGGAACAAACACTGACCAACTCGCGTGACCGCTGATATGCCTGATCCCGGGCGGCATTCACTTCCTCAAAATAACGACGAATCTCTTCGGTAATTGGTTCTAGTTGATCCATAATGGGGTCTCATATTGACGAAGGTCAAAGAGCAAAGCAAAAATCAGCGTCTTTGAGCCTGGGTCTCTCAACAAACGGTTGAACCGGCTTCCCTCAAAAACAAATAAACCTATGCGTTAGGCGTGTTATCAGGATCAATCGGTCCCGGGGGTGGGAACAAATAATCCGCAATATGGGGAGCCTTGGGGACTTTTATCTCACCAAACTGTTGTTCAAAAGCGGCAATGCTCTGGCCCAGTGCCTGCTGCAACTGCTTGGCATGTAAAGGTGACATAATAACACGGGCATTCACATACCCCTTGGGCATACGCGGCAAAATTTGGGCAAAATCTAACACCACTTCAGACATGGTATGGGTAATAAAAGCCACATTGGCATAAATAGCTTGAAGATTATTGGGGATTTCAATGGCGATTTTTTTGCTTTGTGGCATAGGTGGTACGCCAGGGTTGGTGGGTTGGCTCATCAGTAAACTCCTTATGCACTTCCAGGGTAAATTTTTCAGAAAAGCTGGGCAATTATTCAGGTGCGTAGCACTTGCTCCAGAGAGTAGCCCATGAAAACCCATTTCCTCAAGTGACTTGCCCCTCTGGACACTGAATCATTACCAAGATTGTATCCTACTCCAGAGGTTACCCCAACTGGGCAAGCCCCGAAGCAACAAGTTATTCACTCCTGACAAAGACAGCCTTTTCCCCAACACAAGGTTATAATTGAGCCTGAGCAGGGCGCAAAAATGCGAGGAACTCTAGGAACTCAGGGGAACTCTGGGAACTCTCGCCACTTTGCCACTTGCCACTTTGCTACTTATCTTCTCAGGAGTTTTTCTTGACTACCATACAACGTCTTCAGGGGTTTCAGGATGTGTTGCCAGAAGATCAACCTTATTGGGACCTGGTAACGGGGCAAGCCCGGTTACTGGCTCAACGGTTTGGTTTTGAGCGCTTTGATATCCCCCTCATCGAAAACACCGATTTATATCAACGGGGCGTGGGCACTGGCTCTGACTTTTTTGTGCAAAAAGAGATGTATACCATCGAAGAGGGTGAAGGCGAAAGCATTACCCTACGACCTGAGTTTACAGCTGGATTTGTGCGGGCGTATCTGGAAAATGGTCTGAGCAACTGGGTACAACCGGTAAAGCTCTACACCGTTGGCTCGGCGTTCCGGCGTGAGCGGCCGCAAGCCGGGCGCTTTCGTCAGCATAACCAATTCAACGCTGAAATCATCGGTGAATCTGACCCCGCCGCTGACCTGGAAGTGATGATGCTGGCGATGAGTCTGTACCGGGAACTCGGTTTCAAAGGGTTAACCTTTCAGCTCAACAGTACCGGTTGCCCCATCTGCAAACCCACCTATATTGAGGCCCTGAGAACCTACCTGCAAGACCACCTGGACAAACTGGCTCCCGTGGATCAGGAACGATTACGCCGCAATCCGTTGCGTATTTTGGATAGCAAAGAAAAAGGCATGGAAATCGTTCTGGCCCACGCTCCCCACATTGCCGATTTTCTGTGTGAGGATTGCGCCACTCATTTTACTGATTTGCGCGGCCTGCTTGATGCCCTGGATCAGTCGTATACGATTAACTTCCGGCTGGTACGGGGCATTGATTATTACACCAAGACGGTATTTGAGGTGTGGGCCGAGGGCATTGGGGCGCAAGCGGCCGTGTGTGGCGGTGGTCGTTATGACATCCTGGCCGAAGCGCTGGGTGGCCCACCCACGCCGGGGGTCGGTTTTGGCAGTGGCATCGAACGGATTATTCTCAGCCTGAAGGAGCAGGGGGTTCAGCCCGCGGCCGCGCCGCAACCTGAGGTCATGGTCGTCCACTTTGGCGGCCGCACCAAACTAGAAGCCGTCAAACTCACCTATCAGCTACGCCAGGCCCACATCGCTACCCGCCTGGCCTTCGCCCGCGAAAAACGTAGCCTCAAGAGCCAACTGCGCGAAGCCAATAAACACGCCATCAAACTGGTAGTACTGGTGGGCGAAGGGGAACTCGAACAAGGTATGGTAGCGTTGCGGCCGCTAACGGGTGGTGAGCAGGTTTTAGTACCCCTCAACGAATGTGTCAGCCACGTCTCCCAGCGCGTCAACCCTGCGTCGTAAACCATTAACCTGTCATCGAACCTGTCTGCTGTTTGCGGTTCACTATTGCCATGCCTACCATCGCCATTCTCCAGCATCCCCAAATTCCTCGTTCCCAACCACTCGCCCAGGAGATTAAAGCCTGGTTAGAGGCCCAAAGAATTACGGTGTGGTTGGGGTCTACCTGGGACAACAATGTACAGGAGATGCTAAACGGCGAGATGGATTTACTCATTGTACTGGGGGGGGATGGCTCTATTTTGCGGGCGGCTCGCTCCGCGGCCGCGTGGCAGATTCCCCTCTTCACCATTAATCTGGGCAAACTGGGCTTCCTCAGCGAAGTCAGCCCCAACGAATGGCAAACCAAACTGGCTTGTGTGCTGGCCGGGGAATATTGGCTCGAAAAACGGCTCATGCTCCAGGCAACCTGGCAACGTGAGGGACAAACATTGGGCCACTATATGGCACTCAATGAATTTGTCATCGGGCGGGGCAACCAGGCCCGCGTCATCTATCTCAAAATGTACGTGGATGGGGACCATGTCACCACCTACTCGGCTGATGGGTTGATTATCGCCACCCCCACGGGATCAACCGCTTACGCAATGGCCGCCGGGGGGCCGATTCTACCGCCGGGTTTGCCCAACTACCTGGTCATCCCCGTGGCTCCCCACCTGGGTTTAAACCGGGCCTTGATTTTGCCCCAAGACGCGGCCGCGATCATCGAAGTTCACATGGATCATGAAGCCAATCTCACGGCCGATGGGCAAGATACGGTTCCGCTTCAGGATGGGGACCGTATCCTCATTCAGAAGCATGCGCTAGAAAGTCACTTTGCCCGCATGGGCAGTTCAGGTTATTTTTATGATCGCCTCATGCAGAGGCTTGGATTGAGTAAAGAATAAAAGGAAGCTAAATGTCACCTATTCCACCCCGTGCGCGGGCATTACTACGACAGGCGAGTCAGACTGCGGCCGCGAACAAACGCACCGCCGCCGAGCAGCTCTACCGCCAAATCATTGACGAATTCCCCCAGGTAGCCGAAGCCTGGATTGGTCTGGCTGAAGTATCCACAGAGCCGGATGATAAACGGTCAGCCTATCAACAGGCCCTGGCCGTGGCCCCCGGCCATGAGACGGTGGTTCAGGCGCTCAACGACCTGGACAACGGCCTTGATCCCGCGCCAGTTGTTACCCTGGCCCCACCCCACCCTCAGCCCACAATCCCCAAACCAACCGCCACATCTCTGCCGCCCGCGCCAACACCCTTCACTCGCCAACCCGCGGCCGCGTCAGCCAAACCCGCCGCAGAGGACGAGCTACTGCTCTTTTGCAGTACCCATCCTGATGTGCGTACCAATTTGCGCTGTTATAGTTGTGGCAAATTAATCTGTAGCCGTTGCGCTCGCCACACCCCGGTAGGCTGGCGCTGTAACACCTGCATTTACGAAGCCCAAGAGATCTTCTTCAACGCCGAATTCATTCATTATGGTCTGGCCTTCATCGGTAGTGCTGTTTTAGCCGGTATTGGGGGATTCATCGTGCCGTTCATCGGCTGGTTTACCATATTCCTGGCGGCTGGGGCGGGCACACTCATTGGCCGCGTGGCCTTCCAGCTAACGGGTCGTCGTCGCGGCCGCTACCTGCCTCACACCGTCGCGGCCGCGGTCGTCATCGGTGGTCTGCTACCGGCAGCCATCGCCCTCCTGGCGGCGCTGGCTTTTGAAGGCGCTTTTCTCGGTGGTTTTAGTCTCATCTGGCGGATCATTTATGTAGCCCTGGCCGCTGGTTCCGCCTTTTACCAGGTTCGTTAACTCATCCGAAGTCGAGGCTTTAGCCGGTTCCCAGAACACACAGGATCGCTTAAGATGCCAAATGCGCCAAGAACAGCAAGTCCAGAAAAAATCTTTGTGATCGTTGCGTCTTGGCGGTGAACAATCTTCTTTTTTCAGTGAACTCTTTCATTATTCGACTCTGGCAAAAATTTAGACGACCTCTGGACATCTCTTAATCTCTCAGTCTTTTAGTCTCCAGAGGTCAGCACAAAAAACGCCAATGTCGAGTCATTAGACGCATCATTTATCACTTTTCCCTTTTCACCCCCCAACCCGCCCATGCTTACCGAACTCACCATCCGTGACTTCGCCATCATAGACGAACTCAATCTGCGTATTGCCCCCGGTTTCAACGTCCTCACTGGTGAAACCGGCGCGGGCAAATCCATCATTCTCGATGCCGTGATGCTTATTCTGGGCGGCCGCGCCGATACCACCATGGTGCGCGCCGGAGCCGAGCAAGCGTATGTCGAAGCCCGGTTTCACCTGGAATCCCATGTCCGCCAGGCCGTCATCCCCCTATTAACCAGCGAAGGTCTGGAGGGAGAAAGCGACGAAGAAATCCTGCTGGCCCGTGAATTGCGGCAAAACGGGCGCAACATTTGCCGGGTTAATGGCCGGGCCGTAGCCCTCACCTTACTGCGGCAAATCGGTGAGAGCCTGATTGATATTCATGGTCAAGGCGAACATCTTTCTCTGCTCAAGCCCAAATCCCACTTACCTCTGCTCGATGCCTACGCGAATCTTGTGCCCGAACAACGGGCCGTGGCCGCTGAAGTGAGCGCCTACCGCAAAATCCAGCGTGAACTCTCCGACCTGCGCCAAAACGAAAAGCTCATGGCCCAGCGCATGGACATGCTCAAATTCCAAATTGAGGAGATTGACGCGGCCAAACTCCTTCCCGGCGAAGAAGATGAACTCAAAACAGAACGGAAACGGTTGGGCAATATGGAACAGCTTAACCAACTGGTCGCCGAACTGCTGGCCCTGTTTTTGGGAGCGGATGTGGATGCCCCTTCTGTAACCGATATGTTGAGTCAGGCCGAGCGGGCTATGGGACAACTGGTGCGTTTAGATGAAGCTCAGGCCATCCTACTACCCCGTTTACAAGGGCTTATGTCTGAGTTTCAGGATGTAGCCAGCGATTTACAGCGTTATCAGGATGGCCTGGAGTTTGATGCCAGCCGGGCCACGTTTGTAGAGGAACGGCTGGAACTGATGAACCGGCTCAAGCGCAAATATGGGGATGATGTGGCGGCGATTTTACAGACCCGGCACGCGGCCGCGTCCGAACTTACCACCCTCGCCAATAGTGAAGAGCGCATCGCTGAATTGGAGCAGGCACAGGAGAAATACCTGCGCCAAATTGGGCAAAATGGCTGAAGCGTTGTCACAGAAACGGCACGCGGCCGCACAAACGCTCGGTCAGGGTGTCGTTCAGCAACTCGCCGACCTGCAAATGGAAGGGGCAAGGTTTGAGGTCAATTTCCAGCGCACCCCAGCCAAAGATGGCGTTTACGTGGGGGACGAACGGTTTGCTTTTGATGACAGTGGCATTGACCAGGCTGAGTTTTATGTCTCGGCCAACCCCGGCGAACCGGTCAAACCCATGGTCAAAGTTGCCAGCGGCGGTGAAACGGCCCGGCTCATGCTCTCCCTCAAAACAGTGCTGGCCCAGGTAGACAGCACCCCCACCCTCATTTTTGACGAAATTGATCAAGGGATTGGCGGCCGCGTCGGTGATACGGTGGGGCGCAAACTGTGGGGGCTAGCCGCTCATGGGGGGCATCAGGTTATCGTTGTCACCCACCTGCCCCAACTAGCCGGATATGGTGATGTGCATTTCCACGTGAGCAAAGGGTTAAGTAGCGGCCGCACCATCACCCATGTCCGTGCCCTCAGTCGCTCCGACCGCGTAGACGAACTGGCCGCTATGTTGGGAACCCACGGCGACCATGCCCGCAGTGGGGCCATGTCCATCCTGGCCCACGCCAACAGCACCAAAAGCAAAAGCAGTGAGGGGCCTTTTGACAAGTCCCAATCCTTCCCACCGGGTTCTGTTGCCACAGGCGCCCCCCCGCCACCACCCCCGCGGCCGCACGGGGCCCTCCCAACCAACAACCCGCGCCTTTGTTATAGTTCCACCCAATTCCGGCAACGGAACCATTAAAAACCGCATAGTTGTGAGATTCTTATCCAGAGAGGTTGAGGGAACGGCCCGATGAAACCTCAGCAACCGCCCACAAGGGAAATGGTGCTAATTCCGGCAGGTAATATCCGCAAGGGTATAAGCCTGAAAGATGAGGAAGACGAACACGCTTGTTTGTGTCTAACGCGCCTCTTCTGAAACTCTGGAAGAGGCGTTTTTTTTGCCTCCTTCAGCATGGACGTGGTTATTGGTGCATTGGTGTATTCGCCCAGGTTGTTGCGGACAGCCAATAACTAATACACCTAATGCCAATACTTCCTTCTCTGGCTAACCATCTCCCTATGCTGACTCAAGGAGCAGGAGATGACTACCGTGACTGAAACGACCCAACCCGTGGAACTGATCACCGCTGGGAGCCTGCGGCCGCATTCCCCCCTTACCCGCGCCGTACATGGCAACCGGCCGGCCCGCCAAGCCCAACCCCACCACGCCCTGATCACCCCCATCGTGCAGACGGCTACCTACACCTTCAAGAATACGGCCGACCTGTGCGCTTTCATGGAAGCCAAGTTATGGGGTGGCGACCCGGCGATGGCCGAGCGGGGCGAATATGGCCGTTACGGCAATCCCACGGTGCGTTCCGTCGAGAAACGGATTGCGGCGTTGGAGAATGGGGGGGATGCGCTGCTGTTCCCGACGGGCATGGCGGCGGTGACGAATGTGCTGCTTTCGATTTTGCCTGCCGGGGCGCATGTTATTTTTACCGATGATTGTTACCGCAAAACGCGCCAATTCTGTAACACCTTCCTGCGCCGCTTTGGGATTGAAACCACCCAGGTTCCCATGGGTGATTATGGCGCCATGGAGCAGGCTATTCAGCCCAACACCCGCCTGATCATCAGCGAAAGCCCCACCAACCCGTATCTGCGGGTGGTAGACCTGGAGCGGCTGGCTAAACTGGCCCGCCGACACCGGGTGAAGACGTTAATTGATGCCACCTTTGCCACCCCCATTAATGTGCGGCCGCTCGATTATGGCATTGATCTGGTGATTCACAGCGCCACCAAATACCTCAGCGGCCACAATGACATCATGGCCGGGGTGGCGGTAGGTGAGGCCGGGTTGATTCATGCCCTGCGCCAGAGCCAGGGGATGTTGGGCGGGGTGTTGGACCCGCACGCGGCCGCGTTGCTAGAACGGGGTCTCAAAACATTAGCCCTGCGGGTACGCCAACAAAACGCCACCGCCCAACAAGTGGCTGAATACCTGGAAGCCCACCCCAAAATCGAACAGGTGTGGTATCCCGGTCTGGTGTCCCATCCTGACCATGCGGTAGCGGTACGGCAGATGAGCGGTTTTGGCGGCGTCGTTAGCTTCACGGTGAAACCATTGGCCGGGCAAGACCCGTTAACCACCACCAGTCGCTTCATTGATGCTGTGACCATCCCCCTCATTGCGCCCAGCCTGGGCGGGGTCGAGAGTCTCATCGAACAGCCGGCCCTCATGTCCTACTACGAGCTTTCGACTGAGGAAAGATTGACCATAGGGGTGCGGGATAATTTGGTGCGTTTTGCCATTGGCATCGAAGATGGGGATGATATACTGGCTGATCTGGAGCAAGCTTTAGCCCAGATTTGATTTTGACCACGATTTACGATTAGAAGCTGCGTGTCTTCTCGTCAATCGTAAATCTACAATCGTCCATGTAGGAGTATGGTATGACGTTGGTAATGAAATTCGGCGGGACTTCGGTGGGCAACGCGGCCGCAATCCGGCAAACCGCCGATCTGATTCGACAGTGTAAAGAAGAATGGGGAGACGTGGTCGTCGTGGCTTCGGCGATGGGGTCGAAGCCGGTGAAGGTAACGGATTTATTGCTCAATGGGGCCAACAGCGCGGCCGCGGGCGATGCCGAAACCTACAAAAAGTGGCGGCTCAATTGCGCCAGATCCATTTTGAAACCATTGACAACCTGCTCAACCCCGAAGGGGAACGGCAGGCTGTGCTGGCCGAAAATCAACGGTTCATCAACCATTATGGGGCCTTGTGTGAAGCCGTCCATGTGTTAGGTGAACTATCCCCCCGTGCCCTGGATGCCATCGGCGGCATGGGGGAGCAGATGGCGATGCGTATCCTGGCGGCCTACTTGCGCCAGGTCGGGCAACCGGCTGAAGCGATTGACGCCACCGAACTGATTGTAACGGATAACAATTTTGTCGCGGCCGCGCCCCTGTTTCATTTGACCGTGCCCAAAACGGCAGAACGGTTGCGGCCGCTGTTGCAAAACAACGCCATTCCCATCGTTACTGGTTTTATCGGGGCAACGGAAGAGGGTGTCACGACCACTTTAGGACGGGGCGGCTCCGATTACAGCGGGGCCATTTTGGGGCAGGCACTCCAGGCCAAAGAAGTGTGGATTTGGACCGATGTGGACGGGGTGATGACCGCCGATCCCCGTCTGGTCGCCAACGCCCAATCCATCCCCGCGCTGAGTTTCCGCGAGGTGTCGGAGTTGGCTTACTTTGGGGCGCAGGTGCTCCATCCCAAGACGATGCGCCCTTGTGTAGAAAACGGCATCCCGCTCCGCATCAAAAACACCTTCCACCCCCAACATCCCGGCACGGTCATCGTGGCCGATGGGATGAATGGCAAAGGGACGATCAAGGCGGTGACGGCGATCAAAGATTTAGCCATGATCACCGTCGAGGGGCGGGGCATGATGGGGGTTCCCGGCATCGCCGCCCGGACGTTTAGGGCGATGGCTAAGATTGGGGTCAGTGTGTTGCTCATTGCCCAGGCGTCCTCGGAACAATCCATCTGTTTTGTCGCCCCGGCCAAAACCACCCGGCCGTGGTGAGCAGCCTGGAAATGGAGCTAAAGACGGAGCTTTACCGACATGATATTGACCGGGTGTGGGCGCAAAAAGATGTGGCGATTGTCACCGTTGTCGGCGCCGGGATGCGGGGCACACCGGGCATTGCCGGGCGTATTTTTACTGCTTTGGGCAACAACGAAGTCAATGTGATTGCCATCGCCCAGGGGTCGTCCGAGTGTAGCATCAGCCTGGTGGTAGGGTCGGAAGATGTCGCGGCCGCGGTGCAACATATCCACACGCTCATTGTGCCTTGGGGCCCAATGGACCTACGGCTCACTCTGCCCTTTCCCCGGGGGAGGGCCATAGCCTACCCAAATCTTGGGTAGATTGAGTCGGAAGACCCTCCGCCCGGAATCGCCCTACAGGGCCCAAACCCCATCTCAATTGATACAGCGTTTTCAAAAAAATTAAACCCCCTTCGTCAAGATGTAAGACCCTTCCCCTTGAGGAGGGCGGGATGGTGAATCCCTCATTTTTACCTCGGTTAACTTTTGCTTTAACTCCTCTTTTATTCTTCACCCAACAACTGTCAACTTTGTTTTTGCGCCCCTGAGTGGTTGCAAATTAACCCCTGGCCTTGTTTGCCTCTGCGCCGATTGGGCACAATAGGGGCACGTTTTGCGTAGGGTGTCTTCAGGCATGAAGGCGCTCCCGCAGATACGAAACAGCCAACACATCAAGGAGTTGAGAACATGCGACAACGTTTTTCCCGCTGGTTATTTTTATTCCTGTGTCTGTTCGCGGCCGCGTGCCAGAGCAACAGCACCGCCAACGATAACCCGCCCCGCCAGTACCAGCCCCGGAAGAATCGGCCACACCGGAAACGGAACCGGTCACTGACAGTAATACCCTGGTTATCTATTCGGGCCGTTCCGAGACATTGGTTCAGCCGATTATTGACCAGTTCGCGGCCGCGACCGGCATTGAAGTTGAAGTACGGTATGGCAGTACCTCAGAAATTGCCGCTACCATCCTGGAAGAAGGGCAAAACAGCCCCGCTGACCTGTTTTACGCCCAAGACCCCGGTGGTTTAGGCGCGGTGCAGGCGGCTGGTTTGCTGGCTCCCCTCTCATCTGACATTCTCAGCCAGGTTCCGGCCCGCTTTGCCGATGTCAACGGTGAATGGGTCGGCGTCAGCGGCCGCGCCCGTGTCGTCGTCTACAATACCGATGTGCTCACAGAAGCGGATTTGCCCGAAGGCATTGAAGGGTTTACCGACGCGAAGTGGGCGGGCAAAATCGGTTGGGCCCCCAGCAATGGCTCCTTCCAGGCGATGGTGACAGCCATGCGCAACATTTGGGGCGAAGAGCGCACGCGTGCCTGGCTGACGGGTATCCAGGCCAATAATCCGGTCGTTTTTGAAAACAACACAGCCGTGGTCGCGGCCGCGGGCACAGGCGAAATCGAAGTCGGTTTTGTCAACCATTATTACCTGTTCCGTTTCCTGGCCGAGCAAGGAGACAGCTTCCCAGTGCGCAACCATTTCATTGCCAACGGTGGCCCGGAATCGTTGCTTATGGTCTCGGGAGCGGGTATCCTCAAAACAGCCGCCAACGCGGTCAACGCCGAGCGATTCATCAGCTTCCTGCTCTCGGTTCCCGGCCAGCAATATTTTACGTCGCAAACGTATGAATATCCGCTGGTAGAAGGGGTGGCGGTCTCCCCGTTGCTGACACCGCTGGCTGAAGTGGATGCCGCGGCCGCAGATATCGCCCTGAACGATTTATCTGACCTGGAAGGCACGGCCGCCCTATTAAGCGAACTGGGCATCCTGCCCTAAGCTAGAGGATAGAGCGAGAGCGAGAGGATAAGCCCAAGCCATTGTTCTTCTTCCTCTCTCTCTCGCTCTAGCTCTAGCTCAAACCTCACCCCTATGAGTAAAACCCTGTGTAACCTCAAACATGAATTAAAAAAGGACATGCCCAGTTATGTCCTTTTGGTGAACCAACCGCGCTTTGTTTGCCTGAATTGCGGCCGCGTCGCTAACAAAAAGAAAAACCTCTGTGAGCCGAAAAAGATCAAACATCTGTTATAACGACTAACGCGGCCGCGGACTGAGCTTGTCGAAGCCCGCCCCTTGCCTTTAACAAACTCAGGCAACGGGTTCGGTCATTATTTTTTTATAGGAAAATTAGACATTGGTCTCATTCTCCCCCCGGCATATAATTAAACGACTTGCCACTGTTCAAAATTGCCTCAAGGAGTTTAAGCCAATGAAAAAGAAATCTGCTATTGCTTTTTTTGTTAGCGCGGCCGCAGTGTTTATGGCCGTGTTAGCCCTCGTCTTTTGGCCTACGGGAAATAGTGTCCCCGTAGCCCGCGGGAAAAGTCCCGCCATTCCCCTCACCCAAAACTTAACCCCCGACCAGGTTCTCGCTCAAGACCTGGCCCTCTCTGATACCCGTGTGCAAAACTACACCCTCGGCAAACGCTCCGAGGTGATGGGTGTTCAGCCTGTGGGTATGCACTTCACTGAAGCGGCCGCGGCCTGCGCCACCGCCAACTGCCAACAAGTCAACATCTACAACTTCAACGACAACGCCAGCATCACCGTTCTGGTCAACGTGGACAGCCGCGAAGTTTTAGATGTTCTGTACCAACCCGGCATCCGGGCGGGCGGTAGTGTACGCATCAAAGAGCGGGCTATCGAAATCATTTATGCCGATGAGCAGTTGCCCAAAATCTTGGGTCGCCCCATCACCCTGGAAGAAATCGGCCCGATGGATGCCACCATGAACGACACCGAATGTGGCGCTACCCATCAATGTATCGGTGCTACCTTCTTCGCCCCCAACAACCACGACATCCTTTGGGTGCTGGTAGACATGACGGAAGAAAAAGTGGTGGGTTATAACTGGACCAACAGTGACCCCAACAGCAGCGAAGAAGCCGCTCCCTACGACAATCCCTATGCCGGTGGTTGCCCCCCCGGTGGGACCGTGACCAACCGCAATGGCTGGACCCTGGCCTATGAAACCAGTGGCACAGATGGTTTCCGGGTTTATGATGCTTATTACAATGGCAAATTGGCTCTGAAAAGTGCCAAACTGGCCGAATGGCATGCCGATTATGGGTCCTCTGGTTATGTGGACGCGACCGGTTGTAGCCCTTCCGGTGGTTTCCCCATCTACCCCTACGGCGACACCGTCATTAACGATTTGATGGCTGGCCCCACGGTTGTGGGCTTTGAAATCGTGCAGGATTTCCGCATGAGCAGTTGGGGTAGCTCTTGTAACTACCGTTACGAACAGCACATCCAGTTCTATGCCGATGGTCGCTTCCGCGTCTCCAGCCTGGCTTATGGCAAAGGGTGTGGTACAAACTCACTCTACCGTCCCATTGTGCGTATTGACGTAGCGGCAGATGGTGACAGCAACGATCAGATGGCCCTGTGGAATGGAACTTCCTGGGTTGATCAGAATACCGAGTTCTATCGCACCCCCTATGCCGGAGCCAATGGCCCCCATTCTTATGACAGTGAAGGCGCGATTGCCCGCGTGAGTGACACAGTCACCGGCGAGGGTTTCTATATCGTGCCGGATGAAGGCCAATTTGGCACCAACAGCCGGGGTGATGATCCTTTCTTCTATGTGACACAACACAAACCAGCCGAAGGGGATACCGACTTGCCCGCGATGGGTTCCTGCTGTCTGGATGATCATCAACAAGGGCCGCACAATTTTGTGAATGGCGAAGCCATTGATAACCGTAATCTGGTGATCTGGTATGTGCCGCAAATGTTAACCGATGTAACCCCTGGCAACTACTACTGCTGGACCGTCACCACCGCCAGTACCTTCCCTTGTTGGGGCGGGCCGATGTTTGTGCCCTTCTCCAGTAACTCCGTAGACGTGCTGCCGGGTCAGGCTACGACTTATACGGCCAACCATTCCAGTGGCAGTAGCACAACCCTCAACTTACCCGCTGGTTCAGTGAATATCACCACCACCCTGGTTTACACAGCGCTGCAAACCGCCAGCACGGTGCCGACCAACTGGCTCTTTGGCGACCACGCTTTTGAGCTGAATGCCTATCAGAGTGGCATCTTGATGCCAGGGTTTGCCTTTAATCAGCCGATGAATGTGTCTATCAATTACACCGAAGCAGGTGTGGCCGGTATTGATGAGGCGACATTAACCCTGATGTATTGGGATGGTGGGGCCTGGGTGGACGCGGCCGCGACTTGCTCCCCGGCCAGTACCTATACCCGTGATACGACGAACAACATACTTAGTGTGGATGTTTGCCATCTCACCGAGTTTGCACTCTTTGGTCAGGCTCCCCCACCGCCGATTAACTACCAATGGCTCCCCTTCGTGGCGAAAGATTGATTAAGGTAGACTCTTTACCGAATGGTTCAATCGCGGAGATTGAACCATTCCCACAACCCAGAGTTCTGGATTAAAAAAGAGGTGGCGAATCATCGCCACCTCTTTTTTAGTTCCGGCTTGCCCAGATTAGGCGATTACGCGCCAACATCGACAAGAATTGTCGATCTTCTTGAAAAATGGCAGGCTTGGAAAATCTTTTGTACACGGATAAGAGAAACACCGATGGCTTTGGCTTTTATCCGTGTTCTTCCTATCCGTGTTTGCACTTTTTTTCCAAAGATGTCACTTCGTGATGGTGATTGTTGTGGGTATTCGGGTGGGCGATGAGACCTGACAGGTTTTCGGAAACCTGTCAGGTCTGAACCGCGTTTTTACGGGCCGTTAGGGCCGCATGATGAGGGGTAAGTAACGGTATTGAGATGGAGTGAAGATAGTCGTGGTGACGGCGGCGGTTCCGGCAGCGCTGGTCTCATCGGAGATGACGCTGTAGGTGTTGTTGATGATGGTAGCGGTGGCGGTAACAACGAATTGCACCTGGTACTGACCTTGCGGCGCTAATTGGGGGGTCGTCCAGGTGACAATGCCGCTGTTGTGGGAGCCGCCGCTGATATAGGTGGCCCCGGTGGGCACAGTGTCGCTGATGATGAGGTTGGTGGCCAACCCGTTACCGCTGTTGTTGACGGTGAGCGTGTAGGTGATTAGTTCGCCGGGGGCGGCGCTGGCTGGCCCGGTTTTGCTGATGCTGAGGATGGGGGCGGTAATGACGGTGACGATGGCCCCACTGCCGTTGGCGTTGACCTGGTTGCTGGTGACGCCAAAGCGGGTGTTGCTGATGGTCTGGTTGGCGGTGACGGTGTATTGCACGTTGGTGCTGTTGCCCGCCGCCAGGTTGGCGATGTTCCAACTGACAACGCCGCCGGTGTGGGAGCCGCCGCTGACGTAGGTGGCCCCGGCGGGAACCCAGTTGCGCACGGTGAGGTTGGTCGCGGCCGCGTTACCCGTATTCGTCACCGTCAACGTATAAACAATCGGGTCACCGGCCTCAGCCGTTGCCGGCCCAGCCAGCGTAACAAACAACGCTGGTGACGTAGCCGTGCCCTCAGCTAACCGTTGCACCGTACCGGCAGAACGATTGGCGACAAACAAAGCTCCATCCACATTTTCCCCAAAAGCCGAGCGGCCAAAACCGGTCAGGTTACTATGCTGGGTCGTATTCCAGCCCCCTTCCCCATCCGGGGCAACATCCCAGAAATGGCCGGAGCAATAATCAGCCAACACATAACGGCCAAACAAGGCCGGATATTGACTACCTCGATACACATAACCGCCCGACACGGAGCAACGTCCGCCACCATGGTCATATTCAAAGACGGGGAAAACATAGTTACCGATTGGCCCACAGCCCGCCGTATTAAAGGGATGATCCCCCTCATAACAGCGCCAACCGTAATTCTCACCGCCATTGCTATAGACCGGCTGCATATCTATCTCTTCCCAGGCATATTGACCCACATCACCGATCCACAAGTCGCCGGTCCAGGCATCAAACGAGGAGCGCCACGGATTACGCAGGCCGATGGCCCAGATTTCATCACAAATGCCACCCGCGCCATTGGTAAATGGGTTGTCGTTGGGAATGGTGTAACTGCCCGTACCCTGACCAACACAATCAGGCGCGGTGCCGGGTCCCTGGTCTACATCAATGCGGGTGATCTTGCCTAACAGAGTGGTTACGGTTTGGGCATAGTTGCCGGTATCACCCGCCCACCCCATCTCCCAGCGGAACATAAAGATATCCATCAGGCCCAAAGTGAATATCCCCAGCATTGTGGTTGGAGCTGTGCTGGATGACGGTAAGCAGAATCTGTTCGCTGTTGGGGTCCGCCACATTGGCGTTGGCCGTGACCTGGAAGCGCGAGATGCGGGTGCGGCGCACGCCAGCCGTGATGTTGGTGTAGTTGACGTAGAAATGGCCGTTGTTGATGTAATCAGGATGAAAGGTCAGACCGAGTAACCCTTCTTCACTGCCAGCATCCACCCGATCCGTAATATTCAAGAACGGCGTTCCCAGGACAGTGCCATTGGATTGGATGATTTTGATGATGCCCGCCTGCTCGACCACAAAGAGGCGGCTATCGCCCGCGTGGGCCAGACTGACAGGCTCGGTGAGGCCGCTGGCAAAGGCGGAAAGGGAGAGGGTGACGCCCCCGTTGGGGGTGGCTGAAGGGGGGAGCATGGCGGGTTTCGCGGCCGCGACTAGCCAGCTCATCACCATCATCACCATCATGCCCGCTACCAACACCATCAGCCGTTTCGCCAAAGATGCCTATTTTGATCCGTTATTCATTGTTGACTCCCTAGGTAGAGCCAGAGCGAGAGGGTAATTCCTCTCGCTCTTGCTCAAATTGTTAATTGCCCGCTGTAATCAGGGGCAGGAAAGTATCTGGCGCACGGTAATGCGGTACAACGAACGTGCTTCGGTATTGTCGTAGACGGTCACATACAGTTCGCCATTAGTCGCTTCACCAAAACTGCTGGGGCTGGAGAAGGGGGGCAGGATTTTGCCTTGCGGCCGCGTCTCCCACCCATCCGTCGGATTGCCCGTTATCGTCCAGAAATTACCACTACAAAAATCGGCGAACACATAAACACCCGCCAGCGTGGGCCAATCTGTGCCCCGGTAAACATAGCCACCACTCACGGCACAGCCATTGGTGCCATGCGGGTAATCAAAAATGGGGCCATCATAATCACCGATGGGGCCACAACCAGTGGTGTTGGGGCCGGGTTGGGTACCTTCCCAACAGCGCCAGCCAAAATTCTCCCCCCCGTCACTACTGCCGGGCGCATAACTAATCTCCTCGCGGGTGAATTCACCCACATCACCCACATACAGGTCGCCGGTGCTGCGATCAAAGCTGAACCGCCAGGGGTTCCGCAAACCCACCGCCCAGATTTCATCACAGTTGGGGCCAGCCCCATCCGCCAGGGGATTATCGACGGGGATGGTGTAGTTGCCCGCGCCATCACATTCCGGGGCATTGCCGCCCCCGGCCACATCCAGGCGCAGAATTTTGCCCAATAAGGTGTCCGTGCTCTGGCCGTTATCGCTGGGATCACCAAAGTCACCCCCGTCACCGGTACTCAGATAAAGATAACCATCCGGGCCGAAGTTAAGATCACCGCCGTTGTTATCACCAAACGGTTGGGCCAGACTGAGCAAGATCAGTTCGCTGGCGGGGTCGGCCATATCAGGGTTAGCCGTTACCGTGAAGCGGGACAGGCGGGTGTAAAGCTGGATGCCATCTTCGTGGGTGTAGTACACATAGAAATAGCCGTTGGTGGCGTAGTCGGGGTCAAAAGTCAGGCTGAGTAACCCCTGCTGGAACCCGGTATCCACCCGGTCGGTGATGTCCAGGAAGGGGGTGGTGAGCACGGTGCCATCATTTTGCACGATGCGGATGAGGCCTGCTTCTTCGCTAACAAAGAGGCGGCTATCACCGGCGTTGGTGACATCGGTCGCGGCCGCGAAACCGGTCGCAAATTCTTCTACACCGAGGGCCAGGGGCGCGGCCGCGACCTGGACACGGGTGGTGGTGATGGGGGTGAGAGCGAGGAGAGGTGTCGCGGCCGCGAGGCACAGCCCCAGCCACAACAACAAACGAACAACAGGTTTATGGGTCACAGAAAACTCCTTGGTAATCGTTCTTGAGTTTAGAGTTCAGAGCCAGAGCTAGAGGGTTTTCCAGAGTAATTTCCTCTCACTCTCTCCTCTTGCTCTAAACTCCAGTAGTATGGGATACATTTTCAACTGAATGATGTCATGCTGAGGTCCGCCGAAGCATCCCGTTTACCTGAAATGACCAGGGTGTAGGGGTTGTTCACCCCGAAGCGTTTGTTACTCAGAAACCAGGCGAATTCGTGTCCGGAATCGAGGCTTTAGCCGGTCAACGGTGGCCCGCTAAAGCGTTGTAACCGGACAGCCCCTCACCCTAGCCCTCTCCCCAGGGAGAGGGAACCATCTCCCCTCTCCCGCTTTGGGAGAGGGGCCGGGGGTGAGGGCAAGCTGGTCTGGTAATCGCCAAGCCAGAGAACCTGTATAGCGTCCTTACTCCGTTACCCGGTACACCCCGCCCAGGCGACTCAAGACATACAATTCACCATTCACATCTTCGCCGAAGCTGGTAATTTGCAACAACGTTTGCGGGGTGACCGTTGTTTTGAGCCAGTTTCCTTCCATCGGGAACAGACCCCACACCGTACCAAAACAAAAATCGGCAAAGAAATAGTTACCATAGAGCGCGGGGTATTCCGTGCCCCGATACATATACCCCCCCGTGATGGAACAGCCCTCATCACGGCCATAAACCGTAATGGGCTGAATCAGGCCATCCGTGTTGCAGTTGGAACTATTAAAACAAGTCCAACCTTCCATGATATTCCAGCCAAAGTTGGCTCCTCCCGGCGAACCAGCCGGATAGAAGCTCACTTCCTCAAACGAATCCTGCCCCACATCGGCAATGAACAAATCGTTTGTCAACCGATCAAAGCTGAAACGCCAGGGATTACGCAAGCCAATGGCCCAAATTTCCAGGCGGCCGCCCCCGTTGACATAGGGATTATCGGCCGGAATGGCATAGGGCAACCCATTATCCACATCCAGGCGCAAAATCTTGCCCAGCAGGGCGTCCGTATTTTGCCCATTCCCCTCTGGATCAGCCTGACTACCGCCATCACCCATGCCAATGTACAAAAACCCATCTGGCCCAAACTGAAGCTGGCCGCCGTTGTGGTTTTCGTAGGGTTGATCAATGGTCAACAGAATCCGTTCGCTGTCGGCATCGGCCCGGTTGGCATCGGCCGTCACCATAAACTCACTGATGACCGTATCACCGGCATCGTTGGTGTAATCCAGGAAAAAACGACCGTTGTTAGCATAGTCCGGGTGGAAGGCGATGCCCAACAAACCCTGCTCGTTGGCTGAATCACCCACCCGCCCCTGAATATCCAAAAAGTCATCCCCCAGTAGTTGCCCGTTCTGAAGGATGCGAATGGTGCCCCGCTGTTCCAGGATGAAGAGCCGGTCATCACCGGCGTGCGCCATCGTCACCGGGCTGATTAGTCCCTCAACGATCAGGTCCAGGTTAATGCTGAAGGCTTGTTGGGATGGGATGGTGGGGACAGGGGTGGGTTCGGGGGTCGCCGTGAGCGTAGGTTCGGCGGGGGTGGGTGAAAGGGCCAGGTCGGGGGGGACGGTGGCCTGGGAATCGGTCAGTTCGGGCGGGGGTAAGGTGTTGATCGCGGCCGCACTATCTGGGGTTGCGGCCGCGGGAGTAAAACTAGGCGCAATCGGGGGCGTCACCGGATTCACATCCTCGCCCCCGCAAGCCACCAAAAACAGCGTAAACAACAAAAATAAAAATGTGTGTTTCATAGTTGGTTTCCAAAACATCATTGAGAAGATAAGCTGGCAGAAAAGAAAAAACCTGCCGAATAAGGTTTTACCCGGCAGGTTAGGACTTTAGCAAATAGCTTATTCCCTGTTAAGCCCGTGCACCGGACATTAAGAAAAGGCTAAATAACTCGACATGGGCGTTTTTTGTGGGGACCTCTGGAGACTGAGAGATTAAGAGATTTCCAGAGGTCGTCCAAGTTTTCGTCAGAGTCGAGTAAATAAGAAATCGCGGCCGCGTTACTCACGTTCGGCCAGTGGTACCACCTGGCGACCCGTCTGGCCGGTGTAATTCGCCTGGGGCCGGATGAGCCGGTTGTTCGCCAGTTGTTCCAGCACATGGCCCGTCCAACCCGCCACCCGGCTAATGGCAAAGACACAGGTAAACTGGTCTACGGGGATATTCAGCATGTACAACACCACCGCGGAATAATAATCGACATTGGCATAGAGGTTACGACTGACAAAATAGTCATCCTGCCGGGTGAGTTTCTCAATTTGGGAAGCGATGTCATACCAGCGACCGTTGCCACTGGTGAGGGCTACTTTTTCGGCCAGCGGCCGCAACACCCGCGCTCTGGGGTCTTCCACCTTATATTCCCGGTGACCAATACCCATGACCCGGTTCCCGGCATCCCGGAAGTCGTTATACCATTGGGCCACATCACCGGTCGCGGCCGCGGCCAAAAATTGCTCCATGGCCTTCTGATTGGCCCCACCGTGGGCTGGCCCCTTCAGCGTACCCAATGCAGTCGTAATCGCCGAGTACATATCAGCACTCGTCCCCGTCGTCACCCGCGCCGAAAACGTCGAAGCATTAAAATCATGGTCAATCAACAGCACCAGATAAGCATCCAACGCCTTCACCGCATCCTGATTCGGTTCGGCACCATTCATCATATAAAGAAAATTAGCCGCGTGACCCAAATCGGCCTGGGGCGCTACCACTTCTTTGCCCTGGCGAATCCGTTCCCAGGCAGCCACCATCGTGGGTAACTGGGCTACCAGCCGCAACGCCTTTTCCCGTGCTCCGGCAAGGCGAATATCGTCCGCCTGGGGATCATACAATCCCAACAAACTGACCGCCGAACGTAACACCGCCATCGGGTGGGCCGTTTGAGGAAATTGCTTCAACAGGTCCAATAATTCAGTAGGAATGACCCTGGTAGCGGCCAAGGTCGCTTTGAACGTCTCAAGTTGGGTCGCAGTCGGCAGAACATCGTACCATAACAGATAAACCGCTTCTTCATAGGTCACATGCGCGCCCAAATCAGCTATCTGGTAACCCCGGATGATCAGTTCACCAATATCCCCACTCACCCGGCTCAAAGAGGTGTCAGCGACTGCCACCCCTTGTAATCCTTTCGCGTCACTCATTTCTCCTCCCTATTGCACATTGTTTGTTACGTTGTGAAAAATCCTCTTTTCCCGTCGGCTTATCCATTCGTTTTACGCAGTCGTTCACCGTACTGCGCTTCATAATATTGTTTAAACTCACCCGACTTAATCTTACGCCACCACCATTCATTGGCGGCATACCAGTGGGCCGTCTTGCGAATGGCTTCCTCAGCCGTGTGGCGCGGTTGCCAACCCAACGCCTGCATCTTGCTGATATTCAGGCTGTAGCGACGATCATGCCCGGCCCTATCTTCCACATGGCGAATGAGCGAGCTAGGGCGATCCAACGTCTCCAGCAATATCCGCACCATCTCCACATTTTCCATCTCATACCCGGTGCCCACGTTGTACGTTTCACCCAAAACCCCATTGTGCAGCACCAGGTCAATGGCTTCACAATGATCTTCCACATATTGATATTCACGCATCTGGCGACCATCGCCGTAGAGGGGTAAGGGCAGGTTATCAATGGCGTTGGTGGCGAAAAGGGGCACAGCTTTTTCCGGGTATTGGTAGGGGCCGATGTTGTTGGAACCACGAGTAATTGTGACCGGCAGACCATAGGTGATGAAATAGGAGTAGACCAATAAATCACCACCCGCCTTGCTGGCCGAATAGGGGCTACGTGGCTCTAGTTTGTCTGTTTCGACACTAGAATAGCCGTGCGGAATGTGTCCATATACCTCGTCGGTGCTGATCTGGTGGTAGCGCTCTAGCCCCAGTTTGCGGGTGGCTTCCAGCAGGACATAGGTTCCATAAACGCCGGTGCGAATAAAGGCATCGGGGTCCATGATGGAGCGGTCTACGTGGGTTTCGGCGGCAAAATTGACGATGGTGTCAATGTTGTGTTGTTTGATGGTGGCCTCGACCGCGGCCGCGTCACTAATATCCCCGCGCACAAACGTGTACTGAGGATCATCCGAAACATCGAGTAAATTGTCTAGATTGCCCGCGTAGGTGAGTTTGTCGTAAACGATAAGGTTATATTCAGGATGGGTACGGCGCACATAGAGGACAAAATTAGCCCCAATGAAACCCGCCCCCCAGTGACCATAATGTTCTTCAAGGAAGCTACCTCACAAGTAATAGTTTTGGCTATCAATGCCTTTGTGCATTTTAGCGCAAACGAACCTGTTCAGCCATATTCACCGGATAAACTAGTACAGCTTTACACAAGTCCTTAGCCGGTTTAGTCGGAAGACCCATCCCCCTGACCCCCCTTCCCGGTTGTAGTTTAAAAAAATAGTCAGGTAACCCGGTTTCCCCCACCCCTAACCCCGCCCCCAGGGGCGGGGAACTTTCTAAAGTGCCGGTTTTCGAGCGCGCCGACGCGCTCGAAAACCGGCACTCCTGCCTGGTATTTCCCCCTTCCCAGCGGGAAGGGGTAGGGGGATGGGAGAATCCACTCATTACCCGATTAATAATTTAATCAACAAGGGGGAAGGGGGGGTTAGGGGTGGGGGTTTCCGGCGACAAACGAATGGTCAAGACTTGTCATAAAAACATATGTCCACCTTTCGTAAAACGGTACGATCGCTTTCAAGAAAAAGATTCTGCTTGTAGTGACCGCTTTAGCGGGCTGGTGCTAGCCCGCTAAAGCGGTCACTACGAACCAAGACCCCAAATGATTATCTGAACAGCTATAGTTCTAAAATAGACCCTCATCATCGGTGCGGAGCAGATTCCGACACCGGTGGCTCCTGAATGATTAAACGGATGTTGTGGCCTCACTGACAAGAGCATCATGAATGGCCCAGCCAACTGCCCCGGCACAGTTGCTCTGGTTACCCAAAATGACGACATCTAACGACAAAGCCGGGTAATGGTACAGGCGGCAACTGACACCGGCTTCTTCGCCAGTGTGACCATAACGCACAATCTGGTTGTGCTCGTTGAGCAGGAAGGCGTTGCCATACCCGTAATACCACCCATAACCGCGAAAAAGCTCGGTATCGGTTAGTACCTGGGGCGTCAGCATGGCCTGGGTGAGCGTGGGGGAGAGAAGTTGGCCGTTTTGTAAGGCTTGAATAAAGCGAAGCAGGTCGTGCGCGGTAGAGGTGGCACCACCATCCGCGGCCGCGTCCGGGGTTGTTTCATACACATTCCTTTGCCAACCGGTGATAATCTCATCGGCACCCTCTTGGGGAATGTACCCTTCAGCCACCGCTTCAACCACCTCGGCTAACCCCCAGAAACCGGAGTGTGTCATGTGCGCGGCCGCGAACACCCGCTGCTGTATCACCTCCGCATAGGTCAATCCCGTTATCTGCTCCAATACCAGCCCCAACAAAATATAGCTGGCATTGCTATACCGATACACCCCCGGCGGACCAGCCGGTGGTTTCTGGCTAAACAGCGGCAAATAATCCCGGTTCTGGCGCAAAAGATACAAAGGCGTCGTGCGGCGCAGTTCTGCCCACTGTGCTTCCCATTCGTCAGACTCCTCAAACCAATCCGCCACCCCTGAGGTCATGGTCAACAGTTGAAAGATGGTTGTTTCGGGCGGAATGGTGGTTTCCGGCAGAGGTAAACAATCCAGCAAACGAGATTCCAGACTCAGACGCCCTTCATCAATCAGTTGGAGCACCGCCACCGCTGTAAACATCTTGCCGATAGAAGCCACCCGGAACCGCATTTGAGGGGTGTTGGGTATGCTCCAGGCGCGATTAGCATAACCAAAGGCTTCCTGCCACAAGGTTATATTCCCGTGTTGCAACTGCACAACGCCAGAAAAAGCCTGAGCTTCCGCTTTGGCTCGGACAAGGTCGGTAATGGTATCGAGAGTTTTAGAGGAAATTGACATGGGGTTTTACCTGGTTGCCCGCGGGGCGCTTCGTGTCTTCTTTTCTTTTTCTTTTTTTTCGGTGGTTTGGTTTCACTTTTTTTTTTTTTTTTTTTAAAGATCAAGGGCCAGACGCATATCCCTTAATAGAGCAACCGCTTGTTGGATAAGGGCTTGATTGGCCGGTTTGTTGGGCCACAAGCTGGCCCCGGATGGGTGGGGCAAGGGGACAATCCAGCGGCCGCGTTCTCCCTTCTCTTTATCAAATTTAACCGGCCACTCGGCCTGCCCCCAATCAAAATTCACCGGCTGGGTTAAGGCTTCGGGAGGGAAATAGGCCGCTGTGCCAATAATTTCTTCCAACCGGGCATTATCCGGGTAAAACAGTTTGATAGCCAGACCCCCTACCAATAGGATGAGCCGGGGGTTAACCAGGGCGATTTCCCGCTCTAAAAAAGGGCGGCAGAGGGCTTGTTCCGCTTTGCTAGGAACCCGGTCCCCTTTGCCGTTGCCACTTTTGCCGGGATAACATTTGGTGACGGCGGTCATTCGGTGACGTTGGCGAAAGGCTGTTTCGTCCCAGCCTGCTTCACCAAGCCATTGGAATAGTCTGCGGCCGCTACCCGCATTAAACGGTCGGCGGGCCGTTACTTCAGTGACACCGGGGGCCTGCCCAATGAGTATCACCCGCCGGGTTTCATCACCAGGGGAGAAAATCGCACCCGGCGCTATGTCATAACCAGCCTCAACACAGCGGCGGCAGGCGTGCATCTCAGCATGAAGTTGATCGAGCGAGGAATAATCCAACATGAAGTAAAAAACGCCACTTAACTCAGATTTTGAGTACCAAGGCCTGTGCTTTATTAATTTCCCTCATCCCCAGCCCTTCTCCCTCGCAGGGAGAAGGGTGTCAATTCCCTCGCCCCTGGGGGAAGAGGGCCAGGGTGAGGGGCTGTATGGTCATATCCGTTTTACTTTGGGGCCAGCGGGGGTGTCTTCCAGGGTGTAACCCATAGCCGTGATTTGCTGGCGGATTTCATCGGCACGGGACCAATCGCGTGATTGGCGCGCGGCCGCACGCTCCGCCACCAACGCCATCACTTCATCGGGCACAGCTACTTCGTCCGCTTTTAAATGGGCAATATCAAACCCCAAAACCACATCCATCGCTAAGAGGGTGGCATATTTCGCGGCCGCGGGCACAGCCCCATCCCGCAACAGACCCCACATCGCCGCCAGCGCACGTGGCATGTTCAGGTCGTCAGCCACCGCTTGTTGAAAATCGTGGAAGTGGGCTTCGGCCAGGGGGGCATCGGCCTGGGACTGGCCCTGTAAGGTTAATACATGGTGTTTGAAGCGGGAGAAGGCGTTCGCGGCCGCGTCCAACCCACTCCAGGAAAAAGACAACGGCGAACGATAATGACCATTCAGGCAGAAATAACGATAGGCCAGCGGGTCATATCCCTTTTCCAACAGATACTCCAGGGTCAGGAAATTATCCCTCGACTTCGACATCTTCACTTCTTCACCGGACTCATCCGGGGCGATAATCAAAAATTCGCCATGGAGCCACCAGTTCACCCACGGCTTTTGCCCGGTGGCACTCTCCGTCTGGGCAATTTCGTTGGTGTGATGCACCGGAATATGATCAATGCCGCCGCAATGAATATCAAACCGCTCGCCCAGATATTTCAGGGCCATGGCCGAACATTCGATGTGCCAACCGGGAAAACCCACGCCCCAGGGGCTAGGCCACTCCATATCCCGCTGTTGATCCGGCGGCGAAAATTTCCACAGGGCAAAATCGGTGGGTTGACGTTTGTCACCCATTTCGATGCGTGCCCCAGCCTGCAATCCGGCGACATCTAGCCGGGCCAGTTTGCCGTAATCATCCAGTTTAGCGGTATCAAAATAGACCCCATCGGCCAAAACATAGGTGTAACCTTTCGCTTCTAGCTGTTGCACCAGGGCAATCTGTTCGGCAATGTGATCGGTGGCCTTGCACCAGATGTGCGGTTCCAGCAGATTCAGGCGCACCATATCTTGTTTGAACGCCTGCCAATAAAAATCGGCCAACTCCCAGGCCGATTTGCCCATACGCCGTGCCCCCACGGCCATCTTGTCCTCACCCTCATCGGCATCAGAAACCAGATGACCAACATCGGTGACGTTCATGACGTGCTTGACTTCATAACCAAAAAAGATGAGGGCGCGGCGCAGAATGTCTTCAAAAATATAGGTGCGCAAATTACCGATATGGGCGTAGTTGTAGACAGTAAAACCACAGGTGTATAACCCAACTTTGCCCGGTTCAAGCGGCACAAAGGGGTCTATGGCGCGGGTGAGGGTGTTATGTAGTTTGAGCATAGGGAGAAGGGGAGTGATGGGTGTAGGAGTCTACATCCATACACTTACACGAATACACCGTTTATCAACGATCTTGGGTAACGGTAGGGTTGAGGTTGTGGCTGAGAACCTGGTTTTCGGGGTGTAGGGAGCAGAGCCACTCAGCCACGGAACGAATAGCCAGTTGGACACCGGGTGTGGGGCGGGGGAAGCCTAATTCATGGAGACCAACAATGTAGCGGTTGCCGTCCCGTTGATGAATGGTGAGGCCAACCCGCTGGGTCAGGGCATCTTCGTGAATGTAGGTTTCCACCAGCAAGGCCCCGGTGCGGGTGGATTGGAACATTTCGTCCAGGCTGATAAACATCTGGCCTTGTTGATGGCGCTGGCGCTCAAATTGCTTGACCAAATCTTGGGGGGCCAGGGGGGATTGCACGATGACGTGGGGCATGGGTTGCTCCTGAGGCAGGGGAAATTCGTCCGCGGCCGCGACCTCGTTCCTCTGCCAGTGAAAATAATGACACACCCGTCCCTCGTCCAGCGCAATCTGTTCGTACTTGGTACGGAACCGCTCATCGTCTTGCGTGATAAAGGTTGTGGGGCGGCGACTGACGAAGTACGGGGTGCGTTCCAGATGCTCAATGACCCAGGGAATGTAATCAGGGTGGTCGGTGGCGATGTCCAGGAAAGCCCCTGGTTTCATCCTGTTGGCAGCCAGGTGGAGAAAACGTTCGTTGACCACGCGGCGCAAAATATGTTTGGGCCAGGGGTCGGGGAAGTTAATGGTGATACCGTCAAGGCTTTGCGGCCGCACCAACAACCATAAAACCATGTCGGCCGGGTTATGCAAGACCCGCACATTGGTTAGTCCAGCCTGGGTGATTTTGCTTTCCGCTTTGCGGAGGGAAGGCAGGGAGACTTCCAGGCCGATGAAGTTGGTTTGCGGCCGCGAGTGGGCCTGATGAATGAGAAAATCAGCATTGCCAAAGCCAATTTCCATTACCAATGGCCCGGTACGACCAAATTCTTGTTCCCAATCAACCGGCCAATGGGAAGAAAACGTATCCAGACTATACCTATGCATAAAACCGATTATACCGGGCACTATTGGGATTGTGCATCTTCACCCTGTAACCAACTTTACAGCTTCTTTTCACCCGCTGTTTACTCCGAGAGCAAATGGGCCGTGTTATGCTGACCACATCGGATGTATGTTTACTGGAGTTTGGCGTTTTTTAATCTCGCCTCTGGAGACTAAGAGATTAAGAGACTGAGAGATTTGCAGAGGGTGGGCTAATTTTCGCCAAAGTCGCGTATGTTTACAGCAGTAGGTTGTCAAGAAGGAGTAACGGAAATGTTTATTGCCACAGGTACACTTATCATCATGCTCTTGGGTGTTTATCTACTTGGACTGGTTACTGTGCCGCTTCTCTTCTTATTCATTGTCACCTCTCGCGGCCGCATCGTCGCCCGCAAAGCCCCTGCTTCCCAGCACCCCAACTAGTACAGCTTTACACAAGTCCTCAGCAGGTTTAGTCGGAAGACCCACCCCCTCCCCCCCCCCCCGGGCAAAACCCCCCCCGCGGCCCGCCCCGCGGAAAGGAACCCCCCACAAGGGCACCACCCCCCCCCCCGGCCCTCGCCAATTCACCCATTAATTATTCCTTCCCTCCCCCCATTTGCCCCTGCATCAACCAGATATACCCATCTTCCAGACTCGGTTCGGCGGGGGTGGCCTGGGGATGGGCGGACAAATCCCCCAGCGCCCGGTATTGGGTGCCATCATGCAGTTGCATACTGCTGACAACCACCGTCGCCCCGTTGGGCTTTTCCCCGGCTGTTTTCACCAGCCATACCTTGCCTTGGGCCTGGGCAATCAATTCCGCTGGCCCACCCTGGAAGGCCACCTTACCCTTGTTGATCACCGCCAGGTCGCGGCAACTCTGGCTGATGTCTTCGATGATGTGGGTGGATAGGATGACGGTACACCGGCTGGCAACTTCGCCGAGCAGGTTACGCAAACGCACCCGCTCTTCCGGGTCCAGGCCAGAGGTGGGTTCGTCCACGATGACGACTTGCGGGTTGCCCAACAGGGCCTGGGCAATGCCGACGCGCCGTTTCATGCCGCCGGAGTAGGTTTTGAGGCGACGTTTAGCTACGTCGGCCAGGCGGACACGTTCTAATAGTTCGGCGATTTGTTGTTCGCGGCCGCGTCTGTCCGTGATTCCCTTCAGCACCGCCATATAATCCAAAAACTCCAACGCCGTGAGGTCCGGGTACAGCCCCAACTCCTGCGGCAAATAACCCAGCCCCATCTTGATGGCGCGTTTGCCCTCACCCGTGTTCACCGAATGACCGAACACCTGCACATCCCCGGCCGTGGGGCGCAAAATCCCGGCCATAATCCGCATCAACGTCGTTTTGCCCGCCCCATTTGGCCCCACCAGGCCAAACATTCCCCGGCCAATGTGTAGATTGACTCCCTGCAACGCCTGCACGCCGCCGGGATACGTTTTTGTCAATTGGGTAATCTCGATCATGCTATCACCTCGCCACAAAGCTGACCCCTCACCCCCGGCCCCTCCCCCGAAGCGGGAGAGGGGAGTTGGTTCCCTCTCCCTGGGGAGAGGGTTAGGGTGAGGGGCTGTATCGTTACAACTGAATAATTAATGGTTGAACTGCTGAATCGTTAATGGAGTGGCGGTCGCTCCCCCATTAATCATTCATCCATTCACAAATTCCGCGCTTAATTATTCCTTCCGCCTCAGCCAGACCCAGGCCAGAAAACCAGCCACCGCCAATTCCACCAGCCCACCCCCTATCGTCAGCCAGACATCTTTTATTTCTGTGGTCACGTTCAAGGTACTGATTTGGGAGAAGGCTCGCAAAGCATAGTAATCCAGGAAGGCGGGCCGGGCCGGGTTCAGGTAAAAGAACAAGTTATGCGGCAAGGATGCACCCAGATTGACGAGAGCCACCATTGCCACACCAATGCCGATGAGCACCGCCCAGCGCCGTGTGCGCAAACCGGCCGAGAGAAACACGGCTAATCCCCCGTTTAGGAGTAAAACCGTGCCACAAGCAAAGAGCCACGTTTCTAACATGGGCAGGAGCAAGACTGGCCCCAAGAGCCAACGCCAGGCCAGCCATGTAATCAGAAAGTTGAGGAGCATTCCTACCAGCAGACTCAACCACATGCCCAGTAATTTTCCCCCCAGGTAAGCGGTGTTGGCTAATGGGGTACTGTCAAACAGTTCGGTTACGCCCAGTTGCCGGTCTTTGGGGATGATCTCGGCCACGACTGGGGGGACAAGTAAGAGCAAAATGGTGTACATGGGGGCAAAGGAGAAGGCGATGATGGATTGGGTCAGGCGTTCCTGGGCTTCACGGGCGGAAAACACGCCCGCTTCAACCAGTGGCTGGAGCATTTCCTGCCCGCCACCGCGCATGAGCAGGGCCATTAGCACCGGGAATACGGTGGCACTGAGGATAATGACCAGGGTAGCCCGGCGACGCCATTGCAGACGAAATTCGTTGCGGGTGATGATGAATAGTTGGGCCAGGAACCGTTGAGGGAAAGATGGATTGACCGCGGCCGCGAACCAGCCCTCTCCCCCTTCCCTCACCACACCAGACCCGGCCCGCGCGCGGCCGCGCCGATGCGTCCCCAGCAGCACCCGCTCCTCATCCCGCAACTGGCGCAAGGCCAGTAAGAAAAACCCCAGCCCGGCCAACAAAACTACCCCCCGGTTCAGGGCATAATCAGCCAGTGAGAGGGTGATGGGGGAAAGGTAGAGGTGAATGGGCCAGAGGAACGGCCAGCGAGCGATCAACCCATCCCCAAAAGCCAGCAGGGCAAACCACAACACCCCGGTCATAGCTACGCCAAAGGCTGTCTGCCGCGACATCAGGGTAATGAACAGCCCCACCCCGGTCAACGTGATCAGGGGCACCAGCCAGCGGGCCAGGCTAACCCACAACGCCTCATCCACCCCGGCCACCTGGCGGGCCACAAACATTCCTACCAGACCGATTGCTCCCTGGACAAACAAAACCCAGGTGAGCCGCTCCCATACCAGCCAGGCCAGCGGCCGCGGCGCGGATAGTTGCACCTCTAACCCCGGTTCGTCATCCGGGGAGAAGAACATGGCCGCCTGCATCCCGGCCATAAGGGGGATGATAGCCGCCACGATGCCCTCGGCGGTGAAGGCCCGGCCCAGGCTGTCGTTGGCGACCGCGGCCGCGTCGTTGGTCAGCACCAACACCAGAATCAACCCACTCAACCCCATCGGCCACCAGCCCACCGCCCGCCAACTCATACGCCAGGTAAATTGCCGCCAGGTTTGGGCCAGAGGTTGGGCACGGAGCAGGTTCAGCCCCGTTCGCCCGGTTGTTCCGGCCATGAGGGCGATGAACAGAACAATCAGCCCTCTGGCCCAGGGGCGAGACACATCTTCGTCAATGATGAAAGTGGCCGGGCGCAGTTGGCTCAGGCATTCGGTGTTGGGTGTACCGGTGGGAGCGAGTAGGAAGGAGAGCATGACACTGTTGGGGCAATCGCCCCCTTGCAAGACGCTATGCCCCACACCCGGCACGAGGGCCAGGGTGCTGTGGTCAACTTGTTGGGCCACTCGTTCGCCCCAGACCAGGGGAGTGCCGGTGTCTAGTTCACCGACCAGAATGAGGGTAGGAATGTCACGGGGGAGTGGGGCCGGTTCGATGGCCTTGCCTCGCGGCCAATCAGCGCACAGAGCCGCCAGGGCCACATTCTCGCGGCTACCCTGGCGGACAAACAGGTCGGGCAGGTCGGTTGCATCCATCGCCTCATCGCTTAACGGCTGGAACAGATCATGGCAGATGATGCTATAAAGTAGGCCATGTTGCGCCTGAATGGGGGCCAGAACGGCACCAGCCATTTGCACCAGACGCCCGGTTTCCCCTTTTTCCAGGTCGGCGATGAGGGCAGGGGCCAGGGCATAGGTAGCGGGATCACCCAGCAGGCTGGGCAACAGGTAGGCGAACTGGTCGCCGGTCAACGGGATGGTGAGATTGGCAATGGGGACAGGCAACGGGGTGTTGTTGAGTTGCTCTACCAGGGCGAAGAAGCGGCTTTCCAGGTCAGGGTAGGCCAGGCGGCAGGCCAGGTTGTCGGTGCAGGCGGTGAAGAGGTGATCGAGGGCCGCGGCCGCGAGCAAAGGCGTTTCAGCGGCCATGTTCACATCGGCGGGCACGGGCGAATCGAGAATAACCCCCTGGATACCGTCCGGGTCGAGCCGCATGACTTCTTGGGCCAGGTACGTGCCATAAGAAAACCCCAGTAAAACCCATTGTTCCACCCCCAACGCCTGCCGCAAAGCCACCACATCCTGGGCGTTCTGGGCCGTGGTAAACAGGGTCGGATCGACTCCCTGAGCCAACAATGATTCGTGGCATAAACCGGCCATTTGGGCGTTCAAATCATTGCGGATGGTGGTCAGGTCGTTGCCCCCGGTGAGCAGGGCGGGCCAATCGGGTTGGATGGGGTCAACGGGGCAGAGCAAGTTGGGTTGGGAGAGGCCGCTTCCCCGTTGATCGAGGAAGATGAAATCCCAGCGGCCTTGTGTCACCAAGGGTAATTGGGCTGAGGGCACACTGGCCAGGAACGCGGCCGCTTGCCCCGGCCCGCCAGCGAGATAGAGAACGGGTTCCGCGGCCGCGTCCTCTCGTTGGCTGCGCAAAATGGAAACAGCCAACCGCATCGTGGGGCCGTCGGGGTGGGCATGATCAGCGGGCACGGTCAGGAAGCCACATTCCACCCGCTCTGGCTCGGCCACGGGGAAGGGGCAGGGGGCTGGGGTGAAGGGTGGCTGATACGTGATACGTGATGCGTGATGCGTTTGGGGTGCGGCCTGAACGGGAGAGTCGGTCAGGATGAGCAGACCGCCCAGGATTAGAAGAAGGGTGCAACAGAGGGGTTTCATAGGATTCGCTGTTGATTCCAGTCAGGGGTTAATGAACATTAAGAAAATAGATCGGTAATCCGGCCCGCCCGCCCGTAAACGGAGCGGGCTACCTAACAACAAAACCGGTGAAACCGGTTTGAAAGCCCGGTTCACCGGGCACGCCGTTTCCTACCAGCACGGTGCGCTTCCACGGCCCCGTGGCGCGGGTGATCGCGATTACCGAACCTTTATTTTAACTTGCATAAACCCCGGCTGATATGCCAAGCCCACGGGCAGTGCGCTAATGAGGCCACAACCTGGCCGAAAAAAATCAGTTCGTTTTTGGGGCGGGCCCCGGGGCGGGGGGCGGGCCCTTGGTCCATTCCGCAGCGGAAAATCAGCCTAACCGCAGCGAAAATCAAAGAAACGCACTGGAAGATGGAAAAAACGCAGTAAAAACCGGGAAACGCGGGGAACAATGCAGAAAACGCATCAGAAAATGCAAGAACCGTAGCAGGAAAACGACAGAAACGCTCTGGAAAATCACAGTAAACGCTCCAGAAAATGGAAAAAACGCATCGGAAGATGGAAAAAACGCACTCGAAATTGGCTAATGGCTGCCAATTGTAACCTTCCTTGCCCGTTTGATCCCTGATACGAGCCAGAACACCAAAGGTTCACCGCTGATTCGGTCAATTTTCATGTTATAATGCCCTTAGCCAACCTGTTGGAGCCAGAGAGAACCATCTCCTTCCTCTGTTCACCATTTAGGAGGTTGCCCATGAGCCACAAAGACAAACAGAAAAGCGCGAAGAATGGCCGGAACGCGGCCGCGGACCTCGCCGAAATGTCATCCCCTGACCACGCTCCCTTAAACAAAAAGGTGTACCTGAAAGAGTTAGATCGCCTGCAAGAGGAACTGGTCAAATTACAATATTGGGTCAAAGACAAAGGGCTACGCATGGTCATCCTCTTTGAGGGGCGTGATGCCGCTGGCAAAGGCGGAACCATCAAACGCATCACCGAATACCTCAACCCACGCGGTTGCCGGGTCGTCGCCTTACCCGCCCCCACCGACCGCGAAAAAACCGAATGGTACTTTCAGCGCTACGTCGCCCATCTGCCCGCGGCGGGCGAAATCGTTTTGTTTGATCGTAGTTGGTACAACCGGGCCGGTGTCGAACGCGTTATGGGATTCTGCACCGAAGAGGAATACCAGGAATTTATGCGCTCCTGCCCTGAATTTGAGCGAATGTTGGTGCGGGCAGGCATTATCCTACTGAAATACTGGTTCTCGGTAAGTGATGAGGAGCAAGAACGCCGTTTTCAGGCGCGGGCACACTCCCCTAGCAAACGGTGGAAACTCAGCCCCATGGATGTGGAGTCGCGGCGGCGGTGGATAGAATATTCCAAAGCCAAAGACAAAATGTTTGCTTACACCGACACCAAACAATGTCCCTGGTACGTCGTCAACGCCGATGATAAACGTCGGGCACACCTCAACTGCATCAGCCACATTTTAAGCCAGCTTCCTTATGAAGACATTGTGCCTGGCCCCATTGACTTGCCCCCCCGTGAAGATGACCAGGCTTATGTTCGCCCCCCAATTTCGGAGCAAACTTTTGTGCCGGAATTATACTGACCGGACGATCACAATTTGTTCTGCGCCCGGCTCAAGGCCGACATTACTTCTTGCGTAACATCTTTGCCACCCTGAAAATTTCGTACCAGGGCTTCCAGAGTAAAAAGTGGCCCCCAAGGGATGCCCCACCAACCCGCTAGCAGAGAAAGCAGGGTATACGGCAACCCTTTCAGCACCGCACTTTGCCCGGCAGGCACAAAATGGATACCTGAACCACGCTTGAAGGTAATAATGAGCAAAGACACGCAATAGAGGTAAACCACAAACTTACCGCCTCGTTGAATTTCGTCACGCAACTGGCTAACAGTCATTTTTTCGATGCCGGTGATATGGGCCACAACGTCCTCCCAGGAAAATTTTGTTGGTTACGGTACGGGAAAAGCAAGTTGGTTGTTGTAGAATTGTATCCATCATAAGGCAATTTGGGCGAGTAGCGAGTGGCGAGTGGCGAGTGGGAACTCACAACTTGAAACCTGAAACTCGAAACTCGAAACTTATTTTCACAGGAGATAACCATGAGTGATTTAGTAGACAAGTTAAAGAAGAAACAAGCCGAACAGGCCGCCAAACGGCCCGTTGGTTCACCTCAGGCGGACAAAGAGGGGAGCCGCCCCAGCAAAACCGGCAATACCCCGGCCGCCGTGGATAATCAGGCCGACGACGATGCTATTGAGGCGGTAAAGAAGAGTAAAACGGGCGGACAGGCGGGTGGCGCGGCCGCGGCCATACGAGCGGCTACGGCTGGCTCAACCCCAGAAGCTACCCAACCCCCTGTCACTGAACCAGGCGAATACACGGTAGTTAGTGGTGACAATCTCAGCGCCATCGCCCAAAAACTTTACGGGGATGCCAACCGCTGGCGTGACATTTACAACGCCAACAAAGAGACAATTGGCGACAACCCCTCAGCTATTCGGGTGGGTATGGTACTGAAAATTCCCCGCTAAAGATCAAGGATGAAATAACTTACGGAACTGCGATGAGAGACTCGACCAGCTTTACCTAAGCCCTTCGTAGATTAAGTCGGAAGACCCATCCCCCTAACCCTTAGGGGAACTTTTCTGGGCGCGATTTTTCGGGGCCAGAAAAGTTCCCCGCCCCTTTGTTGATCAAATTTTTAATCGGGTAATGAGTGGATTCGCCCATCCCCCTACCCCCTTCCCGGCGGGAAGCGGGTAACACAAGGATGGCCGGTTTTCGCGCCGTGCGAAAACCGGCCCCTTTTAGAGAGTGCGCCTACCCTTGGCGAGGGTTGAAGCCATCGCTAGCTATAGAGTGAGGCTCCCCCTGGCCATGGCTTCATTTTGTCCGCCGGTCTTGGCGCCGGGCGTTGGAACGCCCTACTGGTAACAAAAACACGTTGAAACGTGTTGGCTGAACTGTTTGAGTGCGTTTTCAACGCACTTTTTCTATCAGTCATGGATTTTAATCCACGGCTTGGGTGGCAAAAATTTAGTGTGCAATCGCCTTATTT
Organism: Candidatus Trichofilum aggregatum; assembly: GCA_016716885.1. Lineage (GTDB taxonomy): Bacteria > Chloroflexota > Anaerolineae > Promineifilales > Promineifilaceae > Trichofilum > Trichofilum aggregatum. The sequence continues at coordinate 25,182 of JADJUV010000019.1, read as the reverse complement.
ACGAGCGCCAAATTATTGCCAATGTCCTCACATCGTTGTATTCTGGTGTAGCTGAGCGATGCCACTCCTACTTCACTCACTTAGCCATAATCACGGTAACTGTTCCTGGCAGATTGTGCGCGATAGTCTGGTAAGAAAGCAGGTAAGTGGAATCGTTAGACAGATACCTTAAATTAACGTTATCCTAACGGCAAGATATTCTGAACCATGCTAACTTAAACCGTTACAGAGGGAAACCCCCATGAGCGAATCGGTAGTAAAACAACCCATTGCCCCGGAAAATGCCTACGTATTAGTTGTTGAAGACAATGTACCCAACTTCGTGCTAATTGCGCGGCTACTGGCTTATACCGGTGTGCAACGTACCGAGTGGAAAACCACCGGTTGGGGTGTCGTAGATTTCGCCAACACCATGCCTCGTGTTGACCTGATTTTGATGGATTTGCGGCTACCGCACGAAGATGGTTACGAAGCACTGACCCAAATACGCGCAAATGAGAAACTGCGCGATACATTAGTGGTTGTTGTGACTGCACAGGCCAGTACCGCCGAAATGCAACGCTCCAAAGAGGCAGGCTTCAATGGTTTCCTCTCCAAACCGCTAGATGCCGACAAGTTCCCCAATCAAATCCGTGATATTTTGGCCGGGAAAGCGGTCTGGGACTTAGGATAAAGTAGTCTCGGCCATTTTCCAGGGCACTGGCATAAAAGTGACCAATTCAGAAATTGCCGGTTTAAAAAATTATGTTACTTCGCTGGAACGAACGATTCAACACCTGACTATAGGTGCGCAGGTCATTCACGTCGCCAGCAGCTCCCTCAACTTACAAGAAGGCCTGGCTGAACTGGTTGATACCATTCATAACCAGTTTCAGTTCTACCAAACCTCTCTTTTTCTCCTTGACGAAAACAGTCATCAACTTGTTTTACAATCTGCCCGTGGGCCGCTCGGACCCTCACTCGTGGCCGAAGGTTTTGCTTTACCCATTGCGCCTGATTCCATTGTTGGCTGGGTAGCCGTGAACCGCCGTGCCCGCATTGCCGCCAACGTCAGTGATGATCCCAACTACATGACCTTACCCCAACTGCCGGAGACCCGTTCGGAATTGGCTTTGCCTTTGCTGGCTCACAATCATTTACTGGGGGTGTTAGATGTCCAGGGTTATGAGGAAGGGGCTATCCTGCCAGAGGATGTGATCGCTTTACAGTTGATGGTTGATCAAATTGCCCTGGCTCTGGAAAACAGCGAGCTTTTCGCCGCCGTCCAGAAACGGTTGAACGAGTTAGAGTCTCTGTTTGCTCTGAGTGACGTTCTCTCGACGACGATGGATGTCAACGAAATTTATCGGCGGGCAGCCCGTGTTTTAGCTGAGCGTCTGTTGGTCAATCGGGTGGTGGTTTCGGAGTGGGATAAGGAGCGCAATGCGATTGTCTCCAAGGGTAATTTCTATTTTGATGATGGCACAAAACGGGTGGGGGAATATGAGATTGAGTATCAATCTTATCCTGTAAACAGTTACCCCTCATCGCGCCGAGTCTTGGAACATCGGGAAACGGTGTCTTATCGTCTGGATGATCCTGACCTGGAACCGAACCAACGTTTGTTATTGGCAGAGATGGGGGTTATCGCGGCCGCGGAGATACCCCTCACGGTGGGAACCGAGGTTATGGGCATGGTTGAACTATACCGTATGCCCAATCTAGGCATGTTTACCCCTCACGAAATTCAACTGGGCCCAGGCCATGACCCATGAAACGGCCACGGCCCTGAATAATGCGCACCTGACGAGTAATTCCCGGGCACGCGTGGCCGAACTCAGCACCCTCAATCGGTTTAGTCTGGCTATTTCACAAGCCAAAGATATCCGCTCCATTTACCATTCGGCCCAGCGGGAAATCCTTTCTATGGTCGAAGCAACGGGTATGTCTATCTTGCTCGTTCACCACGACACCCAAACGATAAGCTGGGAATATGCCTTCGAATATGGCGTTGAGCTTGACGTATCAGGCGTTGGCCCCCTGTCTCTCACTCAGGGCTTTAGCGGTTACGTGGTGCGGACGGGTGAACCCCTGTTGGTCAACGAGCGCATGGATGAAAAGCGGGATGAACTGGGTTCATTTACCATCGGGGTGGCTACCAGCGCCTGGTTAGGTGTACCCTTGAAAGTAAGTGATGAGTTAATTGGTGTGCTGGCGGTAGAGAATGGTGATGAGCCAAACGCGTTTACGGAGCGAGATATGAAGTTGCTCCAGACGATTGCCGGGCCATTAGCCATTAGTATCTTAAATGAGCTGTTGTTGGAGCAAACTAAAGCGGCGCTAGCCGTGCAATCACAACAAAGTTTGTGGCTCAGGACAGCCGCTGAAGTGGCCGCGGCCGCGAGCGGTATGCAAAATGTGACCGATCTTATCCAGGCCGCCGTAGACCTCATTCCCGTCCGTTTTGATCTCTACTATGCTGGCCTCTTTTTGATAGATGAAGAAACCGGTTATGCTGTGCTACAAGCTGGTACCGGTGAAGCCGGGCGGCTTCAGCGTGAACAAGGGCGGCAACTCCTGGTGGGTGGCAACTCCCTCATCGGTCATGCTACCGGCGACGGTGTTCCCCGCATTGAGCAAGACGTCCAACAATCAAGTGAATGGCTGTTTAACCCCAACCTGCCCCTGACACGAGCCGAATTAGCCCTACCTTTGCGCACCCCATCCCATATCGTGGGCGCATTAACCGTACAAAGCACAAAACCCCAGGCCTTTGGGGTGGAACTGGTGGAAGTTCTGCAAATCATGGGGGATCAGTTGGCGGTGGCGATTGACAATGCTCGACTGTTGGCCCGTGCTGAGGCCCGCGCCGAACGCCAGCAATATTTAAACGAGGTGAGTGCCAATCTCTACCGGTCGGCCGATGTTGAGAAGATTGTCAACATTGGTTTGCAAGCGCTGACCGATCATTTACAGATTCCCGGACTGACCTTACACCTGGGTCAGATCAAGACAAACGGCCATGACCAATAAACCAAACAGGCCCCAGTTAACGGGTCAGGGCATACCCCCTGACCCGCATTCCCCTTTTTTTGACACGAGCCAGCCAAATCCGGCCCGGGTGTTTGATTACCTGGTGGGGGGAACGGCTAATTTTGAGGTAGACCGTGCGGCCGCGGAGAAACTCACCCACATCTGGCCCATTCTGCCCAAAGTAACCCGTCTACGCCGGGCCTTCATCCAAGAAGCAGCCCAGGTACTCTACGAACAAGGGTTCCGCCAATTTCTCGATCTGGCCTCAGGTTTACCTACGGCGGACCATCTCCATGCCGTCTTGCCTGAGGCACGGGTTATTTACAGCGACATTAACCCTGTCGCCATTTATTATGGGGAAAGTTATCTGTCCCACCTGGAACACGTGGCTTATATCTATGGCAATGCCGCCCAGGCCGACGACATTCTCAATCATGAAGTGGTGCGGCAACTGTTCGTTCCTGGTGAAAAAGTAGCCATTGGCCTTAACGCCCTAACCCTTTTTCTCCCCCAACCAGTCATCAAAACGTTGACACAGAAACTCTATGCCTGGGCACCGCCTGGTTCAGTCATCTTTCTCGCCTTTCAGTCACGCGAGAATGATGTCATAACTGAAACCTTTAATCAGATTTACGACATTCTGGCCCGAACCGGTATGCCCATGTGGCTCTACACAACCGAAGAAATACTCGCCATGCTTCAACCCTGGCAGGTGACACTATTTACCCCTCTGGTGCAATTCCTGGGTCTGCCAGATGATTTTATGGAAGCTGAAGAGTTAGTCATGCTAGACATGAACATTTACGCCGCTTTATTGAGCAAATAACAACGACGAACGCTGCCAAGGGCTGAGCTTGTCGAAGCCCGCCCTGCCCATTGCCTTCGACAAACTCAGGCCACGGGTTTCGGTGTTGCGGCACATAGCGCGAGCAAATGGCAGTTTTGACGAAAGGCCAAAGGCAGTAACAAGATGAGCGCATACCAACAGGTTATAGACGATAAGCGCCCCGAGATTCTGGAACAAATGCGCCAGGTATTTATTCGCCATGCCATCAACAACCGGGGACTTCTCACGTCGGCCCGGCGGGCAAAATCGGTAGCTGAAGCCCTTTATGACTTGTTTGCCCAGTGGATGGGGGGAGCCGTGGGTAACGAGGCGATTGTCTTGTTAACCACGACGTTTGCCCAACAAGGCATGGCGATGGAAACCGGCATCGCTTTGTTACGTGTCTTAACCCATCATCATGATTGGCGCAGTGGGGATAACGAGCGGGTTGGTTATGAACGCCTGGTGGAGTTTCAACTTCTTTTTTCCGAGTCCCTGAGTTCAGCCCGTGAGAAAACGGTTTATGCGGCTCAAGAGGTCGCGCAACACGCTTTGCAGCGTTCGTTGACACTCCAGTTACAGCAACAGGAACAGCTACGACAGGAGCAGGAACAGCGGAGCGAGACGTTACGCCAATTGCTGGAGCTTAACAGCGCCCTGGCCCAGTTACGCAGTGAACAAGGGCTTTTAGATGCCGCCGTGACGGGTCTGTGTCTAAAATTAGAGTTAACCGATGTCACTGTTTATGAATGGGACAGTGGAACGGCCCTCTGGCAACTGCGCACCACGACCGCCAGTGACCTTCAGCAGGTGCAGGTGAGCAACTCTGATCTCGCGGCCGCGTTGCAATCGCTCATCCCCGGTTCCGAAGGGCGGGCAGGTGAGTTTCATTTGCCCATTACCCTGGATGACGGTATACCCGGTTATCGTACGGGCGCTTTACTCAACGTGGGTAGCAAAGTCATGGGTGCTATTGTCGCCAGGGCAGACCGCGCGGCCGCGAACGCGGATGATCTCCCCCTCTTCATAAAAACCTTTGCCGTCTACCTGACCACCCTCTGGCGCAACCTCACCCTGTTTTTGGAAGCGCGTGACCGGGCACAGGAATTAGAAATTTTGCACGGACGGTATGTAGACAGCCTGTGGAGTGCCAGCGAAAGCGGTTTACAAGCCCTGGCTTCCCCTCAGGGTGTGCAAATTACGCGGACAACCGCCCCCATCGCGGCCGCGGCCCCCGAATACCCCCTGCTCGTTGGTGAAGAACCCATCGGTTTTCTGCAATTACCCGATGATGTTGAGCTTAACCCCGAGCAGAAAGAATTCTTATCGGCTCTACTGCGTGAACTAAGCAACGCTCTCAACAACGCCCAATTACTCCAGGTAACGCGTTCCTACTCTACCCAGCTTCAGGTCGCCGCCGAAGTTTCCCGCGCCGCTTCCACATCCCTACAACGTGACGACCTGATTCATTCGGTCGTGGCCCTCATTCAAACCCGTTTCAATTTCCATTACACAGCCCTGTTTCTCTACACCGCTCACGAAATTCGTCTCCAGGCCGAAAGTGGACAGAGAGACGCCTCAGACATGTTAGGCCGGTTAAGGCCCGTCATGGCGAGCGGGAAGGCTTATCTTAACCAACCCGCAGCCTACGTTTCTTTAGATCAACCCGCTGAACTCATTCTGCCCTTGCGCACCCGAGATCGCCGCATTGGGGCACTGGTTATTCAACGCATCAACGCCTTGTTTAGCAGTCAGGACACCGCTGTACTGCAATCGTTGACTGACCAGATTGCCACAGCCATCGAAAACGCTACCCTGTTCCAACAGGTACAAGACAATCTAACCCGGACAAATTATCTGTACGAAACGGGCCGACTGTTGACCGAAGCGGGCAATACCCAAACCGTTTTTCAAACTTTGGTGGACTTCGCGGCCCAGTCAGGTCTGGTAGACATGAGCCACACCCTGGCCGAAGATACCATGAATCGGGACCAGATCACGGTTCATGCTTTTTGGCGTACAGATAGTCAGCCTTTTCATGGCATGCCGCCGACGGTTCAACGGAACCAGTTCACGATTCTGGAACGTATCCGACAAAACAAATTGTTTACCATCACAGATGGTCAGACCGATGAGCAATTGCACAAGGAAGTGCAGGCTCTTTTCCGTGTTAATGACGTTCGCGCGGCCGCGTTCCTACCCATTCAACGCAATAACCAATGGTTTGGCACCCTGGTCCTGGAGCGAATAGAGGCGCGGCCGCTCACCAATGAAGAATTACAGCCGTTTATCACCCTTTGTAACCAGGCGGCAACGATTCTGGCTAATCAGCAGTTGCTCCGCGAAACGGGGGCTTTATACCGCATCAGCCGCACCCTTAATCAGGTGATTTCTCAGGAAGATGCCCTGACCCTCACCGTGGCCGAAATTGCACAGTACACCAGTGTGCCCCAGTGTCGGGTTGTGTTGGTGGAGAAGAAGAGCGGCCGCGGCCGCGTAGCCGCCGAAAACATGCCCAGCCATCTCGCTGAACAATACGTCTTTGAACCAGACGATTGGCGTTACCAAACCCTCACTCGCCAACGGCAACCCCTTCTCCTTCAAGAAGGCACAACTAAACTCCCCGCCGATGTGCTACGCAACCATCTGCAACAGTTTGGCGCCCGTTACTCGTTACTCGTTCCCCTTATCAGTCAATTAGAAACCATTGGCTGGATCAGCCTCGACACCACCACCAGCGCCGACGCCTTCACATCGGCTAACCTCAACTTCGTGCAAACCCTGGCCGATCAGTTAACTACCACCCTGGAAAGCATCAAACTTTACGACGAGGCCATACAACGTAACCGCGAACTCATTACCCTGAATCAGATTGGCACCACTATTTCCGGAACCCTTGATCTAACCCGTCTGGGAAGCATCGTCTACGAACAAACCAGCCAACTCATGGACAATACGACCTTCATGTTGGCCCTCTATGATACCGTCAGCCAGACCTTCAACCCCCTGCTTGCCATTTACAATGGCACAACCCTAACCATCTCACCCAAGGTAATAAGGTCCACCAGCGAACTCTACCGCTTTTTACACACCGGCCTGCCCTACACCGCCAACCAACATTGCCCCATCCTCCATGAAGTTGGCTTATCCACCTTTGTGCCCGCAGAAACAAGCCTGAAATCCACCCTCTGGATTCCCTTATTACAAGAAAACACACCCGCCGGGCTTATTGGTCTGGCTTCTTATTGGACCAATGCTTATGGCGAAAACGAAGTGCAACTGCTGCGCTCCATCGCCACCCAAACGGGCCTCGCCATCGCCAATGCCCAGCTATTCCAAGAAATTGGCAGCGCCAATGAAAAACTGCGCCAGCTTGACAAACTCAAAACCCAATTCCTGGCCAACATGTCTCACGAATTGCGCACACCACTCAACTCCATCATTGGCTTCTCGCGCATCATGCTCAAAGGTATAGATGGCCCCATCACAGAAGCCCAAGAGGAAGACCTCACTTCCATCAACAATAGCGGTCAACACCTTCTCAACCTCATCAACGATATTCTGGATCAGGCCAAAATTGAGGCGGGTAAAATGGAACTTTACTTTCAGCCCGTTAGCCTCTACGAAATCGCCAACAATGTCATCGCCACAACCCGTGGTCTTATCAAAGATAGAACCATTCAACTAGGCGCCGACCTGGAAGAAGGTTTGCCCTTAATAGATGGGGATCAAGTACGTTTGCGCCAGATTTTGATGAACTTTCTTTCAAATGCCGCCAAATTTACCGAAGAGGGTCAGATTACCTTATCTATCCGCCGACTGGGGGAAGACCGGGTGCTGATCGCTGTTGCTGACACCGGTATGGGTATTGACGAAAAGGATTTCGACAAGGTGTTTCAGGCCTTTGAGCAGGTAGACTCCAGCCCAACACGTAGTGCGGGGGGAACGGGTCTGGGTTTACCCATTACCCGCTGGCTGGCTAAAGAGCATGGCGGTGAAATCTGGTTTGAGAGTAAGTTGGGCCGCGGCACAACCTTCATGCTTTCTCTCCCCATTAAACAAATACGTCCGGGCCATGAACCTCATCTCTCTTCTTCACAGTATGAACCGGTTCGCCTTTGATCCATAGTACTACCTCATTACCGGTATCTCTTGACATCGTTGGGTGATAAGGTAAAAATTCGCCTACTATGAGTCATTCTTTCTCTGTCCGCTGCCGGGCTTGCCAACATCAAACTCCCTATACACAACCTTACACCGCCTGCCCCAAATGTGGCCAAAGTTGGCTGGATGCTGTGTATGATTTAGACGCAGTGGCTCAACATTGGCCGACCAGCCTGGCTAATTATGGCGCTTCATTGTGGCGTTATCGAGACCTATTACCCATTCGTAACCCAGCCAATATCGTTACTTTGGGTGAAGGCTGGACCCCTCTTATTCAAGCGCATAACTTGGGTCTCTTGTTAGGACACGATCACATTTATATTAAGGACGAACGCCAGGGACCTACGGCTTCGTTCAAAGATCGGCAAGCCGCTGTTTCTATCAGCGTCATGAAAGAGTCAGGGGTGAAAGAGGTTGTTGTCGCTTCAACGGGCAACGTCGCTATTGCTTATTCGGCGTTTTGTGCCCGGGCGGGTATTAAACTCTGGACGTTTGTCACCAGTTCGGTGCCTGCTGAAAAAATGCGGGAAGTTGCTCTCTATGGCTCTGAAGTCATAAAAGTGGCGGGAACGTATGATCAGTGCAAGCAGGTCGCCGTAGAATTTGCTCAGAGCAAGGGCATTTATCTGGACAAGGGCATCCGGGCGATTTCGGCTAAAGAAGCGATGAAAACCCTGGCTTTTGAGGTGGCTGAGCAGTTAGGCTCTATTTTAGGTGGCAGTGATTATACGATGCCCAATCCAGGCCGTTTTCCCTGGAAAGCACCGGACTGGTATTTACAATCGGTGAGTGGTGGGTTGGGTCCGGTGGGGGTGATCAAGGGTTTTCGGGAATTGAAGGCGATGGGGTTAATTGACAAAGTACCAAAGCTGGCTATCTTCCAGGTCGCTGGTTGTGCACCCATGGTGAATGCCTTCCACAAAGGGTCTGATGTGGCTCTCGATGTGGAGAATCCTATTACCGATATTGCCACGTTAGCGACAGGGCGACCAGGTGAAGCTTATCAGGTTTTGCGGGAGATGATCCGAGAGCATGGCGGCACGATGGAGATTGTTACGGATGCCGAGGCGTTTCGGGCGTTGCATGTTCTGGCTAAGATGGATGGCCTTTCGGTGGAGCCCGCTACAGGGGTGACCTTTGCTGGATTGTTTAATTTGATTCACCAGGGCATTATAGGCAGAGATGAAACGGTGGTGGTCAATTGCTCAGGTCACACGTTCCCGGTAGAGAAGCATATAGTGGGGGAACATCACACCAGGGATATGGTATTGGCCGGGACCGCGGCCGCGAGTGGCCGCGAAGAAGGTCTCGTTACTGCCCTCGAAGAGTTGGACCCACGCGTCCAACGCATCGCCATTATCGAAGATAATCCAGACGCCACCCGCCTCATGCGGCGCATTTTACAGGCTCAGGGCGATTTTCTCATTGAAGAAGCTACCAACGGGTTAGATGGTCTCAACCTGATTCGCCGCACCCGGCCCAATCTGGTCATTTTAGACCTCATGATGCCCGGCCTGGATGGGTTTGGCGTTGTTGAGGCCATGAAAAAAGATGCCGCCCTTCAGGATATTCCCATCATCGTCATTACGGCCAAGACATTAACCCCTATTGAAAAGGGTTGGTTAGATAGCCAGGTAGATGGCTTATGGGAAAAAGGCTCGTTTATGGATGTGGATTTGCTCCGTCACATCCGCAAGAAGCTACCCTAGCACAGTTTAGGAAAGTAGGACGTAGGTTTTTATGACAAGTCTCACCCTTCGTTTGTCGCCGAAAACCCCACCTAACCCCCCCCCCCCCCCCCCCGTGTTTTCGGCCTTCGCCCCGAAAACCACGCCCCCTTCCCCCGGGAAGGGGGGTGGGGGGATGGGTCTTCCGACCAAACCGGCTAAGGACTTGTGTGAAGCTGTACTAGCACCACTTTCGCCATTCAGGCTGATAGCCTGTGTGCTTCGTACTTCGTGACAAACTATGACACAAACTCGTACCGTTCTGTACATCGAAGATGATATAGCCAGCCAGCGCTTAGTTGAGCGGGTGCTCCAAAGCCGAGGCTACCGGGTCTTTGTCGCCAGCAATGGTGTAGATGGGCTGCGGATCGCCAAAGATGAGCGGCCGCAACTCATCCTCATGGACATTAACCTGCCCGGTATGAATGGCAAAGAGATCACCACTCGTCTACGCAGTCTGGCCCATTTCAGCCACACGCCCATCGTCGCCCTCACCGCCAACACCAGTCCCGGCAGTCGGCAACAAGCCCTGGCCGCTGGTTGTTCTGGCTTCCTCACCAAACCCATCAATGTAGCTGAATTCCCTCGCCAGGTAGAAGCCTTTCTCGAAGGCCAGATTGAAGCGTTATCACCAGAAGAACACAACGAACAGCTTACCATCTATGCCCAAAGCATTGTCGAACGCCTGGAAAACAAAGTCACCGAGCTTCAGGTGGCGAATCAACGGCTCCGTGATCTGGATAAAATGAAAAGTGATTTCATTGTCCTGGTTTCCCACGAATTACGCACTCCCCTTACCCTCATTAATGGGTATGCCTTTTTACTCAAAGACAAAGAAAAAGGGTTTCAAGAGGCGGGACTGGCGGATGCCGCCTACATTGTACAAGGGCTGAATCAAGGCATTGACCGCTTAAACGACATTATCAATAACATCATAAGCGTCTCGCGGATTGCTTCGGGTAGCCTTGATCTCTCCATTAACCCGGTTAATCTGTTCCAACTGACCAACCAGATTATCAATGAACAGCGTAAATTGAGCCGGGAACGCCAGGTGGAGCTTTTGGTGGATGAATCGCTCAACCAATTGCCCAAAATAGATGGGGATGCGACTTTGTTGAAGTTAGCCATTGAAAATGTGGCCAACAATGCCATTAAGTTCACGCCTGACAGCGGCCGCGTTACCCTTTCTGGCCGTCAAGTAGATCACAGCACCGTCGCCATCATGATCAAAGACACCGGGGTTGGCATCTCCCTGGAAGACCAACGACGCATTTTTGAGCGGTTTCAGGTGTTGGGCGCTATCCAGCACCATTCCACGAGCAAATCAGCCTTTCAGGGGGGTGGCATTGGCCTGGGCCTGGCCATCGCCAAAGGCATCATCGAAACCCACAATGGCCGCATCTGGGTCGAAAGTGAAGGTTACGATCCGGTTCATCATCCCGGTAGCACCTTCCATATCCTTTTGCCCATCAAACAAATTCGCCCCTAACCCTGTCCGGTTACTCAGATGGTAACTTGTGTGGGATTGCGGCCGCGGTCTGAAGGCTGGCGTTTAGAATGATGCTATAGCTTTCAAAAAACGATTTTGTTTGTAGTGACCGCTTTAGCGGGCTAACACCAGCCCACTAAAGCGGTCACTACAAACAAAGCCCCCAATGATTATCTAAACATCTATAGCAATGGGCATTAACTGAAGTTTTGTCGCCGCGTCAGATATAGTGGGCAACCTTTGCCCCCTTTCTTCCCGTGACTCATTCTTGGTTGACGAGTAAATGGTTTGTCCATTACACTCACAATCAATGACCACTCCCCCCTCTCCAAATCATCCACCTTCCTTGTTGCATCAATGGCGACAATCGGGCATTTTGTGGGCCTTAGTCTCACCCCCTATTTCTTGGTTCCATCCCAATTTTTGCCAAACTAGCTTACAAGGCTGGTGTAGACGTGTATTCGGTCGTTGCCATTCGTACCATTTTTGCCACCTTGTTACTTTGGACTTACGTCTTGCTCGTTAATCGCCGCTGGATGGAAAGCTCCATGCCTGCCACTATCAGCAGTTTACTGGCTGGGGGTATCAATGGGTTAGGCTCCATTTTTTTCTACGCCAGTTTAACTCGGATTGATGCCTCACTAGGCCAACTCATTAATATTACCTACCTGATTTTTGTTACCCTACTGCTGCGCCTGATCGGCCAAAAAGTCTCATTCGTCACGCTGGGGCGCACAGCCCTGGCAATCTTCGGCATTTACCTGTTGACATCCGGGGGACTTGGCACACCCGATTGGTTAGGAATCGCCTTCATGATAATCGCGGCTTTGTCCTACGCGGTACAATTGGTCATAAGTCAACGCATCTTGTATGAGATTCCCGCCGTTACCATGACTCTTTACGCCATTACTGGCATGTCCCTTGTGGTGTTATTACCCTGGTTACTCGTGGGAAAGCCGTTGACAACCATTAGCGCCACCGGATGGGAGTCCGTGCTCTTAATGGGTTTGGCTACGGCCATCTCCCGGCTAACCCTCTTTTTGGGTGTGCAGAAGTTAGGCAGTATCCAGACAGCCTTATTTGGCGTAACTGAAGTCATTGTCACCATTCTCATCGCCGCCCTATTGTTGGGCGAGGAATTCACTAGCCAACAATGGGTGGGAGCCTGGGTGATTCTGGTTAGCATTTTATTGGTAAATTTTGAACGAGATGTGCCTCGTTTGGTAGACTGGTGGCGGTTCATCTGGAAACGAGGCGTGGGCTAAACCATAACGGGTTATTACGATACATGTTAAAAGCAAAACTCTTCCTTCTTCTCCTTTTTTTTCTGACTGCCTGTAGCCTGGTGCCGTCGCCAGAGGATGCCTACAACCTGGCTACCCTTACACCACTTCCCACCGAACCAGGGCCAGGAACACCTACCGCCGTACCGGATGGGGCCGAAGGAGTCGCGATTACCTTTTTCCGGGCCTGGGAAAATGGGGATTATCTGGGCATGTACAGCCTGCTTTCGCCGGGGAGCCAGGCACTGATAGATAGTCAGGCGTTCATAAACCGTTACACCGAGGCGGTGACTACCGCCGGTGTTGTAACCATAAAGACGCAACCGTTGGCTGTTTACCAGGAAGGTGATCGAGCCGAATTCCAGGTGCGTGTGACCTGGCAGACAGCGGTGGTGGGTGAGGTTGTCCGTGATCATGGGGTGGAAATGGTCTACAGCCAGTCTCGTTGGGGGGTTTCCTGGCATGAAGGGCTGATCTTGCCTGAATTAGCCGGGGGCAACCGGTTGGCTATGCAATACCGCAACCCCGCCCGCGCCAATGTTTATGACGCACAGGGTACGGCGCTGGCTTTTCAGGGATCGGCGTTTACGTTGGGGGTCGTACCAGGACGAATCACCGATGAGGCCGGGCTATTGAATGTGTTATCTCCCTTGTTCGGCAAAACGACTGAGGAGATTAAGGAAATGTACGCGGCCGCGGCCCCTGATTGGCTTTGGCCTGTAGGTGACATCTCCACCGAAACCTACCAAACCGTCTACACCAGCCTGGAACCCTACCTGCAATCCGGCGCCCTTCAGGCCAACCAACGCCTTACCCGCCTCTACCCCGAAGGGGGCATCGCCCCGCACATTGTTGGTTACATGGGTCGTATTTCGCCGGAACAGCTCAGCATTTACCAGGCCGAAGGGTTCCAGGGGGACGAAATCGTCGGATTGAGTGGGGTGGAAGGCTGGGGTGAAGATTATTTGAACGGCGAACGAGGCGGCACGCTGACGGTCGTGGGGCCATCAGGCGAAACCATCACCACATTGGCTGAATATGAACCCCGCCAGGCGCGCAGTGTTTACACCACCCTGGATGCCACCTTTCAGCAAGCCGTTCAGCAAGCCTTATCCGATGCCCTTACCAGCCACCCCCTCGGCACGTCCGGGGCAGTTGTGGTATTGGACGTCAACAGCGGCAAAGTCCTGGCAATGGGTAGCTACCCCAGCTACGACCCCGCCATTTTTGATCCCTCAATCCCAACCCTAACCTGGGCACCATTCTCAATGATCCCAGCCAACCTTTGCTCAACCGCGCCACCCAGGTCAACTTCCCGCCTGGCTCCATCTTCAAAATTGTCACCTTTTCTGCCGGCATTGCCAGCGGGCTGTACACTCCAGAGACCGCTTATACATCAACCGGAACCTGGAACCGTCTGGGCGATGCCTACATTAAACGAGATTGGCGTACCGGGGGGCACGGCACAGTGTCGCTACGCGAAGCGCTGGTTGTTTCTTGTAATTCCTGTTTCTATGATGTGGGTTACAACATTGACGGGGTGGATCAATGGCTCTTGCCCAACACAGCCAACGCCTTTGGGTTCGGCCAGCCCACCCAGATTGTCGGCATTGGTGAGGTACCAGGGTTCATTGGGAACCCGGAGTGGAAACTTAACACGTATGGCGAAGGTTGGTCTACAGGTGACACGGTGAACATGTCTATTGGGCAAGGGTTTGTGGATGTGACCCCACTACAAATCGCCAATATGTTTGCCGCTCTGGCTAACGGAGGGACGCTCTACCGCCCCACCGTCATTGATCGCATTGGTTCTGGGGGGGGCGCGCCGGAAGAATCGTTACCTCCAGAAGTGCTGGGACAATTACCTCTTTCGCCGGAGATATTGGGAGCGATTCAGCAAAGCCTGTTTCGAGTCACGACGGCTAACTCCGGCACAGCAACAGACCGGTTTGCCGGGTTGGTCGTGCCGGTAGCGGGCAAAACAGGCACGGCCGAAGCGGCGAATTTTGGGGCACCCCATGCCTGGTTTGGCGGTTATGCTCCGGCTGGCCCTTATACGCTGGCAAATGGCACCGTTGTCAACACGCCGCAAATAGCGGTTGTTGTCTTCGCCGAAAATGTCGGTGAAGGATCGGCGGTGGCCGCCCCGATTTTTCGGCGGGTAATTGAACTTTATTACAACATCACGCCGCTGACGCCCTACCCCTGGTAAAAAGGGCGGCAAGATGTTAGACGCTGGCCGGTTTGGCGAAGGGCGTGTCTCATTTCAGTGAAGAAAAAGAAAATAATTAATCGGTGAATTCGTGAATTGTTGAATGATTAACGAGGGGATGCGTCTGCTGCTCATTAACCATTCAACCATTGATTATTCGTATTTATACAGGTGTCCGAACTTATTCCCACGCAGAGCGTGGGAATAACATCTGGGACGCTCTGCGTCCTACGCGACGCAGAACGTCGTAGGGAGCATTCCACGCAGAGCGTGGAACGAGTACCTGATAGATATAATTATTCAACTTATTTGAAACACACCCTTTGGATACTATAGCTGTTCAGATATGAGGTCTTTGTTCGTAGTGACCGCTTTAGCGGGCTAGTACTAGCCCGCTAAAGCGGTCACTACGAACAAAATCTTTTTCTTGAAAGCTATAGCCAGCCGCTCATTTACTCCAAGCGGGCAACTGGTAGCCACCGGTTCCTGATTGAAGCTGATGGCGGACGGCCAGCGGCCGCAACAAAACCACCATGTTTCGTCCGGGGCAAACGGTCTCATCGTTGAAGTCGGCGTGGGCGGCCAGGTGGGTCAGGCCCGGATATTGGGCCACCAATTGGGCCACGAGCTGATCCAGGCGGGTGAGTTGGGCCAGCGTAGGCTGGATTTCCTCAAAATTGCCCAGCAGAACCAGGCCCACCGTGCCCGTATTAGCGGCCCGCACATGCACACCCCGCACCGTTAGCGGCCGCGCTTCGTAACATTCCCCTTCCCCATCAATAACAAAATGATAACCAATATCCGCCCAGCCATTCTGGCTCATGTGCAGACGCTGGATTTCGCGTACCCCAAATTCGGCGTCTAGGGCTGAGTGGTGAATGACCAGGGTGTTGAGTACCTTATGGAGTGGCTGGTCGTACACCAACCAGCCCCCCGGATTACGCCGGGGGTGGAAGAACCCGTTTTCATCGCGGGCCTGGTGGTTGGGATGGAGTGCGCCCCATTGGGCACGAGAGGTGATGGTTTCGCGTGTCAAAATTCGTGTTATTGGATGTGGATGAGTTGGTAAGGTTGTTGGCGGGTCAGATTGACGATGGTGCTGTCTATGACTTTTTGCTGCTCCAGAAGGGTCAGGCAGATGGCGATTTTATGATCCAGGCGGGCCAGATCAACGGGGGTGATGGTCCAGCGTAAGGGATGATGGGGCAGGGAAGCCAGCACGAGGCACTCTTTAAGATTGAGTTGCCAGACGTTTTTGCCGAAGAAATCTACCGCGGCCGCGGCCACCGCTGTCGCCCCGCGCCCCCAATAAATTGTGTTGAAATACAATTCCAAAATATCCTCTTTGCTGAGAAACCGTTCCAACATGAGAGCGATGGGGATTTCCACCAGTTTGCGGGCAAACCCCCGCCGGGTAATATGCAAAGCGGAGCGCACCGCCTGCTGGGTGATAGTAGACGCCCCTTCAACGATGCGGCGATGCCGCCAGTTCGCCCGGAACGCCCCTACCATCCGCCGTATATCTATACCCGGATGCTGGAAATAGCGGCGATCTTCCACCGCTACCATGGCCCGGCGCAGGAAAAGGGGAATGGCTGAGAGCGGCAATTCGCCTCGCCACAGCAACGGTGGCTCGGTGAAGGGAGCCGCCAGAGAGAAGCCTTTGTGCCGGAGCCAGGTACGCGGGTCTAGCGGCATAAAATGGTCGTCATCATGGTGGGGGGCGTAGAGGCTGAGTCCCAGGCTGAATTTCAAGGTGGCTTGAGGAGCTTCGCCCAGGCATTGCCCGGCTCTGACTGTCTGGCCGAGGGCCACCGAACGGGAGCCGACCCAGGTATAACGACTGATGAGGTTGTCGGTGTGGGCCAGCACCAGGTCGGGGGTGGTAGCCAGGACTTGCCCGGCGGCTATGGCCTGGACGCAAAAAGGAGCCGCGGCCGCGAATGTCACCCCATCCCACCAGGGGAAGGCTTCCCGTCCTGGCAAAGGGATAGTGGGGGGAACAAGGTGGAACGCGGCCGCGACAGGGTATTCAGTTGCCGCCAAACGGCTTAACAAATCAGGAATCAGCACAATAAAGACACTTTGCTACCCGATGGGCAACTTTGTTTTCACCGGAGAGGATTTGGCATCTGAGGATGCCAACGGGCGCATTTGAGAATGCGCCATCCTCGACTCAATCAGGTAAAAAGTTGCCCATTGCGTACTTTGATATCAAACTCCGCCAGAGGAAAGTTCCACCCTATCGCCATGTTACTTGCGGGCAAATTGGGCCAGGCCGCCCGCCTGTTGGGCAGAAATTCCCAGACCACCCAAAGGGGTGGCAATGGATTGAATGGCCGTCCCTAACATTTGCGGAGCCAGTCCCCCCACACTATTCATCAACCGCTCCAGCCGTTGGGGATCTGCTTCCTGGCCTTGTTTAACCTGATCGGCCTGTTTGTTGGCTTCTTTTTCGATTTTAGCCAGGGCATCAAACAGATCCTCTTTGTCATCTTCATCCAACTGATCCAGCCGGGCAACCTCGGCGGCCATCTGCTTTTTCCAATCAGCCAACTGCTGACCAAAATCAGCCGGGACAGAGATGGTTGAGCCACCCGTGGCCACGATGGCCCCTTCGGCGGCGTTGACAGTGGTGACCTGATCGCCACCGGCTACATTCGTCATATTAACATTGGTACTTTGTCCGCTCGAAATGTTGCCAAAACTGATACCGCCACTGGAACCTGATGATTTTTCGTTTTGCGACATGGGTTGCTCCTGAAATATGAAATGAAAAACGGTGTGTTGATTCTAGCATTGACAGCAAGTGGGGCAAAGGGAAAGGTGCGGGCACGGCTTTTCCAAAGTCAACGAGTGCCGCTTTAAACAAGTCGTTAGCAGGGTTAGTCGGAAGAGCCATCCCCCTAACCCCCTTCCCTGCGGGAAGGGGGAAACCTATTTGTGTCGTTTTTTGAGGGCATACGCCCTCAAAAACGACACGATATAACATTCCCCGCCCCTGAGGGCGGGGTTAGGGGTGGGGGAAAATACCCGGCACGACGGCCCAGCGCTAAAAAAATCGGACTTGGGAAAAGCCGTGGTGGGTGAATGAGCTTCTTTGCCAGATGGAGGGGGATTGGTGACAATAGGTGAACTGTGACGACGATGGGAAAACGTTTAGGGAACATGATCAATTGGCCGCTGGTGCTGGTAACGCTGTTAGCGGCCGCGGCCGCGGTCCCACTTCTCAGCCAACCCGGTTTGCTCAACACCCGGGGGGGTGGCGATAGCCCCTTTCTGCTCCAACGGTTGCAGCAATTAGAAACCGCCCTGCGCGAGGGGCATTTCCCTGTACGCTGGATGCCCGATGCTAACTATGGCTATGGTTATCCTTTTTTCAACTATTACGCACCCCTTTCTATTTATATCGCGGCCGCGTTTCGTCTCCTCGGTTTTAGCTACGTGAACGCCATTCACCTGGCCCAATTGAGCGGTTTTCTGGTGGCGGGCTGGGGCATGTACAGCCTGGCCCGTCGTTGGTGGGGCAGTGAATGGGCGGGCGTGCTGAGCGCGGCCGCGTATACCTTCGCTCCCTTCCACATGGTCAACATTTACGTGCGCGGCGACTCTCTGGCCGAGTTTTGGGCCATGGCTTTTTATCCCTGGGTGTTCCTGGCCGGGAGAGGGTGGTTTCTAGTTTCGAGTTTCGAGTTTCGAGTTTCGGGGTACCTGCTCGTAGACGCTTAATCTGGCTCTATTCAGGACTCAATACAGATACCGTCTTCTTTGCCCTGGCCTATGCGGGTCTCATCCTCAGCCACAACATCTCGGCTCTCATTTTTACCCCCTTTCTCTTGCTCTATGTGCTATTCCGCCTGACCCACTCCCGGAAAAATTACCTGTACCACGCCTTCGCCTTCAGCCTGGCCTTTCTTCTGGCCCTGGCTCTCTCGGCCTGGTTCTGGTTACCCGCCCTGGGGGAGCAGGAATTGGCCCAACTTGGCCCGGTTACGGAGGGGTATTTTCATTACAGCAACCATTTTCGCGGCCGCGACCTCATTCAGCCCTCTTTCTTCTTCAACTACGACATCACGAGCGGTGCTAACCCCTTTCGTATGGGCCTGACCCAAACCCTCTTAACCGGACTAGGTTTACTCACCAGCATCACCCTCCTATTTTTCAACCGCCCCACTCCCCTCGCCACTCGCCACTCGCTACTCGCCACTCCCCTCCCCCTCCCCCTCACCATCCCCCCTCCTCCTCATCATCGCCACCTTCATGATCACCCCCGCGTCCCAATTTCTCTGGGATCACCTGCCCCTGTTGCCCTTCACCCAGTTCCCCTGGCGGTTTTTGTCGGTGCAGGCGTTCGCGGCCGCGCTCGTCATGGGTGTGGTGGGGAGGGGAATGCGGGGGAACTCGGGGGAACTGGGGGGAACTCAGGGGAACTCGGGGGAAGTTCAGACGGGTTTCTATAAGTTGTTGGGCGTTTCTGTGCTCATCTTGCTGCTGGCCTACTCTGCTTTGGGCAACCTGCACCCCGACCACCTGCTTATCAATGATGCGGATGTGACGGCGGCGCGGTTGGCCGAATATGAATGGTTCACGGGCAACATTGGCAGCACCGTGAGCGCGGAATATTTACCGGAATGGGTGCGGCCGCGCCCCTTCAGCAGTGAATGGCTTGTTTCTGGCGAGCGCAACCGGGCGGTGGCCTGGGGGCCGGCGGAAGCCACCCTGTTAGAGCGCCGCACTGACCAACAAACCTGGCACATTACCGTGGCCCCTGGCGAAACGACCCGCCTGATGGTGCCCACCCTCTATTGGCCCGGCTGGCAGGCAGAATTAGCCGATGGTAGACCGGTTGAATTGCATCCGGCCGCTGGCTCCGGCCTGATCCAATTCACGTTGCCCGCTGGCGACCATTATCTGAGCCTGCGCCTGGCACGTACTCCGTTGCGCCTGCTAGCGGAAATGATAAGTCTCGCGGCCGCGCTGTTGATCATGGTCATTTTAGGCATCCATATCCACCGTAATAGAGCGGCTCTCCAGACATCCCTTAAGCCCTACGCCCTACGCGCCGTACCCTGGCTACTCAGCTTCATCTTCGTCATCCTTTTGCTCCCCGCCACCACCCCAAATGATAATCAGACCTGGGACTTTGCCCAGATGGGGTATCTGCATCCCGCCGCTGAGGTGCGCTTTGATAATGGCATCACGCTGGAGCAGTACACCTATGAAACAGAGGCGATTACGACCGGGGTTCGTTGGACAATGACGCTCTGGCTCAGTGGGGTGAATGGGCTAAAGGAAGGAACGATCACGCTAACGACACCCGCCAGCAACCGATTCGCGGCCGCGCCCCCGCTCGCCACCCTCAGCCAGCCGCTACACAACGGCGCCAACAGCTTCACCTTCACCTTGCCCGAGAATGCGCCCCCCGGCCTCATTCTGCCTCGTTTCACCATGCCCAACGGCGCGGCCGCGCTCACCCCTTCCGGCCAAACACGCGGCCCCCTCTTCCTGCGCCCCTTCCGCCTCACCAACCCGGCCAATCCCCCCGCGCCGGATGGGGCGTTGAATGTGAAGGTAGAGGGTGTGGGCTGTTTAGTGAGCAATCAACAGTTAGCCGTCAGCAATGATTGTGTTGAAAACTGCGCACAAAATAGGGCCGACTGCTCACTGGCCGTGCAATTGGCCTGGTACACCGCCTCGCCACTCAGCCACAACCTCAACGTCTCCCTGCTCCTCACCCAAACCAACGGCGAATGGCTGCAACAATTCGACACCCAGCCGGGTTTTGGCTTTCTGCCCAGCACCAGTTGGCCCGCCGCCACCTGGGTGAACGATTGGTTGAGCATCCCCCTGCCCCCTGAAGTCCCACCCTACTATCTCGTGGTGCGGCTGTATGAACAGGATGGAGCCGTTCGCCTGACGCGCCGGGTGGGTATGGTGACAAGTGGGACAGATGGGTTTGTGTTTGCGGCAAGCCAGCCCAGTTTTGTCCTGCCGGAGGGGATTGAGCCGCTGGAGGTGCAATTGGGGGCCGCGGCCGCGCTCCGAGGCTTCACCCTTAACCAAACGGCCACCCAATTAGATGTCACCCTCTTCTGGGAAGCGCTCACCCCAGGCCCCCTTGACTACCGCCACTTTATCCACCTGATAAACCCGACCACCGGTGAGATTGTGGCCCAGCATGATGCCATGCCGGTCAATAACAGCTACCCCACCAGCCAATGGATCAGCGGCGAGATAGTGACGGACGCGGCCGCGATCAGCCTGGAAGGGGTTCCCTCTGGTACATACCAATTGGTGACTGGGCTGTACAGCGCGGCCGCGGATGGCTCTTTCCCCCGCCTACCCGCCCAAAACCCCGATGGCTCACTCTGGCCCAACGAGGCCATCCATCTCCCCCTCGTCACCATCCCCTGATACGTTTCAGCACCTTACAGGATGGTGACACCATTGGCAAGGGCAACCCCTGACCCCGCCCCCAGGGGCGGGCGCTTTTCTGGGCGCGGATTTCCTTCGGCCTGGCCCGAAGGAAACCCGCTGAAATGTCTCCGGGATTCCGGGGAAGCGCCCGGTGCGCCGAACGGGGAGGGTCTTCCGACAGAAGCCGGCTAAGGACTTGTGAACCTCCCCCACCGTTACCAGGGCCCAACAGAATCCTAGCCGGTTAGGAGCACTTTACCGCTACGACCCGGTGTTTCGGCGTGGGTGATCGCGGCCGCGAAATCAGCCAGGTCATACTCCGCCTCCACTGGTGGCACAAGCTGACCAGCCGCCATAAGATTCATCAACTCACCCAGCGTTTGCAGAACCTTCAGTGGATTTTCCACCCGCAACCAGTGGGTCAACCAATACCCCTTCACCGTCACCCCCTTAAACAACACCTCTCCACTGTGCAAGGGAATTGGCTCATGGCTCAACATACCGTAGACGATCATCGTTCCCCCAGCCCGCAGGCAAGAAAGAGCCAACGCCCCGGTCGTTCCCCCTACCGCCTCAATAACCCCCTTCACCCCTTTGCCGCCCGTCAAGGCTTTCACCTTGCCCACCACATCAGCCTCATCCGTTACTAAAACCGCATCCGCCCCCAAAGCCAGCAATTCCTGCACCTGCTCCTGTCGGCGCACCAAATTCACCGTTTTATACCCCTTAATCCGGGCCAATTGAATGACCAATCGCCCCAAGGTCGAGCCAGCCGCCGTCTGCAACAGCCAATCGCCCTCTTGTAGGGCTAACTCATCTACCAGCATCACCCAGGCCGTCACCGGGTTCGCCAAAAACTGCGCGGCCGCCTGATCACTCACCGCATCCGGCACCGGCACAAGACGATTCGCCGCCGCCACTGCGTATTCCACCCAGGTTCCCCCCCGCACCCCCAGAGGAATAACCCGCTGACCCAGACTAAAACCATTCACGCCCTCACCCAACGCCTCAATCCGGCCCATACCTTCCATTCCCACCACAGCAGGCAGTTGCGGCAGGCGGCCATACCGTCCCCGCACCGTTTCCAGGTCAGAAGGATTTATGGGCCGATGGGTTAGCCGCAGAAGAACTTCACCGGCACCTGGCTCCGGCATTGGTAAATCAACCAGGGACAAACTCGTGTTCGGTTCACCAAATTGGGTAAATTGTACAGAACGCATGATTACCTCCCTTACAGAATTGTGCTGTGGCACTCGCTTCGCCATAGATAAAATTAGCCTAAAATAGTGACAGGCAAGGATTTATTTATCTGATACACTTCTCAATGGCACAAGCCATAGGCGCATATTGCTCGTACAGCTTTACAGAAGAGTTGGGTAGATTGAGTCTGAAGACCCATCCCCCTTCCCTGAGGGAAGGGGGAACCTAACGGTGGGGGTTCCGGCGACAAACTGACACGGAGACTTGTCATAAGAACATGCTCCCACCTTTCGTAAAGCTGTACGGGTAGGGGCGATTTTATCAGATTCTATTAAAGGCCCATCGTCTGAAAATATGTTGGTGTAAGTCATACCCTGGTGTTAGGCGTTGGGATTTCAGTCAATCGGCGCGCATATGAGCTAAATCGTTCCCGTCAAACCCCCAATGCGTTTCTAGATATCTATACCATGAAACAGACGGTTTCTCCTTATTTGCACCCTGAATCCTCTCTTTACCCATTGCCCCAACAATTGCGGACAGCCCTGCCTGGGCTGACCATCGTTATTGCCACGTTTAATCAAGCCAGGGTGTTGCCGCGAGCCGTCCGACCTGCTCTCATGGCCGCCAAGAATCTACGTAGCCAAAATATCCCGGCCAATGTGCTCGTCATTGACAATGCCTCTCGCGATGGCTCTATGACTCTCCTGCGTCAGCTGGAAGCGGTCTATTTTGAAGCGGGTTTACGGGTTTTGTCTTTGCCGCAAACCTTCAAACCGGTAGTGGTACACAACAAAGCCCTGGTTCAGGCCAGCTACCGCACCCTACTCATGGGAGATGGCGATGTTGAGTTTTTCCCGGAGAACATACCGCTGTTTTATCAAGCCGCGCAAGAAGCGAACGCGGCCGCGGTCTATGGCAACTTCATGCCGCCGCAATCCGGTACCGAGGCCAACAGTGGGTTGAACGCGGCCGACCTTTCGCCCTGGCTTCAGCCCCACCCTCTCGCTCGTTTCGCCTTCTATGACCGGCACCAAATTTTTGATAGCGGTGGGTTTATCGCTCATGAACCGGGTGAGAATTATGATGCAGAAGCACTATGGTCCCATTTGTCAGCTTGCGGCCGCAAATACATCCATCTACCTCTTCTGTTAGGCATCTATCATGGATAGGCCAAGGGGTGTTCTCTCGTTTGACCCTGGCAGCAATTTTGACACTCTAGAGACTGAGCGATTGCCAGAGGTCCGGTTAATTTTCGCCATAGTCGAGACACAAGTTAACGGCTATTGCCACTCTACCGAGGAAAATCAACTTTTATGTACATTGAAACGCTTTCCTCCAGTTACCAACCCATAGAAGAATATCGGCAACTGCTTACCCAGATGCTCGGTGAAGGTGTTCATGCAGGCATTGAGCTAAAGGCGATTGATGCCTTCTTGATGAAGCAGATGGTTAGTAGTTACCCGATTAAACCGACGGTGATTGATGTCGCGGCCGCGGCCACGCTCGGCTCCTCTACCGTCTTCTGGGCGGCCCACCCCGGCATCCAACACCTGTACATCATGCCCACGGGCGACCCGGACAGTTGGCGACCGCTCGTCAATGGGGCCATGAAGACCATGGAGCTACCGGGTGAGGAAATTACCTATTGTGATGGCAACTGGGCCACGTTGCAGGAAGAACTCAACCCCCTCTGCCCCCCTATGGCCATGCTCGGTGTAGATGACGACATCGCCTTCACCCTGCCCGAACTACTCAACACCGTCCTGAACCTGCACCCCCACATCGTTGTTTTTCTGTTCCCGTTAGGCGATACGGCCAACAGTCGCGTGTTCAACTCAGCCTGGCAGGTATGCAATTTTGACTCCTACTTTTGCCTGACCCCCGCCCGTGAAGTCTCCCCTTACTTCTTCCAAAGCCAGATGGCTATCCTCTATCGCCGTGAAGGCAGTCACATCCCCTATGTCATGGCCCGTATTCGCCAGCTTTTTGAAGGCAACTTTGATTTACTGACGTTACTGGAAAGTCATATCACCACCCACCAATCCTAACCTGGACAAGCCAGAAAAGATTTATCCACAGATTTCACAGATGAACACAGAGTTGTTTTTATCTGCGAAAATCTGTGTCATCTGTGGTTCATTTTCTGACTAAATCAGCCAGCTTCCTTCCAGGCGCAGGAGCCAGGCTTTTGTTTCCAGCCCCCCTGGGGCGGAAAAGCCGTGGAGTTTGCCGTCACTACCCAGGACGCGATGGCAGGGGATGACAAGGGGCATGGGGTTGGTGGCATTGGCGCGGCCAACGGCACGGGCGGCGCCCGGTTTGCCCAGTTCGCGAGCGATGTCGCCGTAGCTGCGTTTCTCGCCATAAGGGATGGCGTAAACGCGATGCAGAATTTCGGCCTGGGATGGGGAGAGGACAGACCAATCGATGGGCAGGTCAAAGGTTTGGCGTTCATGGTTGAGGTAGGCGATGATTTGCGCGGCCGCGTCCCCCGTCTTCTCCTCATCGCTCACCACCTCACCCCCGGTCAACTCAGCCACCCGCGCCCGGAAGTTGGCCTCATCATCCCACAACGACACCGCCACCAACCCCCGCTCTGACAAGGCCAACCAGACGGGACCAATGGGAGTCGGTGCGGCCGCGGCTATCCAGATTGTTTTTTGTGTACTCATTTTTTAACCCCTTACCGAATCAGTTTAGCCTACTGCTAGACGACTCGCTCCATATACTTCTCTGGGTTGTCGGCGTTGTGGAAGCCGAATTGTTCATACAGGCCGTGGGCGTCACGGGTGAGGAGAAACCAGCGGTAGACGGTTTGCAGTTCAGGGTGTTTGAGGATGCAGGTCATCAAC
>JADJUV010000018.1 GCA_016716885.1 Candidatus Trichofilum aggregatum | reverse complement strand
CATGCCCTGGTCGTCAACCCCTTCCTGACGACCATGTTCCCCAGCCTCACCTTTCACCCCCTGTTGGGTCTGGAACGCTTCCACCATTTTCTCCATCCTCATATTTGGGAGCTGGTTAACCTGGCGGCGCGAAGTCGAAACGGGTTGGACCGGTCGGATGAACAGCTCACGGCTCTTTTGTTAATCGCAGGTCTGACCATGGCCAATGTCCTTCTCTTTGTGCTTGCGCCGTTCACCCATAACGACCCTCTATTCTGGCAAGGATTGAGTTGATCATCTCTACCACCTTTTACTTGTGGGCCTTAGTCAGCTATCTGGCCAAAGGACATTGGCAACATGATGCCTTTGAATATTGGCTGATTCTGGCTTTGTTGCTGGCTTTTTGCCGCCAGGCGTTTTTCCTTTTTTATTCGGCCCAACTGTTTGATGCCTATTTTGAGCTAGCTATGGGGTTAAAAATATTCAGTTACCTGCTGGTATTAGCCGGGTTAATTGCCAGCATCATTACCATTTTTCGTCAGGCAACCCGCAGTACCGCCGAATTACAGCAGGCTAATCAATTTTTACAACAAGAAATTGCGGAGCGGCAGCGAGCCGAGGCGGCTGAATTGGCCCAGCGCCAGGAGCGCAATCGGCTTCATGAAATATTGCAACAGCGGGTAGAAGAGATGGTAACACTCCATGAAATCAGTCAGGCGGTTATTTCGTCACTGGATTTGGCGACGATATTGACCGTGGTGACGGCCCAAGCCACCCGCTTGTTGAAGGTGGCGGCGACCTCGGTGGTGCTGGTAGATCGGGCGGCGGATGAGGTGTGGTTCGCGGCCGCATCCGGCGAAGCTTCTGAATATGTCCTGGGCAAACGGCTCCCTCTAGGGCAAGGCATTGTGGGCTGGGTGGCCCAACACGGTCAACCACTGCTCGTGGGCGATGCCAAAACGGGATCAGCGCCACTTTTCTGGCTTCGACCAGGCCAGCCAGTTCACGGCCCAATCAGTACTCTGTGTACCGCTCAAACTGAAGGGAGAAACATTAGGGCCATTGAGGCCATGAACAAGGCGGATGGAGAATTTGATGACCATGATTTGGGCATACTTACTTTGTTATCTGGCCCTGCGGCCGCGGCCATCGGCAACGCCCAACTGTACGAACAGGCTCGCCAGGAAATCAGTGAACGGCTTCAGGCTGAAGCCGCTTTACAAGCCGAACGATCTCTTCTGGCCCAACGTGTCGCCGAGCGTACCGCCGATCTCAGCTCCGCCAATGACGAACTTGGCCTGCCGCCCGTCTCAAAGATGAATTTTTGGCCAATATGAGCCACGAACTGCGTACCCCGCTCAACACCATTTTGGGCATGTCGGAAGCGTTGCAGGAAGAAGTATACGGCTCACTAAACCGAAAACAGTTGGATTCACTCCATCATATTGAAGAAAGCGGCCGCCATTTACTCACCCTCATCAACGATATTTTGGATTTATCCAAAATCGAGGTGGGCCAATTGGTGCTGGATATTGAACCCGTATTCGTGCCAGATTTGTGTCAGGCCAGTCTGCGCCTGGTGCAACAGTCAGCCCACAAAAAACAGTTGTCTGTGGCGTTGAATCTGGACCCGGATGTGTCCGTTATAGCCGGAGATGAACGCCGTTTGAAGCAAATTTTAGTTAATTTGCTGAGTAATGCGGTGAAGTTTACCCCTTCAGGCGGCCAGATTGGGCTAGATGTGCAGGCCAGCCTGGATAAAACCAGGGTGGCCTTCACCGTCTGGGATACGGGCATTGGCATCGCGGCCGCGGACATACCCCGACTCTTTCAACCTTTTATGCAATTGGATAGCCGTCTGGCTCGTGAATACGGGGGCACCGGGCTGGGGTTGTCGCTTGTGTATCGCATGACCCGCCTACATCAGGGCAGTGTGCCTTGCAGAGTGAACCGGGACAAGGAAGCCGATTCACCGTGTCGCTCCTTGGCAAGAAGAAATGAAGGTTGGAGACGCGGCCGCGGTATCATCCATCCCGTCCTATTCCACCCCCCTATCCGGCACTATTCCTACTGGCCGAAGACAACGAAGCGAATGTTCAGACCTACGTCAGCTACCTCACCGCCAAAGGGTATCAGGTCATCGTCACCCGCAACGGCCAAGAAGTCTTAGACATCGTGCCTACTCTCCTGCCTGATGTCATCCTGATGGACATTCAGATGCCCCACACCGATGGTCTACAAGTCATCCAACGCCTACGTCAGGAAACCAGAACCGCGACGATACCCATCATTGCCCTCACCGCCCTGGCTATGCCTGGCGACCGTGAACGCTGTTTAGCCGCTGGGGCCAATGAATATCTAAGCAAACCCGTCGTTTTAAGACAATTGATTGCCACGGTTGAGGCAATTCGCCCAATGATTGTGCAGAAGTAACCGTTCAGCCTTCCGAAGGTTTGCTCCACTGGTCATTAACTCTAGCAAAACCTTCGGAAGGTTGTTTCACCAGAGGGTAACCGTTCAGCCTTCCGAAGGTTGGTTCCACTGGTCAATAACTCTAACGAAACCTTCGGAAGGTTGTTTCACCAGAGGGACTGAACGCTTACGTGCAGAAATAACTTCTCCGTTTTCGACGAAGAATCAAGGACAAAATTAGTGTCCCAAACACCCCTTATCCTCATTGTTGATGATGATGCCCACGCCCGGCAAACGATGGAGATGCTCCTGTTACGCCAGGGCTATAATCTGCACTTCGCCGCCGATGGGCCAGCAGTACATCCCGGTCGTTTTAGTGACAGCGCTGGACAGCAAAGAGGATATGGTACGGGGTCTGGATGCCGGGGCCGACGATTTCATTCATAAACCGGTTAATGGGATGGAGCTAAGAGCACGAGTCCGTTCCATGCTACGTATTAAACAGCGGCATGATGAGTTACAGACTACGTTGCAATTACGTGAAGACCTGGCCAACATGATCATGCACGACATTCGTAGTCCCCTCACCACGTTGAATGTTTACTGCGATTTGTTAGCTCCAGCGGTTGCACCTGAGGGAAGTGAAGCCTTTCAGGCCATTACGACTCAAGTAAACCGACTTAGTTCTTATGTTACGGATCTGCTGATGATGGCCAAGATGGAGCATGGTCAACTCGTTCTGCAGAGGACCCCGGTAGATATGAATAAAACGGTTCGCCTGGTGTACGAGAATTATGCTCCGTTGGCTCAACAAAGAGGGATTTACTTGACGCTGCTTGTACCCGAACAGCCCCTGATCATGCTGGTGGATGCTCCCCTATGGCAACGGGTGTTAGACAATCTGGTGATGAATGCGCTCAAGTTTTCACCGACTGGGGGCAGGGTTGTGTTACAGGTAACGCGGCCGCGCCCCAACCATATCCGCCTTGATCTGAGTGACGAAGGGCCAGGTATTGCCCCAGAGCACCGGGAGATCATTTTCGACAAATTCCAGATCGTCGCTTCCGGGCGACGAGACGTGCAACAGGTGGGGCTGGGTTTGGCTTTTTGCCGCATGGTGGTGGACGCGCATCGCGGCCGCATTTACACAACAGCCAACCAACCCCAGGGAGCCATCTTTACGGTGGAGTTCCCCATGAGCGGGGAGATGGATGAAAATTAGAGGAACTCAGAGAAACTCTAGGAACTCGCTACTCACCGCCTGTCACCCTGGCACCTTGCCACACATTTCCACAGGAGTTCCCCATGAGCGGGGCGCACCAAGAGGAATGAAAATAGCGAGTTTGCGAGTGGGAATTCAGAACTTGAAACCTGAAACTCGAAACTCGAAACTTATTTTCCCAGGAGTTCTCCAATGAACCCTACCCGCATTTTGCTTGTAGATGACGACCATGAACTAGTACGCAGTCTCCGGGCCAGCCTGAGCCGGGAAGGGTATGAAATCATCACGGCCGCCAACGGGGTCGAAGGGTTACAAACCGCTCACCACACTCAGCCCGACCTCATCGTTTTAGATGTCAACATGCCCTGGATGGACGGTCTGGAGTTCTGCCGCCGCCTGCGCCTGGATGCCAATACCACTCTGCGCCAAGTGCCTATCATCTTCCTCACCACTCGTGACAGCCTTGATGAGCGTGTCGCTGGTTTGGACGAAGGTGCTGATGATTACCTCAGCAAACCGTTTCAGGCCAAAGAACTAAAAGCACGCATTCGGGCTTTATTGCGCCGACGGGATCATGGGCCGGAAGAGCCGAATACCCAACTGACCGTTGGACCTTTTACCTTGCATTTACAAGCCTGCTGGGTGCGTTACCAAGATGGTCCCCCTATCCAACTCACTCCTGCCGAGTTTGATTTGCTTTACTATTTGATGATCCATCCCAACCGCCCCTTTTCCAGTCAGGAATTGTTGGAAGAAGTATGGTCTTATGCACCGGGCACAGCCGATCCCAGCCTGACCCGTTGGCACATCAAAAACCTACGTCTCAAAATCGAACCCAACCCCAGAATCCTGCCTTCCTACGGACCATAGGCCGGATGGGTTATATGCTGGCTCCAACAGATAGGTCAGGAAACAGTTTTTGAGTACCCACAGTCTCCATCCCAGACCCTCACAATACCCTCACGCAAGACTCGCATAAAACAAACGCTCTGCAAGCAAAATTAGATGTAAAGTAAGCATATAACGCAACGGGAAAGAATTGAAACAACAATCAAACAAATCGGACCCCGAGCAAAATTGTGTACAACCTAAGACTTGCTATAAGGAGCAAAAATGAACGGTAACAAATTTTTCCATAATCTGCATCGGGATGAAGCGGGTATCACCGCCCTAGAAACAGCCATCATCTTGATCGCCTTTATCGTTGTAGCGTCCGTATTCGCCTTCACCATTCTGTCGGCTGGTACATTTTCAACTGAACGAGGCAAAGAAGCTGTGTACGCTGGTTTGGCCGAAGTGCAATCTTCGATGGAAGTCAAAGGTTCGCTCATCGCTACGGCAAGTGTCACCGGCACAGCCCTGGCTGAACTGAACGAAATTGTTTTCACGATTGGCAACGTGGTTGGTGGTGAACCGATAGATTTGAACACAACCAGCCCGGTGATGGTCATCAACTATGTGGATTCAACCCAGTTTAACAATGATATGACCTGGACAACCAACTGGATCGTTAGCAACGATGGTGACGAACTGTTAGACAAAGGGGAATTGGTCGAAATCACAGTAGACGTCGCGAGTTTAACCAACGCCTTGGGCATCAACACGGCCTTTTCTCTGGAAATGAAACCCCCCAAGGGTGCGGCCTTGACCATCCAACGCACGACCCCCGCTTACTTCGACGCAGTAATGGACCTGCATTAATCAGCAATGCGGTAATAGGCAATAAATAATTTGGCCGGGCTGAATCAGCCCGGCCAAACTTCTGTTAACGAAAGAGTTGTGGGTGTATTAGTTATTGGTCTTCCGTCGTGGTCGCACTTATTTCCATCAGACCTTGCCAATACACGAATACATTAACAAACGATAAAGAGAGGGTGCTGTGGACATGGAACAAAGGGTTAAGACTTTGGAGCAGGAGATGAAAATCTTAAAGAACCAGATTCAGAAAACGCTTCTGGATGTTCAGGAACAGGTTTTGCTCCGTTACCATCCGGCCCTGAGATCAGATGAGGGGACAGCGAACGGCAACGGAAATGGAAACGGAAATAGGTACGGGAACGCAGAGAAAAGTCACCTGGCTGAAACAAATTATCAGGACCATCCATCATCCCGCCCCCACTCCTCTGGTACGACAGATTTCATTGGCTGATTTACGTTCTACCCGGCCTCGACTAGCCCAACGACTCCCCTAGCGACTGGCCCAGACAACTTTGCGGCCCTGGCGGCCTGGGTAGCCGAGAGTGTGGGTCAGGTAGGGGGCGAACGGACGCGCAAGATTTTGGCCTTGCGTGCGGCCGCGTCCGGTATTACGCCCCAAATTCACGACACCTTAAACGAACTCATTACCCTGTACAGTAACGACGAGGAAATGCGTCAGGGTGCGGATATGCTCCAGCAACTCAACCAGCTCCTCGACACCGAAGCCCGGAGCCAGCTCAGCATTCAGCATTCAGCACTAGCACTCAGCACTCAGCACTCAGCACTCAGCACTATTTTCCCAGGAGCTAGATTATGGACAAAGCTATTATGACGACGATGCTCATTGTCATTAGTACGGTGATGGGTGTTTTGTTGTTTAACGCGGCTTACCCGGCCATCATCGAAAGCAATGATGCCATGGCCAGTATGACCAATCATGCCAACGAGCAACTTCTCAGCCAGATTAGCATCATCCATGTGGCTAGTGAGCTGGATAGCGATGGTTGGTGGCAGGATAGCAACAACAATGGCACATTCGATGTTTTTATCTGGGTGAAAAATGTCGGTTCGGTGCGGATGATAGCCCTGGAGCAGATTGACCTGTTTTTTGGGCCGGAAGGAAATTTTAGCCGGATACCCCATGTGGACGCGGCCGCGGGCTACCCTTACTGGTCATGGCAATTAGAGAACGCGGCCGCGTGGACACCCACCGCCACCCTCAAAATCACGATTCAATACGGCGCACCCCTGGCTTCCGGTCGTTACCTCATCAAACTCACCACCCCAACGGCACCAGCGATGAATATATTTTTAGTCAATAACCCGGCATTGTCGAAAATTAACAGGACCTTCCGAAGGTTTGTACCTCTCTTAATCACTTGACATCCAAACCTTGGAAGCTTATTACGCTAAACTCCCATCTAAATCGGGCCTAACACACACCAAATTACAAACCAAAAGCCCGACCGCACCGCTTAACTGACTATGGAAAACATCATGACCACCTTTATCATCATCGCCCTGATTCTCTTTGCCGTCTTGACAACCTTTCATGGCTATTTGGAAGCGCAAGAGACGTTGCGCGTGGGCTGGCAGGAAGTGCAAATCCGTATGCGTGAACAAATGCACACCGATCTGACACCGCTCATTGCCACCAGCCAGAGTTCGGGGTCTGTTGTAGAGCTAACCTTACGCAATGATGGCGACACCCGTCTGATGGATTTCCATACCTGGGACGTCATCGTGCAATATTACACTGCCCCCGGTAGTTACAGAGTTGAGTGGATCACACCTATAACCGGTGAACCAGCCAAGGGGAATGGAGCGTGATCGGCCTGTACAGCGACGCGGCCGCGGTCGCACCTGAGTTTTATGAGCCAGGCATTTTAAATCCTGGCGAAGAAATGTTGATCCGGTTGCGCCTTCTGCCCCCCGTTGGGCCTAACACGACCAACCTGGTCAACATTACTACCGGCAACGGCGTCGGCACATCTATGCATTTTAGCCGATGAAACGAGGAAAGAAATGGGCGGCGTAAAAGCCCAGCGGAGAAACAAATGTCACCCCAAATCCTGATTATTGATGATGACAAGATTGTCGTCAGCCTTCTGAGCCAGGTACTACAACGGCACGGCTACGCTGTTCACACCGCCTACGACGGCGAAGCTGGGCTTACCCTGGCCCGTACACTCCAACCCTCTCTCATCATTTTGGACATCATGATGCCCGGACTAAATGGCTATGAGGTGTGCGAACAACTCAAGGCTAACCCGGCCACAGCCAATATTACGGTGCTCATGTTGACCGCCAGAGGGCAAGTAGATGAACGCACCCCAGAGGGCCAGTTAGCCATAACCGAACAGATGCATGGTTTTGCCGTTGGCGCAGCCGATTTTGTCTCTAAGCCGGTGCAGGCCACCCTGTTGCTCAAACGGGTGGAAACATTGCTCTGGAGTGGTTAGCAACGAGTCAAATTCTTGTACAGTGAGCACGAAAGCGGTTACACAGAGATGCACAGAGGAAGCGCAGAGATTCACAGAGAAAAAGCCCAGCCTATTCATTCTTAAAACTCTGTGTATCTCTGTATCATCTCTGTGACCCTCTGTGTTCCTTCTTTTTGGTTCTGGCTTGTTCAGGTTAGGAATCAATCATGCCCAAACGAATCTTACTTATCGAGAATGATCGTAGTTTGCGCCAGATGGCTGAGAGTATTCTGGTGGAAGAAGGGTATGAAGTTGTCGCGGCCGCGGACGACGCCCAGGGTCTCAAACTCGCCATCACCGAAAAACCGCAACTCATCATCCTCGACATGTTCCTACCCGGCATGACCGGCGAAGAAGTGGCCCGCTACCTACGCGCCGACCCCGAAACCGCCGAAATTCCCCTCGTCATGCTCGTCAGTGAGAGCCATCTCGACCATCTCACCATCGGCAGTGACTCCCCGGTCGATGATTACCTGGTCAAACCCTTTGAAGCAACCGACCTCATCACCCGCATTCTGCCTCTCCTGGGGCGCAAAGAGCCGCAAAAAAATGTCATGTCCTCTGGCAACGGTGAACTAGATAGCAAAATGGGGGGTGGCATTCCCCTCGGCTCGCTCACCCTCATTGAAGGAAGCTCCGGCGCGGGTAAATCCGTTCTCACCCAACAGATGATGTGGGGGTCGCTCAACGATGGCTTCACCCTCTCCCTCTTTACCAGCGAAAATAGCGTCAAGAGTCTGGTTAAACAGATGCGTAGTTTAGACCTGGACATCCTGGACTTTGTCTTACTCGGTAAAGCTCACATCTACCCGGTAGAAATGGCCCGGCTGGGTCAACAAGCCCCGGAAAGCCTGATCCAGGCGATGCGCTGCGAAACCGGGCGCGACATGCTCATCGTAGATTCCCTCACCCTGGCGGTGGGCCAATCTACCGTTGAAGAAGTTTTGGGCTACTTTGAAGAATGCAAACGCCTTTGCGCCCGAGGCAGTAGCATCATCATTATTCTGCATTCTCACGCCCTAAGTGGCGAACTCCTGGTGCGAATTCGTTCGCTCTGTGATGCCCACCTGCAACTACGCACCGAAGAGGTCGGCAAGAAGCTGGTCAAAACCCTGGAAGTTACCAAAGTGCGCGGAGCCGACAAAACCACTGGCAATATCGTTAGTTTTGAAGTTGAACCGGGATGGGGGATGCGGGTTATTCCGGTGAATAAGGTCAAAGGTTAGTATCTGTCCGGCCCCCCCCCCAGGAGGGGCCGGCCGGTGACGCCGACCGGACACAAGACTATTGGAACACGGATTTACACAGAGGAAACAGTATGGCGCAAACAGTTCTACCTTTTACACTCCATCAGCAAAGCCAATGTAATCATGGCCCCGGTTGCAGTTTGCAGACCATTCTGCCACCCCTCTTGCGCGAGGCCTGTGCGCAGACGGAATTCCTGGCCGAATACATGCACCATGTCCCCATTGGGGAAATCGGCATACCCGCCTATTACCCGCAACTGTCGCGCAAAATGCAAACGATGGAAAAGCGCAACCTCATTTATCCCATCAACAACGGGCTGTATGTTCATGTTTACCCGGATGCGGTAGCGGCGCGGGATCATTATGTGTCTATTGAACCAACCGTTCTCACCAATCTGGACGAGATGATGCCCCTCATTGAAGAACGGCTGATGGAATGGGCCGAAGATATTGGGCAGGTGGAAGATGAAGAGGAAAAGAAAGAGGTCTTGCTCAAGCTGATTGACCAGATTTGCACCACCCAACCACCCGTGGTCAGCGGCCGCGGCGGCAAACCTTCCGCCAGTAAACAAAAACAAGAAAAAATCTACGTCACCCTGCAACAGCTTGAAGCCATTCGTTACCGCATTCTGCGCGACAAAGTGGGGCTGGGGCCATTACAGCCCCTCCTCCTTGACCCATACATTGAAGACATCAGTTGCAGTGGCGTGGGGGCCATCTTTGTTGAGCACAAAATCTTCAAGAGCCTACAAACCACCATCAGCTTTGAAGGCATGGATCAGCTCGACGATTTTGTGGTTTGGTTGGGTGAGTGGATCAAAAGCCCCGTCACCGTGCGTAATCCCATCGTAGACGCCATGTTACCGGATGGCTCCCGTATCAACATCGTCTACGGGCGAGAGATTTCCAAACGGGGCAGCAACTTCACCATCCGTAAATTTGGCGGCTCACCCACCAGCGTGCTGGAGCTTATCGAGTTCGGCACCCTGGATTACACCATGGCGGCTTACCTGTCGCTCATGCTGGAAGATGGCATGAACCTGTTTGTGGTAGGAGCCACCGCCTCTGGTAAAACGACCACCCTCAACGCCCTGAATACCTTCATCTTGCCGGATGCCAAGATTGTCACCATTGAAGATACCCCGGAAGTGATTGTGCCCCACAAGAACTGGATTCGGGAGGTGACCCGCGACATGGGGCGGGAGGCCAAAGGTAGCAGTGTGAACATGTTTGATCTGCTCAAAGCCGCCCTACGCCAACGGCCTGATCGCATCATCATCGGTGAAATCCGGGGTGAAGAAGGGCGCATCGCCTTTCAGGCCATGCAAACCGGGCACGGCGTCATGTCTACCTTCCACGCCGCTTCCGTGGAAAAGCTGATCCAACGTCTGACGGGTGATCCCATAAACATCCCCAAAACATACATTGACAACCTCAACTTGGCGGTAGTTCAGGCGGCCGTGAAGCTGAACAACAAAAAAATGGCCCGCCGCATCCTCAGCATTAACGAGATTATCGGTTATGACCCGTACAGCGAAAGTTTTTCTTTCCTGGAAGCGTTCCGTTGGAATCCGGCCAACGATACGTTTGAGTTTCCCGGCTACATGAACAGTTTCCTGCTGGAAGAGCGCATTGCCCTGAAACGGGGCATTCCGCCCCACAAACGCAAGATGATTTACACGGAACTGAAACGCCGGGCGAAAGTGTTTGAACGGCTCCACAAGAGCAAAGGAATACGTGGTTTTGATGACTTCTTCCAAATACTTGCCGAAGCGCACCGGCAAAAACTCCTATAAGTTTAAGGATGTATCGGCTTTTGAAATGTTTTATCAACTGACGTATATGTCGGCGACCGCGGCCGCGGGCATATCACGCAGTAAAACCTTTGAACTGGCGGCCCAATCCGGCTCGCCAGCGGCTCAATATTTCGAGGCCATCAATACGCTCGTCAACGAACTCCGTTACGACTTCCCCGAAGCCTGCCGGGGCATCGCCGACAAAGCCCCTTCCGATGAGGTGAAAAGTTTCCTGCTGCGCCTCTCCGATGCCATGCGCTCCGGTGAACCATTGCCCACCTTTCTGGCCCGCGAAGCCGAAGTGCAGGGAGACAATTACAGCAACACCTACGAGCGAGATTTGGAATCGTTAAAAAAATGGTCGGACGCTTTTTCTTCCATTATCGTTTCGGTCGCCCTCATCGTCATCATCAACCTGGTATCCACGATGATTTACCAGATGGGGATGGGAACAATCGCTGGTCTTATCACCACCTCGATTGTCGTGGGCTTCTTTGGGGCCTGGGTGTTATCACGCGCCGCTCCCCAAGAAGAAATCGTTGTAGCCTCGGCGGTGGGTTCAGCCCAACAGCGACAAACGCTGAATTGGGGGCGGATATTGATCCCGGTAACGGCCCTGGTCACTGTGGCTCTGATTGTTTTGGGGGTGAGCCGGTCGTGGGTGCTCATCAGCGCGGCCGCGATCCTATTCCCTCTTGGCCTCCTTAGCTATCGGGCCGATGAAGTCATTACCAAAAAAGATGCCGAAATTAGCTCCTTTCTGCGCTCTCTGGGTGGTATGGCTACCTCCACCGGTTCTACGCTCCGCGAAGCCCTGGCCCGGACAGATATTACCTCGTTCCCGGTTCTTCACAGTGACATTGAGCGGCTAAGCACCAGGCTGCAAGCCCTGGCCAGCCCTACTATCTGTTGGCAAAAATTTGGTTATGAAACGGGCAGTCAACTGGTGCGGCAATCCATCGGCATTTTTTATGAATCAATCCGGCTGGGCGGCGATCCGGAACGAGTGGGCTTTTTGTGTTCCCTGTTTGCTTCACGCACGGCCATGCTCCGGGCCAAACGGCGCACCGTCGTCGCCACCTTCTCCTGGCTAACGATGGTCATGCACGTGGTTGTGGCCGCTCTCATGGTGTTCGTGCTGGAGATCATCCACAACTTCCTGCTTCTCATGCAGTCGGCTATCAACCCCGAAGATGCCGATGCCGTCGCCCAGAATCTGGCTATGCCTATGGCTAACTTCAGCCAGGCCCAAATGCAATTTCTGGATGTGATTACCATCATGATGGTGGTTTTGTTAGCGGTTGTTAGTGCCCTAGCCATTGTCGCCAGCGATGGGGGGTATAAATTCAAGCTGGCGCTCTATTTATCGGTGCTGTTATTCATGTCCGGTGTCAGTTTTTGGGTGGTTCCCCCGCTGGTGGCCCGCCTGCTGACGGTTTAGTGTTTCGCCCACCTCAGTCTGCAAAAAAACCCCCCCCCACCCCTTTTTTCCCCCCCCCCCCCCCCCCCCCCCCCCCCCCCCCCCCCCCCCCCCCCCCCCCCCGGCCCGCGGGCCCCCCCCCCCCCCCCCCCCCCCCCCACCCCCCCCCCCCCCCCCCCCCCCCCCCCCCCCCCCCCCGGGGGGGCGGGGGGGGGCCCCCCCCCCCCCCCCCCCCCGGGGGGGGGGAAAGGCAGGGGGCCCCCCCTTTTTTTTCCCTGGGTTTTTTAATCCTTGTTCCATAGGAATCTATGATGGCTCACGAACGTAACAAACCGCGGCCGCGTTTCTGGTCTTTTCTCCTCTTTACCCTGGGCGTCATTCTGGGCTGGTTCGTGCTGGGTTGGTGGTTATGGCCCATTCAATGGATCAATGTTGATCCCTGGCAACTGTCACCAGATGGGCAACGGGCTTATCTGGCCGCCGTGGCCGAAGGTTACGCCCTGACGGGTGACGTGGCGGTGATGCAGGAACGGCTCACGGGCTGGGATAACGAAGCGTTGACCCAGGTAATCGCTTTAATGATTCAGCAGACACCCGACGCGGCCGCGCAACAAAGGCTCAACAATTTGCGAGAAGCGCTGACCTTACCCCAGGTCAATGTCACTTTTCTGGACCTGATTCTGGGCCAAAAGGTCATCATCGTGACCCTCGTCGCGGCCGCGATCCTGCTCAGTGTGGCCGTGGGTTTGGCCCTGTACCCATCCTGGCAACAGGCCCGAGCCACCCAATTAGAAGCCCAACGCCTGGCCGACGAAGAAGAAGCAATGGTCGCGGCCGCAGCTCAAGTGCAGACCCAAGCCGTGGCGACCAGGGATGGCGGTGGAATCTCCGAAGAAGGAGCGGTGAACGCGGCCGCAGATAGTGATCCGGCTCAACCCCCCGTTGCCGAATCACAAACGGATGGGGGTGGCGCTAGTGGTGTTGCGGCCGCGGGCGGAGCCACCACCCAGACATCCAAACCCGGACCCCAGGTAACAGCCGAGGCACTGCCCACCACCCAGGTGACCGCCCAACCCCTGGCAGGCACACGTCCCGACGGTCAGCTTACCGCTGGTGAACAACCCAACGCGGAAAAATTACTCATAGACGTGACCGACAGCATTCAGGAACTGCTCAGCGCTGTCTTTGACGACGAAGAAAAAACGGCCCATTTTGATGTTTTACTGAAGGGTACAGACGAGGTAGACGTCACAAAATTGATGCGGCTGGCCGAACAGATACGCCAACAACTACACCAACAAAATGGCGCCTCAACATAAAATGGGGTCTTCAAGGTTTCAAGGGGTTGATACCGTCGTAGGGGCAACCCTTGTGGTTGCCCTCGACCTGGCAGGCACAAGTCCCGCCATCCCATTTAGACGAACCCCGCGAAATCCTAAAGACCCCCTTTTTCTTGACAGTTATCAACCATGACAACGCTAACACTTATTTTTCTAGCCATCGCCGGAGCAGGAGCAGGGTGGCTGACCAACCGGGCCAGCGATCAGATGGTGAAATCCCCTTCTGGCACAACACGCTCAGCAAAATGGGGATGGTTCGCGGCCGCGTTCTCTGCCCTCATCACCCCCTACTTCGCCCACCAGGGCGACTGGATCAATATCCCCATCACCCTCTTTTTTCTCCTCATCGCCCTCATAGACGGCAAATATCGGCTCATCCCTAACCGGCTCCTCTACCCGGCCCTACTCCTCACCCTACTGGGTCAACTCTGGTTCGGTTCCCAATCCGCCAACGTTATTATCTTGGGCGGGGGGCTGGCCTTTACCACCTTCGCCCTGGTGGCCTGGTTACGTCCCGGTCAGCTTGGGGGTGGCGATGTCAAGTTGGCGGCCCTCATTGGTTGCCTGTTTGGTTTTCCTGACGTGTTATTTCCCTTATTGTTCGGCGTAGTACTGGGTGGCCTCGCGGCCGCGTTCCTGCTCCATCGTGGTTATAGCCGCCACCACCAAATTCCCTACGGCCCCTTCCTCTGCCTGGGCGTATTCCTGGCGTTACTTTTCCGGTAATGCCGTCAGCCGCCAAAAAACCCCACCCCCCTTTCCAACTAGGGCTGAGGGCTGAGTAAGAAAACACGGATAGGAAATAACACGGATAAGAATGAAAACTTGGCGTGTCCCCCCGAGTTCCCCCCAGTTCCCCTGAGTTCCTTGAGTTCCCCTCACTTCCCCTATCCTAGAGCACCCCGTCACGGGAACCCCTCAGAATTCACGTTTCTTTGCTTGTTATAACCCCTGATCCCTCGTTATAGTGTGATATGTCCTATTATGATGGGCAAATAAACATCCACAAAAAATAATTTTTTGCTACACAAAAAAAGCCAAAAAATTACCGCAGGTGTCGTAGTGACCGTCCGTAATTCCCTCGATATAGACAGCGTCTTAGCCCGAACTCAGCCATCCACCCCCTCCCGGCGACCGCTGATCCTCTGGCTCATTATGTTTGGCTTGCTCATGCTGTTCGTGCCACTTTATCTGGTCGCGGCCGCGATTGGCGCCAACGCCAACCAACTGCAAAGTGAACTCGACCAGGCCCAACTGGCCCTGGTCAGTGGTCCCACCCCCGATCTCACCACCGAAGCCATCCAAACTCAGGTCAACCAGGTCGTCGAAGAAGCGGGTCAGCTTGACGCCATTCAAGCCAATCTAGACAACCAGCAAACGGACTGGCCCGCGGTTATCGCCGCTATCAACAATTACCAGACCGGCCCCCTCACCCTCACCGGTCTCACCCAAACAGAGAACCGGCTGACGATTACCGGCGCGGCCGCGAACGATGCCGCCGTTATCACTTATGCCCAACAACTAGAAGCCTCAGGCCAATTCCAGCGGGTCATCGTGCAATCCATCGCCCTCTTGCCCACGCCCCAGGCCACGGCTACGCTTACCCCTACCCACACCGTTACCCCCTCACCCACCGTCGCTCCCTTACCTACCCCCACCCCAGGGAGCAGTGGCGGCACATCGGGCACAGGTGGTTCCGGTTCGGTTCCGGTTATTCCCACCGCCAACCCCAAAGATGCGTTTGAACCGGATGACATCACGCCTAAACCTATTTTTGTGGGCCAACTGCAAGCCCACAACTTCTATCCCACCTTCGACGTGGATAACAGCACTTTTCTGGCGAAAAGCGGCCGCACCTACGCCATCACCACGGCTGGCCTGGCTCCGGGGGTAGACACCTTCCTCAGCGTCACCATCGGCGATATTGTCCTGACCAATGACGACAGCAAACCGGGAACCCTGGCTTCAGAAATGATCTTCCAGGTACCGGGCGGCGACATTCCGATATTTGTTCAGATCACCAATCGGGGACAATTTGGGCCAGAGATGACCTATCAGCTATTCGTCCAAGAAGTTGTGTTGACGCCCGTGCCTACGACAGTTCCTGGCCCCACCGCCACCACGCCACCCCAACCAACCGCCACCCCCACCATCACCAGCACCCCCGACCTGCGCGATGCCTATGAACCAGATGAGGGTACACCGGCTACGATTATCGTGGGTGAATCACAACTGCATAATTTTTACCCCGCCGGGGATGTGGATCGGGTGCAGTTCATTACCAAAGCTGGGCGGTTTTATCAGGTGGCGACGGCCAACTTGACCCTGGGTGTGGATACCTTCTTGCAGGCGGGTCTGGAAGGCAACCAATGGCAAAATGATGATTACGCCCCGCCGGGAACCGGTAACTTCGCTTCATCCGTCTGTTTCCCGGCCACCGTTGACAGCACAGCTCTCGTCACCGTCACGAACAAAATGCAACTATACAACCCCAGCCTGACCTACAATGTTGGGGTGGTTGAAGTGCCCGCTCTTTACCTGAATCTCAACCAGCTAACGTTTGGCCCCGTCATCGCCGGAAGCCCCAATCCACTCACTCAAACCGTCTTGTTAACCGGCGATAGTACCCTTTCTTGGACGGCCACTACCGGGAGTAACTGGTTAGATGTGGGGCCAACCAGTGGTGCCGCCCCGGCCTGGATCAACGTGCGACCCGACATTACCGGGTTGCCGCCAGGCCATTACGAGGACACCGTGACCTTTGCCTGGGCTTCTTTGTGTCAACGGGTGGTGACTGTCACCCTACAGATTGATCCACCTCCGCCGTCAACCATAAGCGCCTATCCCGAGTCGCCGTTTCAGCCCGTGAGTGCATCCCCCTTCACCACCATCCGCACCTTCCCGCTGGCTAAACCACCTATTCAGGGCAGTCCTGGCGTCTCATTTATCATCATCGTCGAACTCAACACACCCTAACGAAACAACTTTTAGCACTTTACAAGCCAACTTCTTGCACAGATGGCAAGAAGTTTAACCGCAGATTTTGGGGATTAACGCCGATTTTTTAATCAGCGAAAATCGGCGTTAATCGGCGGATAAATTTTCTGGTTTATCCAGGTTAGGAATGCGAATTAAATAACTTGCTGGAGACTGGAGACTAGAGATTAGACCAGTCTCCAGTCTCTAGTCTCCAATTCTCAGTTCCGCCCGTTAGCTCTTAGTCATGCGCCTTTCATCCGGTTAATCATGGATACCTTAAACGACATACGCGATTCTCTGCGCGAAAACTTACTCTCGGTTGTGGCCCTGGTCTTCATTGTTTTTATCTTGATTGCCTATGCCATTTTCACCATCACCAGCATTGTGCCGCGATGGGCAACGCGTCAGGGTTTGGCCACCCAATTAGTGACCATGCAACAGACGGTTCGCCAGACCCAACAGCAACAGACGAGCAGCAATGATGCGCTGCAAGCGCAACTGGCTGGCACACAAGCGCAACTGGACGCGGCCGCGCGCCAATTCCTCACTGAAACACAAGCCGCCACCATTCTCGACAATCTCTACCGCTACGCCAGCGAGACCGGGGTCGTCATTTCTGGTCTGGAAGCACAAGAACCGCCCGCCGAAACGGTCATCAAGACGGAGCTTTACGATATTCGGATTTTTGCTTTACGTGTGGATGGCGATGTGCCACAATTGTTATCGTTCATGGGGCGATTGCAGGAGACCACCTGGCCTGGGGTGGCCTTGACACAAATCAATCTGGTTGAGAATGAGGCGCAGGCTACCTTAACCTTTACCCTGTCGTTATACACCTCACCCTATGCCCTGGGCGACGCGGCCGCGACCAACATCCCCTTCCCCGCTGTCACCCCTGTCTTTCCCGAACCCACCCCCCTTCCCGAACTGATTCCCATCAGCGAAGTAGATGTCCTCATCGCCAGCCTGGATACACCCTGGACCGCTGAGGATTGGCCGACGGTGATTCAACTGTTGGAACAAATTTTGACGTTGGCGCCCGACAACAGCGAGATGAAGACGAAGCTGTATGCCGCTTATGTCAACTATGGCTACCGGCTCCTCAATGAACAGAAAACCAGTGAGGCCCAGCCTGTCTTCGTTCAGGCCTTGACTATTTTCCCGGATGGGGCTGAAGCATTGGCCGGGTTACAGAGCGCAACCAACCCCGCGGCCGCGGCCATCACCCCCACCATTCACATCGTCGCCCGAGGTGATACCCTCTTTCTCATCGCCCGGCGCTACGGAATACCCTTGGCCGCTCTCCGCAGCGCCAACGGCCTCACCAGCGACACCATCTACCCCGGACAAACACTCCTCATTCCTCAATAAGGTCATTCGACTCTGGCGAAAATTCGGACGCCCTTTGGAAATCTCTTAATCTCTTAGTCTCTCAGTCTCCAAACGTCAGCACAAAAAACGCCACCGTCGCGTAAGGCTACTAGCCCAGCCCATATCTTTTTTCGCCCCCTCTCCCCCTCCTAATAACTCACCACCGGAGCCTGACGCACATACTTCTGTTCGTTTAACTCCTTCAACACAAAATCCGCCCCGTCGGCCCGCGAAAGTTGTGTGCCGGAATTTTTACCCACATAACCGACCCGATATTTACCGGTGTGCGCCCCATCCGTCAGACGGGGATAACGCACAATCGTCCAGTCCAGATCGGTGGCCCGAATGATGTTCACATTGGCTTCCGAGTCGCGCAAGACCGCACCCGCCATGAGGGTAAGCAACCCTTTGATGAGATGATCAATCAGTTTAGGCTGGTCTTGGGGGTCACGCACACCTGCCCCAGTGGTCGAGATTAAGCGACGCACCCCATGTTTGCGCATGGCGGCCACGATATTTTCCGCGGCCGCTTCCATCATACGCGGAACCGGGGGGCGCGACGGCCCTAACGCACTGAT
Source organism: Candidatus Trichofilum aggregatum (assembly GCA_016716885.1). Classification (GTDB taxonomy): domain Bacteria; phylum Chloroflexota; class Anaerolineae; order Promineifilales; family Promineifilaceae; genus Trichofilum; species Trichofilum aggregatum. Next base: position 50,032 of record JADJUV010000018.1, on the reverse strand, counting down.
AACCGCCTCTTGCCCGGCCACGGCGTTTTCCACAGCCACCTTGTCCATGACATCCCCCTGCACAAATAGCAAATTGGGGTGCTGAATATTAACTTTTCCCGGGTTACGCACAAAAGCCGTCACCCGATGCCCAGCCGCCAGCGCCTGCTCCACAATTTTGATTCCGGTTCCCCCGGATGCACCAAAAACTACGATTTTCATCATACCTCCACAAACAGTAAATTGATTCAACTTTGTCAAAAATGTAAGCGTTCAGTCGGGTTACATCAACGGATGAAGAAATAAACGGATTTTCCAGAGGCCGCTTTTAATCCGTTCCTTTCAAAATCCGTTGATGTAACTAAAAGCGGCACAGTATAGTCTCTGGGCTGAACGGTTAGTCAAAAATCAACACAACCCCTAAAAATCTCCCAATCTCTGAGTCTCTGAGTCTCTCAATCTCCCAATCCCCGGCTAAAAAACGCCAAACCTCAGCAAACCAAGCTGCCCGGCCACCGTTCGCAACGGATCAGCCGTGTGATAGGTGCGGCTCAGAATGATGCCGCCCTCGATAGCCGCGGTGATAAAGGTGGCCTGCTCAAGGGCGCGGCCCGGCTCCACCCCATTGGTCTGCAAATAGTCCTGAAAAGCGGTAACAAGCAGGCCATACGCTTCACGGCAGGCCAGATTGATGCGCTCATTCGTGGTGGCGGTCTCCATAGCCACCGCCGTCAGGGGGCTGCCAGCGGCAAAACCACTGCTTTCCACATTTTCGGCAATCCGCAAGATAAACGCCGCCAGCCCGATGTCCGCCAGGTTGGCGCGAATACGTGCCGCCACTCCCTGCCCGGCCGCCAACACCGCCTCACTCACTAGCTGATCCTTGCCCTCAGGAAAATAGTAATAGAGCGAACCTTTGGGGGCGCCACTTTCACGAATAATCTCGTTGAGACCGGTGGCATGACTCCCTTGTTTTTCGAGCAGGGCTGTCGTCGCCTGTAATATCTCCTCACGTGCTGAACTCATGACATTCGTCTTCTTTTTTAAGCCTGCGAATGGTGTTATTATAACAACCGGTCTATATAACGTCAAGACAAGGAGACACAAAAAAATGAACAAGATTCTGATTACAGGTGCGCTGGGGAATGTAGGCGCGGAAGTGGTGAAACAGCTACAACGTGAGGGGCAGGCTATCCGGGCGGCCGACTTGAGTGTGGAAAAAATCCGCCAACGGTTCGGCGATTCGGTAGAAGCTGTCCCCTTTGATTTTGCCCAAGAAGAAACGTTTGGCCCGGCTCTGGCGTCGGTTAAACGGCTGTTTCTTATGCGGCCGCCTCACATTACCGATGTGAAACGGATAATGTGGCCTTTTTTAGCGGCCGCGCAATCAGCCGGGGTCGAGCAGGTGGTGTTTCTCTCTCTGATTGGCATTGAGCAAAACAAACGGGTGCCCCACTATCAAGTGGAGCAGTACCTGAGGAGTTCGGCGATGAGCTGGACGTTTTTACGGGCCAGCTTTTTTATGCAAAACTTGAGTGGCACCCACCGCCAGGAAATCCGGGAGCGTCATGAGCTGTTTGTGCCGGTGGGGCGCGGCAAGACCAGTTTCATTGATGTGCGTGATATTGCCGCGGTGGCCGCCGTGGCCCTGACACAGCCGGGGCATGAAAACCAGGCCTATGATCTGACGGGCGCGGCCGCGTTAGATTACGATGAAGTAGCGGCCATTCTCAGTCAGGCATTGGGTCACACCATCCATTACCGGAACCCATCACTCCCCGCTTTTGTGTGGCAAACAGTACGCGGCGGCACGCCTCTCCCCTTTGCCCTGGTAATGGCCTATCTCTACACCCAAACACGGCGCGGCATGTCCGCCTTCACCACCCACGAAGTGGAACGATTGCTGGGACGCCCCCCCATCACCTTACACCAGTTCGTTAAGGATTATCGGCCACAGTGGCTCACCTGAACAATGAGTGCCTGGCACGGGGCAGACAAACCCAGCCATTCTCAATTTAGCGCGAATTTGTCGTAGGGGCGGGGCAGGTGGGCCAGAATTGGGGAATAACGGGACGATTCGCTTCCCACCTGCCTCGCCCCGGTTGCGGTCAAGGCAGGGTGAGGCAGGCGGGAGGAATGACCTTAACCGCGTTCGCTCCCAGCAGCTCACAAGAGGCAGGGTTGGGCCCACCTGTCCCGCCCCTACGAAAGGTCTCAAATTGAGAATTGCTATCTTTTACCCCACCGGGTTAACCACCGGCTTCACTTTCAAGTACAATTCCCCCAGCCGTCAACTTGTGACATCCTCTATTGCTCACCCCTCATCCTGTGAGCCGGCTAGCTATTTTCATCGCCAAGACGCGAAGGACTCAAAGATTTTCTTTGGTCTGGGTATCTCCTTTGCGCTCTCTGCGTCTTCGCGGTTCCATTCTTTTCTTAGCTTTGCCCACAATAAAACCATGACGACCAACGAACTCACACTCCGTTTCCAACGATTACCCAAAGAAGCCGATTTTGATGCCCCTGTTCCCGTCAGTGTCAAGTTTGGCGAGAACGAAACCGAAGCCTTCCCCTTCACCAACCCCCTGAGCGACAAAGATTTGGGCCAGATTCGCTGGTATCTGGAAAAATATTACGACTGGCCCACCGACATTGACGACGAGCGGGCGCGGGGCATCGCTGGGCAGTTGCCGCAATGGGGGCAGGCGTTATTCAATGCCGTGTTCCAGCAATCGGCCAACGCCATGCGCCTGTTTGACCGGTTCAACGAGAGCCGCCAGGCCGATGCCGTGTTGACGATTGACACCACCGAACCACGCATCCTGCGCCTGCCCTGGGAACTCCTGCGCGATGAAGGAGGGTATCTGTTCGGCAAAACCCACCCATCTCCATCCGGCGCAAGATGCAGGCTTACCAGTCGCCCCATCCAGCCGTTTGAACTGCCGGTACGCATCCTCATGGTGACGTGCCGCCCGGATGGGGCCGGTTTTATTGACCCCCGCTCCATCGCCGGGCCACTGCTGGACGCTCTCCAGGAGATTCCCGAGCAGGTCGAGGTGGAATTTTTGCGGCCGCCGACCCTCAACGCCCTGGACGCCCGCCTGCGCGACCCCCACCAACCCCGCGTTCACATCGTCCATTTTGATGGGCATGGGGTGTTCGACAAAACCATCGGCCTGGGTTTTTTGCTTTTTGAGGATGAGAAACAGGAGATGGATCGGGTGGATGCCGAGCGGTTGGGCACCTTGCTCAACGAGAGCGGTGTCCCCCTGATGGTGCTGAATGCCTGCCAGAGTGGTCAGCCGGATGAACGCAACCCGTTAGCCAGCGTGGCTTCGCGGCTGATTGAGTCCGGGGTGGGTGGGGTGGTGGCCATGAATTACAGTGTGTTGGTGGAGACGGCCCGCCGCTTTACGACCCATTTTTATGGGGAACTGGCGCGCGGGCATAGTGCCGCCACCGCCCTGGATGCCGCCCGCCGCCGCCTCTTCGCCGATACCCGCCGCCTCACCGTCCGGGTGGGAGAACTGGGCAACAAAGAAAAGACCCTGCACCTGCAAGATTGGTTCCTACCCGCCCTCTACCAACAAGAGCGGGAAATTCGTCCCTTCCCTGTCGCCGTGTCGCCCCATCCCCCCGTCGCCGCGTCCCCCACTCCCCCCCTCGCCCCATCCCCCAACCAACGCGCCCAATTCCCGCCTGCCCCCCTGCACGGCTTCCACGGCCGCGCCCGTGAACTGCTGGCGTTGGAGCGGGCCTTCGCCAAACGGCATATCCTCATCCTGCATGGTTTTGGTGGGCAGGGCAAGACGGCCCTGGCGACCCAGACGGCCGATTGGTTCCAACGCACCGGGCTGTTCCGGCAGGCGGCTTTTGTCTCTTTTGAGACGGGGGTGGGGCTGGATTTTGTCCTTAACGAACTGGGCAACGCCCTGGTGGGGGATAATTTCCAGATTTACGACGGGGACAAGGTGGAAGCCATTGCCAACACCCTGCGCCAGACGGCCACCCTGCTGGTGTGGGACAACTTTGAGAGTGTCCTGCCCGGTGGTAATGCCCCCCTGCCCACCGAGGAACTGCAACGCCTGCTGGACGCCGGGGCCAGATGGGCCGTCAACGGCTCCCGCCTGCTGGTGACGAGCCGCAACGCGGAGATTCCCCATACCGCCTTTATGCCGGGGGTGAATTGCCAGCGCAAGGAGTTGACCGGGCTGGCCTTGAGTGATGCCCTGGAGCTGGCCGGGGCGATCCTGGAAGCCCACAGCCTGCCCCCGCCGCGCCGCGACCCGCTGGAAGAGTTGCTGAAATTCCTGGGCGGCCATCCCCTCTCCCTGCAACTGGCCCTGCCCCACCTGGCCCACCACACCCCCACCCAGTTGATGGTGCGGTTCAAGGAGCTTTTGCCGACCATCCAGGTGGGTGAGGCGAAGGAGCGCAACGAATCCCTGGCCGTGAGCCTGCGCTTTTCCCTGGACCGGCTGGGGGTTGAGGCCCAAAGCTGGCTGACCCGGCTGGCGGTGTTTGAAGGGGGCGCGTGGGAACCGAGGTTGCTCCAGATAACCGAAATCCCGGAAGCCACCTGGCACGCCCTCAAACCACAACTCATCACCACCGCCCTGATTCGCGCCGAAGAGCTGCCAGGCGTGACCGTGCCCTACATCCACTTCCACCCCACCCTGGCCCCCTACCTGCGTGCCCAACAATCTGAAATCGTAAATCGTCAATCTGAAATCGTAAATCGCTACTGGCAAGATTACTACCAACTCGCCAACTATCTCTACAGCAACGACAAGCACAACCCCATCCCATCCGCGCCATTGCCACCCGCGAACTGCCTAACCTGCGCCGCGCCCTGCGCCTCTGCCTGTCCGCCGACGCCCTGGATGAGGCGGTGGATTTTGCCGACTCCATCAGCAAGTTTTTGAACTACTTTGGCCGCTGGCGGGAGCGGGATGAGATGATGGCGGAAGTGGAGAGGGCCGTTGGCCGTGAGCAGATAGCCGCTGGCGGTGAGCCGTTGGCCGCTGGCGGGGACCAGTCTCCCAATCTCTCAGTCTCTCAGTCTCCTTCTGCCCTTACCAAACGAGAATATCTCCTCGCCAGCCAACAGGGAGAGCGGCTGTTACAGCAGGGGCGGGCGGCGGAGGCGGAGCGGGTGTTTCGGGGGTTGTGGGCGCGGCTGGAGGTGGGGGCGGCGTATGGCAAACAGGAAGCGGGATTTGACCATACAACCACATTAGCTAGATTAGGTCGGTGTTTAGAGGCACAGGGGCAACCCGCGGCCGCGGCCGAACAATATCGCTCTGCATTGGCCCTGGCGGCAACCCTGGAACAGACACAAAATGTTCGCCAGCAAACGGAGTCCTTCATGCTGACCTGGCCGATGTTTTGACAGATTTGGGCAACTACGCTGAAGCAAGACAGGAATTATGAAAAATCTCTGACAATCGCTCGGAAAGAAGATAATGATGGCAGTGCGGCTGTTCCCTCGGTCAGTTGGGGTCGCTGGCCCTGCGGCAAAACAACCTGAACGAGGCGCGGCAACGCTACCGAGAAGCCCTGGCGACCTTTCAACGCCGGGGTGAAGACCAGAGCGAAGCCGGTTTATGGCGTCCGTTGGGCATGGGGGCCGAGGATCCCAGGACTGGGATGAGGCAGAGCGGTGTTACAAACAGAGCCTGGGGATTAACGAACAGCTTGGTAATCTGGCACACGCGGCGCGATCCTACAACCAACTGGCCCTCGTGGCGAAAGGGGCTGGGCGGTTAGAAGAAGCCGAGCGTTGGTATCGCAAGGCAATTGAACTTAAAGAAGAAGTTGGGAACCTAAAGAACTTGCCTCTAGATCTGAACAACCTCGCCAACCTACTGCTGGCGCAAACCGCCTCGACGAAGCGGAACAGTACGCCCGGCAGGCGGCCACCATCAAGCCACCCTTGACCTCTCCGCCGAGCCGTGGACTACCTTCAGCATCCTCGCTCAGAATCGCCACTAAACGCGGCCAGCCCGATGAGGCCCGTACCTGGCGGCGCAAGGAGCAGGAAACCTGGTAGCGCCTTTGAAGCCAGTTCCCAGGCAGATACGACAGCCCCAACGTTATGCCAAATCGCTGACCAGTGGAACAACGTCATTGCCGGGGTGGTAACAGTCTGCCAATCTGGTCAACCTGATCCTGGGCCTGGACAAAGTCCTGGTGACATGGCAACCAAAGATGATTGGCGCACCTTCATCACCGTCATTCGCCGCCTTTTTGGCCGGGTGAACGGGGGTTGGACTATTTGATGGTCTGGATGATGTGAATTCGGCCATCGTGCGCCGCATTTTGAAGGGATTATTACGCGGCGCAACTCCATCCGCTCGCCCGGATGCTCCTCGCCCCTGGGGAAGAGGGCCGAGGTGAGGGGGTCTTACCCTGGAGCAACTTTCGCCTTCGTGGAACAGGCCGCCCGTGGCGACCAGGATTTGGGGCTGCAGTTATTCCCAGCCATGCAAACAAATGTCCAGCGATCCGCAATGTCGCCAGAACTCCGCGCCCTGGCGAGTGTCCTGCAACGCATCCTCATCGGCGACCGCAACCCGTCGCTGGATGGCCTGCCGGGGGAATTGGCCTCGGCGGTAAGGGGGTTGGTGGGGCGGTTGCGGTAAGGGGGGCGTGTTTCGTGGTGCGTGGTGCGTAGGGGTGGGGCAACCGGGGGGAGCGCTGGTATAACGGGTGGTGTTGGTTCCCGGTTGCCTCACCCCTCACCCCGGTTCCGGCAACAACCGTATCCCACACCAGGGCGAGGCAGGTGGGAAGGAAGGTATCCCGCTCCAGCCTGCACCTGCCCCACCTGCCCCGCCCCTACGTTCCGGTACAATGTGCGTAGGGTGGAGCAACCGGGGGGATTGCTGGTATCTATACCGATGTGGCCTGAGCTTGTCGAAGGCGACACCGGGCTTCGACAAGCTCAACAATTAATTCGGTAATACACCACCACGCTGAATTGTCATTCTGTAGGTACGCCACGAAGTGTGCGAAGTCTTCGGAGCGAAGAATCCCAACGACTTGGTCATTTGAAGCGGATGGGATGCTTCGGGGGACCTCAGCATGACACGGCGAGTATTACCGGTTTAATTTCTTAACTTTCATAAGCGGGTTGGTACTAGCCCGCTAAAGCGGTCACTACCAACAAAGTCTTTTGCTTGAAAACAATATTTACGATTGCTGTATTATTTTTTGGGGCCGATTGACCCGTCATTAGAAGAAAGGAGTAGCCAAGATGACTCAGGTGCTAAATTATGTAGGGGGGACGTGGCGACCTTCAGGGGCCAGGGAATATCTGGAAGTCAAAATCCGGGCCACGGGCGACATTTTGGCCCAGGTGCCGCTCTCACCAGCGAGCGAAGTGGACGAAGCCGCCCAGGTAGCGCACCAGGCTTATCAATCATGGCGGCGGGTTCCGGCCCCGGAACGCATTCAATATCTGTTTAAGCTGAAGCAGTTATTAGAAGCCCATTTTGATGATCTGGCCCAGACGATTACCCAGGAATGTGGCAAAACATTGGCGGAGTCACAGGGGGAATTGCGCCGGGCCATTGAAAACGTGGAAGTGGCCTGCGGTATTCCTACCATGATGCAGGGGGGCATCGCGGAAGATGTGGCCCCGGGGATTGACGAGTTTGTGTTGCGTCAGCCGTTGGGGGTATGCGCGGCCATCTGTCCTTTCAACTTTCCAGCCATGATCCCGTTCTGGTTTTTGCCCTACGCCGTCGCCTGCGGCAACACCTACCTCATCAAACCATCAGAGAGGGTGCCGCTGACCATGCAGAAGCTTTTTCACCTGTTGGATGAGGTGGGTTTTCCTAAAGGGGTGGTGAATCTAATCAATGGGGCCAAAGAGGTTGTGGATGCCATTTTGGCCCATCCGCTCATTCCGGCCATTAGCTTCGTGGGTTCGACAGCCGTCGCCAAATACATTTACAGCCAGGGGGCCGCTCATGGCAAACGGGTGCAGGCGCAAGGGGGCGCGAAGAATCCGGTGATTGTTTTGCCGGATGCGGACATGGAAATGACGACCAAAATCACGGCCGATTCGGCGTTTGGTTGTGCCGGTCAACGGTGTCTGGCGGCATCGGTGGCGATAACAGTGGGGGAAGCGCGGCACACCTTTACCGAGGCAATGGCGGCCGCGGCCGCGAGCCGCATCACCGGTTATGGCCTGGACCCTACCGTGCAAATGGGGCCAGTTATCACCGGGCAGAGTCGCGGCCGCATCGAAGCCCTCATCCAAAAAGGGGTTGATGAGGGGGCCACCGTGCTGGTAGATGGGCGCAATGCCCACATCAACGGCTACGAAAATGGCTCTTTTGTGCGGCCCACCTTGCTGCAAAACGTCAACCCGGCCGGGGAAATGGCCCGCACCGAGATATTTGGCCCCGTTCTCAGCCTGATTCATGTGGCAACAATTGATGAAGCCATCCAGTTTGTGAATGGGGGCGTATGGCAATATGGCCTGCATTTTCACCAACAGCGGCGCGGCCGCGCGTCGTTTTCGTCATGAAGCCGAAGCGGGCAACATCGGCATCAATATCGGCGTGGCCGCCCCCATGGCTTTCTTCCCGTTCAGCGGCTGGAAAGAGAGCTTTTTTGGTACCCTGCATGGACAGGCCGGGCACGCGGTAGAATTTTTCACCCAGACAAAAGTGGTTGTAGAGCGCTGGCCGAGAGAATGGTCACGACAGTTTTAATGCCCGACGAGCCAACTTCTCTTGCGGTGAGCAAGAAAGAGGTTACACAGAGGATGCACAGAGCTTCACACAAGTCTTTAGCAGGTTTGGTCGGAAGACCCATCCCCCTTTAGTTTGGAAATAATTAGGTCTTTGAGTTGTCTCGAATCCCAGTGAGGAATCTTGGTGCCAAGATCTCACCCGACTGCGTTCAAGACAGTTCCACATTCGCTCGTTACCCGATCAATTTTAAACTACAAGAGGGAAGGGAGAACGCCGGTTCGCGCGTCAGCGCCGCTCGAAAACCGGCACCTTTAAAGTTCCCCGCCCCTGGGGGCGGGGTTAGGGGTGGGGGAAAATACCCGATATGATGGCACAGCACGAAGAAGTCGGACTTTGGAAAAGCCGTGTCCAGCCTATTTCATATACCTTGACAAATAAAAAAAAGGGATGATAATTTTTTTATGACCGCTTTAAGCATAACAAACGCCTTTTGAAAAATACGTCTCTTTTTTTTTCAGCAAAAGTGAAACGTTTCACTTGGCGAAATTCCCCGCAGCGGCGGCCGCAAAAATAAAAGGCACAAGCGTTTGTGATCACCACTCTTCCTAGAGGGCAAGATGAAAAAGAAATTTGAAAATGCCTACGGCTATTTTTCAGAAGATGGGAAAGAGTATGTGATCACGACCCCCCGAACCCCCCGCCCCTGGGGAAATATCATCAGCAATGGTGATTATGGCCTGATGATTTCCCAAAATGGTTCTGGTTTCAGTTGGCGCGGCAACGCCGGACAGAACCGGATCACCCGCTCGTTTCAGGATTTGATCAAGGATAACTGGGGCAAATATTTCTACATTCGTGACCTAAAAAGAAATGTGTACTGGTCGGCCACCTATAAGCCGGTGATGCATCCGTATCAATCTTTTTCGGTTGTGCATGGTATTGGTTATTCCAAATTCAACCAACGGGTCGAAGATATTGACAGCGAGTTGACCATTTTTGTCGCGGCCGCAGACCCGGTCGAGGTATTCCAGCTCAAACTGACCAATCAAAGTGATGAGGTGCGGGAACTGGATGTCACTTCGTATGCGGAGTGGCTGTTGGGATTTGCGCCCGATGAACACCGTGAGTTCCACAAACTGTTTATCGAAACCTCCGCCGATGGGGCGGCAAACACGGTTTACGCCCGCAAATGTTTGTGGGGTTTCGCGGACGACAAAGGCCGCCACAACAATGTTGACTGGCCTTACACCGCCTTTATGTCGGTGAGCGAGCCGCTTAAATCATTTGATTGTGATAAAGAATCGTTTATCGGGTTGTACAACAATGATGATAAACCGCAGGCGATGCGGGACAGCCAGTTGGCAGGCCGAAGTGGGCGATTTACGGATGCCATTGCCGCCCTGCAAGTGAAGATTACCCTGGAACCACATGAAACAAGGACGGTGGTTTTTACCCTCGGCGCGGCCGCGGACGGTCAAGAAAACGTCGCCGAACTCATCAACCGTTACACCGGGGTTGAGAAAAGCGAACAGGCCCTGCAAGAAGTCCACACATTTTGGTCCCGTTTCATAGACGGCGAAAAGGTCGAAACCCCGGATGAAGCCCTCAATTTTATGACCAACTACTGGCTAAAATACCAGGCCATCTCTTGCCGCTTGTGGGGCAAATCCGCTTTGTATCAAGTTTCCGCCGGGTATGGCTTCCGCGATCAGCTCCAGGACAGCCAGATATTCCTGGTCAGCGAACCGGACTATGCCAGAAAACAGCTCCTTCTCCATGCGGCCCAGCAATTTATCGAAGGTGATGTGCTGCATTGGTGGTTCTCCATTAAAGGGGGTGGCCCCCGCACCAACTGCTCAGACGATCTACTCTGGCTACCGTTCATCCTCGATGCCTATCTGCGCGAAACCAACGATGTTAGCATCCTGGATGAGATGATCCCCTATCTAAACGGGCCAGCCGAACCCCTCTATGATCACTGCAAACGGGCCATCGAACGATCCTTCTCGCGCTTTTCGCCGCGCGGCATTCCTTTAATGGGCGATCACGATTGGAACGACGGGTTGAGCGCCGTAGGAACAGGTCTCAAAGGTGAGAGTTTTTGGGTGGCCGAGTTCCTCTACATGATCCTGGGCAATTTCAGCCCCCTAGCCCGACAGCGGGGGGATGCGGGTTTTGCCCAAAAGTGTGACACCGTCCGCCAAAGCGTTAAAAGCGCGCTGGAATGTCACGGATGGGATGGCGAATGGTATTTGCAGGCCACCACAGATGACGGGTTGTTATTGGGATCAAAAGAGAACGAAGAGGGCCAGATATTTTTGATGCCCAATAACTGGGCTGTGATCAGTGGGGTAGCCGAGGCGGATCGCGCCAAAATGGCTATGGCCTCAGTCACCAAATATTTGCTAAAGGATTATGGAACCCTGTTGAATTATCCGGCCTTTACCAAACCCCGGCCGGATGTGGGTTATGTCACTCGTTATGCACCCGGTTTGCGCGAAAATGGGGGTGTTTATTCCCATGCGGCAACCTGGTCTGTGTGGGCTTACACGTTGGTGGATGAGCCGGAATTAGCCTACGATGCTTACCACAAAATATGCCCACCAAATCGCAGCGCGGATATTGAGACCTATAAGGCCGAACCGTATGTAACCCCCGGCAACGTTGACGGGCCTCTGTCCGAATATTACGGGCGTGGGGGCTGGACATGGTATACCGGCTCGGCGCAATGGTTACACCGTGTCGCTACCCACTGGATTCTAGGTATCAGACCCCAGGCCGACGGTTTATGGGTGGAGCCGTCCATTCCTTCCCATTGGTCTGGCTACCGCGTAACCCGGAAATTCCGCCAGGCCTGGTACCAGATTGACGTGAAGAACCCTGAAAACGTCAGCAAAGGGATTAAAACGTTGACCGTGGACGGGAAACTCCTGGTGGGCCAATTAATACCGCCCTTTAATGACGGACAAACGCATCTTGTGGAAATTATCATGGGATAGAAAGGGGGTGTCTATGGTGTGAAGTGAAACAAACCCTATTTTTGGCAAGCGATTGAACAATTACGAGGAGATAAGAAATGAAGACCTATGCTAAGTTACTTTACCTATTGATCATGACGGCGTTAGTGGTCATGCTGGTTGCCTGTGGTGGAACCGCCAATAACGGCGATAACACAAGCAACACCGAAAATACGAGCAACAATGAAAACGCGGCCGCGGAAGAACCGGTCGCCGAAGAACCCGTCGCCGAAGAACCAGTCGCCGAAGAGCCTGCGGCTGAGGAGCCTGCCACTGAAGAGCCTGCGGCCGAAGAACCTGCCGCTGAAGAACCTGCCGCTGAAGCTGAGCCGATTACGTTACGATATGCGAACTGGAATCTGGGAACCGAAGAGGAAAACAACATCCAGAGGCAAATGGTTCAGGCATACATGGACGCGAACCCCCATGTAACCATTGAGTTCGTGGATATGTCGGCTGAGGGGGGTTGGGATGCCGTTCTGACCTCTTATGCCGCCAAGGGTGAGTTGCCAGATGTCTTTATGGCAAACAATGTGCCGCTGTATGTGCAGAACGACTGGGTGGCTGATTTAACCGAACTTACCCAGGATGATGCGGATTGGGCGAATGTCCCCCAGGTGCTAAAAGATAGCTTTACCTACTCGGGTCAGGTGCTTGGTTTACCAGCCGCACAGTTCATCATGGGTTATTTCGTCAACAAAGATTTGTATGAGGCGGCCAACCTGGACGCCCCGGAATACGGTTTTTCGGTGGAAGAGTTCAATGAGGCGGTCACCGCACTGAACAATGTGCCCCAGGGTGTGTTGGGTTTGGATGAGATGGAATTTGTGATGGGATGGTACGCCAATACGCAGGACAGTAATTTGAAATGGTTCAGCTATGACGGAACCCAGATGAATTACAATTCTGCCGCCTTTAAGGATGCCATCGCCAAAGCCGGTGAAATGAAACCTTACACCTGGCAAGGTTTATCCGAGGAGCAAAAAGCGAACTTTACGGCGACCGGCCCGTGGGAACTGTTCCTGAATCAAGAAGTCGGTATGCGTTGGGATGCTTCTTGGGCCGTACCGGATTATGTGCAAAAAGCGACGTTTGAATGGGACTTCATTGGCGTTCCCGGTGGCAATCAGGCCCTGGTAGCGGACGTGATGGTGGTCTCTAAGACGACAGCAAATTTGCAGGAAGCTTACAATTTTGCCAAGTGGATGACTTTCTCCACCGAAGCGTACGCGGTAGAAGCCGAATTGGCCCGTGCTATGGGTTCGGCTCCCAAGATGCCGGTTTCGGTTGATGCGGCTTCTTTGGAACTGTACAAAGAGTTCGTGGACAAACCGGGTATTCTGGCGGCGCTAGATAACCTGGACAACAGCATGATTGAATCCCTGGCGAAAATCGTACCGGGATTTATCAATGCGCGTTGGGAAGGGAAACCGGGTATTGATGTGGGTGAAGATTTGGATGTGAATATGTGGTTTATGTTCAACTTTGCCAATGAAGGTCGGTATAAGTATGAAGATTACTCCGCGCAGTTGGAAGAGTTTGCCAATCAGATATTGACAGACGCGGCCGCGGAAATGAATCAGTAACGAATTAAATAAAAAAAGGGCGTTGTAATCAATTTATGACGCCCTTTTTTTATTACGGCTAAACCCCATTGCGTATGTCACTCAAGTTGGCTCGCCTTCTAAAATTACTCGGACAGCCCCCCCCCTTGGCCTTCATCGTCATGATGGTTATGTCGCCATCTTCCACACAAGCCGCCTGGTCGGCGATACAGGCGACCCCGGTTTCCACTCCGCCCGCCCAACTTCCCGATAACAGCGAACACCCCAACGCCATAGAGATCCGCGCCGATTCCTTCGCGCTGCCTCTCAGCGATAGTGAGTTTGCCGACCTGTATGAGAAACCGAGTGTCTTGCTTCAAGCTGAGGACTCGGTCCATTTTACGGTTTTAATTGAGGCAGAGGGGTCTTATATAATTTCGTTTGACGCGGCCGCGCTCGATTCATTTATCAACGCTCCTGAAGGACGACTCTTACTAGACGGTGACTTCCTTCACCCGACACGAAACGCCTTGTTTTCCCCCTTTTCTACCAAAACAGCCAGGACCAGTTCCCCCTCGATCGGTACGGCAATGAAGCCTTGATCCGCCAGGAAAGAATAATTCGCTGGACCAACGTGCCCCTGCGAGATGCGAATTTCAGTCAAGCCTACCCGGTACAACTCCATTTGACCCCCGGAGAACATACCTTTGAATTTAAACTAACCAAAGAATCCATGTTGTTGGGGAGCATTTATGTAGAAACATTCTCCCCCTACCCCACTTACAGCCAATACCAGCAAGAGAACCAGGCCCCCGCCGTTTCAGACGTATTTATCGAAATCGAGGCCGAGTATCCTATCTATAAAAACAGCACCTCCATTCGCCCTGTCAACAGCCGGAGCCTGCGGGTAACGCCTTATGACACCTACCAACTTCTACTAAACACCCTGGGCGGCGAAAGCTGGAAAACGAGTGGCAGTACCGTCTATTATGAATTTACCGTCCCCGAAGATGGTCTCTATTTTATTACCCTACGCGCCCTACAAAGCACGAAAAACAACTTCACCGTCTTCCGCCGGATCACCCTCAATGATAAGGTTTTGTTTGCGGAGCTGAACGAGGTTGCTTTCGATTATGCTTCGGACTGGTCAGACATGACTCTCGGGGGAGACACACCGTATCAAATTTATCTACAAAAGGGCGTCAACGTCCTGGGGATTGAAGCCACCAATTCCCCTTACTACACACCGATTGAGAAAATCCAGAAAGTGCTGATAGATATCAACGTGTTAGCCCTGGAAATCAAAAAGCTGACGGGCAACCAGGTTGACCCCTATAAAGAATGGGTCCTTTCCGATTACATTCCCAACATCCAGGAGCAGTTAATTGCGATTGCCGATGATTTGCGTACAGACCTGGATGTTTTGTTAGCGATCAGTGGAAGCGATGGCTCCCAAGAAATCCTGACCTACCAAATGGCGATAGACAATATCCTGTTTTTGGCGCAGGATCCCGACAAAATCCCCATTCGCATGAATCGTTTTTCCGAAGGCTCAAGTTCGGCGGCTCAATTGCTTGGTAATCTTTTGCCCATTCTGCAAAGTCAGCCCCTGGCCCTGGATAAAATTTATATCCATTCAGCGGATACCCTGCCCCAGTCGGCAAGCGTGTCGTTTTTCACTTCCCTAGTAGAAAGCATCAAACGCTTCTTCCACTCTTTTCAGCCAGACCCCTACCAATCCATCGGGGCCGAAGAAGGGGAACTTGAAGTATGGGTGAATCGGCCGCGGCAATATGTTGATTTGATGCAGTTGATAACGGATGAAACGTTTACCGCCGAAACCGGCATCAACGTCAAGTTTTCTATCATGCCCGATGAGTCTAAGCTGGTTCTGGCTAATGCGGCCGGTATACAGCCGGATGTTGCTTTGGGGGTGAGTACAAATGTGCCTTACGAATTGGCTATACGCAATGCTCTCATAGATTTGCGGTCATTTGAGGACTTTGATAGCACCATCAGCATTTATGCCCCTGGCTCGCTATTAAGCTACATCATTAACGATTCTGTCTATGCCATCCCGGAAACGCAGGATTTCTGGGTGACATACTATCGGCAAGACATTCTGGATTCAGTGGGTATCCCCATTCCTGATACATGGGACGAGGTCATTGAGATTTTGCCTGAACTGCAAAGGTATGGCATGAATTTTAACACCCCCCTTTCCAGTGGCAGTGGCACCAAACCACACTTAATGACAGCGCCCTATCTCTTTAATTACGGCGCCGATTTATACAGTGCCGACGGGTTTGCCACGGGTTTAGGCAGTGATGAAGCCATTACCGCGATCAAATTCATGGCGGAGAGTTTCACCATTTATGGGATGCCGCTTACCACGTCTAGCTTTTATGATAGTTTCCGCTACGGCAGTTTACCCATCGGTGTCTCCAACTTTGAGACCTACCTCAAACTGATAACCGCCGCCCCGGAAATCAACGGGTTATGGGGGATAGAATTGTATCCGGCTACCGTCTTGGCTGATGGTAGCCAACTTCGGTATGCCACTGGTTCGGCCCAGGCTGGGATCATGTTTGCCAATACGGATCAAAAAGATGAAGCCTGGGAGTTTATGAAATGGTGGGTGTCAACAGAAACACAGGTGGATTTTCAGCAACAGTTGATTTTGAACTACGGGCTAGAGTATTTATGGAACTCGGCTAACGTAGAGGCGTTTGCCTACTCGCCAATTCCCCAGGCGCACAAAGACGTTATTTTGGCACAATGGGAATGGTTACAAGAGCCGGTTAAACTACCCGGTAGTTACATGCAGGAACGAGAGCTGAGCAACGCCTGGAACAAGATTGTGTTTGATGGGGTGAATCCTCGGGTAGCTATCGACAGTTCGATCATTATTATCAATCGCGAAATTACCCGAAAAATGGAAGAGTTTGGTTATCTGGAAAATGGGGTAGTGGTCAAAGAGTTTAAGATTCCGACCATAAAAACTGTCCAGGGGTGGATGGATAATGCTGACGAGTAACGAGCCGGTACGAACGTCAAAATTTAGGCGCTGGGCGACCCGAGAAGGGAGTGCGTATGCTTTTGTGTCCATGTACGCGTTGATGTTCTTCATTTTTATTGTCGTGCCTGTTTTGGTGGCTTTCTTTCTGTCATTTACCTTTTTTGACACCATTCAGGCACCCACTTTTAATGGTTTAAGAAACTACATTGTTTTGCTGACACAAGATGATGTATTCATGCGGTATGTGTTACCGAACACCATCAAGTTTGCGGTGATTGTTGGACCAGGGGGTTACTTTTTGTCCTTTATGCTGGCCTGGATTTTGGCCCAGCTCCCCAAAGGGCCGCGCACGATTCTGGCTCTGATTCTCTATTCGCCTTCGATGACGACGGGTGTGGCTATGGCGGTTGTCTGGAAGACCCTTTTTAGTGGGGACCAGAATGGGTATTTAAACAGCTTTTTGTTAGGGCTGAATGTTATCCAGGAACCCATTCAATGGCTTCAATCACCGCAATATTTGATGACCATTATGATTGTGGTGACGCTGTGGAGCAGTATGGGGGTGGGTTTTTTAGCCATGCTGGCGGGGATTTTAGAGGTTAATCCCGAACTGTATGAGGTAGGCAGTATTGATGGCATTAGCAACCGTTTTCAGGAAATCATTCATATTACGATTCCTTCGATGAAGCCGCAGATGTTGTTTGGGGCGGTTATTTCACTGGTGGCGACGTTTCAGGCGGGGGCGATTGGGGTTACGCTTTCCGGGGGGAACCCGACGCCGCAATATGCGGGGCAATTGATTGTGAACCATGTGGAGGATTTTGGTTTTTTGCGCTATGAAATGGGGTACGCGGCCGCGGTCTCTGTCGTGCTCCTATTAATGGTTCTCTTCTTTTCCCGAATCGCTAATCGCTTATTCGCCAGCGAAGATTGAGCGAAACTTGACTCACGCAGAGCGCAGTACCCCGAATCACTCGAGAAATTCGTCTTAATCTCAGAGGTCAGCTTCAATAACGTCCTCAAGATTAAACAAACTATGGCACGTAAGCAGTCGAGTAGCCGGTTCTCCGGCATTCATAACAGTGGGATCAACCCCAAAGGGTTTCACACCAGCCAGATAAAGTTTTACTTTATTCTGTTCCCTTTAATTGTCTTCATGCTTCTGCCCATCCTCTTCGTTATCTCCCACGCCTTCAAACCACCGGATGAACTCTTCGCTTATCCCCCCCGTTTTTTCGTCACCAACCCGACATCCAAAAATTTTGCCGACCTGTTTTCCCGCATGTCCAGCTCGGGCATTCCGGTCAGTCGCTACTTATTCAACAGCATCTCCATTACCATCGTCACCGTGGCGGCGTCCATTCTTGTCTCCACCACCGCGGCTTATGCTTTGTCGAAAAAACGGTTCAAGCTCAAAAAGGTTTTATTTGCCATCAATACCGTCGCCTTAATGTTTGTACCAATTGCCGTCACGATCCCGCGCTTTTTAATCATCGAGCGGTTAAACCTGATTGATACGTTCCTGGTTCATATCCTGCCAGGATTAGCTATACCGGTTGGTCTGTTTCTCATCAAACAGTTTATTGACGGCATTCCCGATGAGGTGGTCGAAGCGGCCCAAATTGACGGCGCCTCTGATGTGTGGATTTATTGGCAGATTATTTTGCCCATGATCAAACCGGCGATTGCCACGATTGCCATTTTGACGTTTCAGGCCACGTGGAATAATGCCGAGATTTCTACTTTGTATGTCAATAGTGAAAGCCTGAAAACGTTTGCTTTCTATCTCTCAACCCTGACAACGACGACGGCGGGGCAAATGCGGTGGCGGGACAAGGGATGGCCGCGGCCGCGGCGCTTATCATGTTTCTGCCCAACCTGCTCATCTTCATCTTCCTGCAAAACCAGGTCATGAGTACCATGTCCCATTCCGGTCTCAAATAATGAAACGATTCCTTCAGATTATCTTCCTGGCAGCGATCCTTCTCCTGACAAACGTCAAGGCTAACGCTGCGTCTCCCTACACCACGTGGGCATTAGGGCCAGGCGGGTATCTTTTCATGACCCAAGATGCGTATTCCCCCTACGCCGAAATGGATTTACCCATATCCGCGGCCGAGGATATGTTCATTACCCCGGATGGGCTTATTTATATTGCCGACACCGGCAATGGCCGCATCGTAAAACTAGATGATTTTGAGGTGGTGGCCTCGTATGGCGAAGGCGTATTGCAAGGACCCACAGGGTTATTTGTGGATGATGACGGGGTTATGTACGGCCGATGCCCAGCAAGATACCATTTTTATCTTGGATGCCAATGGCAATGTACTGAACCAATTTGGTCATCCTACCGAGCCATTGTTTGGCCGCAACAGGCAGTTTCTGCCCCGCAAAATAGCCGTAGATGCCCGCCAAAATCTATACATTATCAGCGAAGGTTCCGTCAATGGCATCGTGCAGATGAATACCAATGGCAATTTCATCGGTTATTTTGGCGCGAATTCAGCCACGATGTCACTCAAGATGATTCTGCAACGAGCGTTCCTGACCAACGAACAGCTTGATCAGTTCATTAAGAATGAGGCGGCTTCCCCCTCGAATCTCACCATTGATCACCAATCGCTGATATTCACCATCACCGCAGGCACAGACAGGTGGGAGACCATCCGCCGCTTTACCATTGCCGGAAAAAACATTTTCCCTGAGATATTTGGCTCCACGGCTTTCCGAGATATAGACGTCAGTGAAAATGGTTTGGTATTAGCGGTGGATGCCAATGGACAGATTTATGAATATGACCTCAATGGCACGATGTTGTTTGTTTTTGGGGCACAGGATAATGGCGACCAACGTTTAGGCACGTTAAGGAATCCCACAGCGATTGAGCGGCATGGGGAGTACATTTATGTACTTGATAAGGACAAGAATGCCGTTGTTGTCTATCAAACAACAGACTTCGCCCGGCTGGTTCACGATGGCGTTCGTCTGTATGTGGACGGTTTTTACCGTGAGGCTAAACCCTATTTTGAAGAGGTTTTGGACTACAACGGTTCTTATATTATGGCTTATCAGGCCATTGCGGATGCTTATTATAAGGAAAGGGGTTACGCGGCCGCGCTAACCACCTACAAATATGCCGAAGACCGCGAGGGTTATTCCCAGGCCTTTTGGGAATTGCGTAACGCTGTATTACAGCAATATTTGACCCAAGCTATTTTGGGGCTATTCGGTTTTTCTCTGGTTTTTCAAGTGGGCAAGCGGTTTGATCGACGTTACCACTGGCTTGATCCCATCAGAAAATGGTTCCAGGATTTACGCAACTACAAACTAGTAGATGATTTCGTCTTCATGTTCCGGTTTATTAAACAGCCCGCCGATAGCTTTTACTACATCAAGAAAGACCTGCGGGGCAGTTTGCGATTTGCCCTCTTGATCTATGGCTGGGTTATCTTCGTCCGCGTTTTATCGCTTTATGTCACCGGTTTCATCTTTAGTCCCTACACCTCATCAGCGTTTATCTGGGTGGAAAATGAGATAGTCATCACGATTCTGTTGCTCTTACTGTGGAATGCGGCCAATTATCTGGTTTCTACCATTAGCGATGGTGAAGGCCGTGTCCGCGATGTCGTTATTGGCAGTGCTTACAGTTTGTTCCCCTACGTGCTGTTTGCCTTACCCATTGCCTTTATCTCCAACCTCTTGACGCTTAATGAGGTTTTCCTTTATGCCTTTTCCTCGAATCTCATGTGGTTCTGGATGGGCATTATGCTTTTTATCATGGTGAAGGAAATTCACAATTACTCATTTTCTGAAACCGTGCGCAACATTCTAATCACGATATTCACGATGGCCTTGTTTGTTTTGACCGGCTACATCCTCTATGTCCTGTTCAATCAACTGTTTGATTTTATCTCCGCCATCGCTCAGGAGTTAAGACTACGTGGCTAAGATACAGCGTATCGTGCAAAGCTTAATCGTTATGGGTTTGCTTTTAGGCCTGGGGCCAAACCGCCAGTTGCCCCCTTGTGGCAAGCGGCGCATCCTTCTGAGCCATTTACGTCAGCCGATCCCGTCTATATGAGCGGGCCACGCGCCCAAGAGATACCAGACACCTTTGAGTTGGTAGGAGAAAATGAGGTATTTCAACTGTATGCGAATCAAACCACGTTAGCCTTTAAGGTGGTTGATAAGCGGAGTGGCTATATCTGGCATTCTAATCTAGATGAGAAGGGGGAAGAAGATAGGCTCAACAGAACCTGGACCGCCTTTGCCCAGAGTGGCATTAGCATTGATTACCTCGACCAAAGAGCCACCAGCGAACGTGCTTCTATCACCAACGCCGAAAATGTCATTGATTTCAAGCGGGTCAATCAGGGTTTTGAGGCTTCGGTAACGTTCATTGACCCTTCCATAACCATAATGGTTGCTGTCACCTTAGAGCCAGAGGGGGTTCGAGTGGACGTGCCATTTGCGTCTATCAAAGAAGAAAACCCGGATTTCAAACTTGGTTTACTCTATGTTTATCCTTTTTTCGGGGCCACCAGAAATGACAGTGTATCGGGTTACATGTTTATTCCTGATGGGTCAGGCAGTTTGATTCACTTCGCCGCGGAGACCAAGGCCCAAAATATGTTTTATGGTCGGTACTATGGGGCGGACTTGGGCATTATCAGCACCTTGCCGTATGACCCAACCATTAATCGGCCCTATAAAATTTCCATCCCGGTGATTGGCATGGTGCATGGGGAAAAGGAGAACGCCTTTATTTCGGTTATCGAAAAGGGGGCGTCTTATGGTGAAATCCATGCTCACCCGGCGGGCATCATCACCAACTTCAACTTTCTATACAATGCCTTTCTGTATAACCAGAGTTTTTTCCAGGCAACGAATCGCTCCGGAGCGGGTGTTACCACCTTACAGCCAGACACGAATGTGTTTGACGTGACAATTCATTACCGTTTTCTGACGGGTGAGGCCAGTGATTATGTGGGGATGGCGCAAAGCTACCAGGAGTATCTGGTTGAAAGGGAAATGCTGCCCCAGGTAGTTGAAGCGGATGGCGGTATTGGCATCAGGCTGGAATTTTTGGGCGCGGAAAAGGAAAAGGTGCTGTTTTGGTATCGTTCCATCCCCATGACGACCGTGGAGCAGATGAGGCTTATTCTCAACAGCTTAGATATTGAGAACCCGGATGTCATTTATTACGGCTGGCAACCTCGTGGGGCCTCTACTATGCCACCCCGGTCTCTGCGGATGGAGCGCAAATTGGGGAGTGAGGGGGAACTTGGTTTATTGGTGGAAGAGGTCGCGGCCGCGAACGGAAATTTCTACCTCTATCTTGATCCCCAGGCCGCCCTGTGGGAAGAAAGTGGTTATTCCACCCGCCGTGACCTGGCCATGTCCATTACCAATGCGAATCTACTAGCGTACAACCGCTATACCCTGAATTTCTATCTTAATGATGAAGCCCTAACCGACCGCTACACCTCACTCAGCACCGATGTTTTTACGGAGCTTCAGGCTGGCCTGGCCCTGGATGGGATTGGTTCAGTGCTCTACAGCGATTTCAAGAACAATCATTTTTTGAATCGAGAAGATGCGATTCAGCTATATCAGACCTTATTGGCAGAAAACGGCGGCCAAACGGCTTTTTATATGCCCAATGATTACATGTTTGGCCTGATGCAAGCCTATTATGACATCCCCCTTACTGATAGTGGTTACCTCTACACCACAGAAGCCGTACCGTTTTTGCAAATTGTCTTAGCCGGTTACGTCCCTTATTATGGTACCGCTCTAAATTTCTCCTCTAATTTACAAGCGGACTTATTAAGACACGTTGATTTTGGCATCTATCCGTCCTATTTCCTCACGGAAGAAATCACGGCCAAAATCCTGCTCACCCGTTCAAGCTGGATTTACACCTCATCCTATAACCAATGGGGCCAGGAAATAGAAGCAACCTACCAATGGCTGAACAATCTGTTGGGGCCAGTCAGAGGTGAGCGCATCGTCGCCCGGCAGACATTGGCCGAAGGCGTTATGGCTACCACCTATAGCAACGGGCAACAAATCATTGTCAACTATTCTCCCGCCCCCTTCTCTCATGGCGATGTGGTTGTCAACAGTCAGGATGCGATTATCCGGGAGGTGTTACCGTGAATATCCGTAAACCCTTCCGCAACCGAGAAATAAGACATCGCACCAGGGAAGCCCTGACTGGTTACCTGTTTGTCATCGTTTGGGTGGTAGGATTTGCCATCTTTACCTTTTTGCCCCTCATGCAGACATTGTTCTACAGCGTGAATCAGGTCACTGTTTCCGCAACAGGCATCAATCTTCAATTTATTAGATGGCAGAATTACACCAGAGCCTTGTTTACGGATCCAACTTTTGTGGAGTTGTTAATTGGGTATGTCATTGAAACGTTGGTGTCCGTGCCCATCATCTTGATCTTTTCCTTGATTATCGCTTTGTTTCTGAACCTGAAATTTAAATTCAAAGGTGTCTTCAGAACCATTTTCTTTTTGCCCGTCGTGATCACAAGCGGGCCGGTCATTCAGGAATTGGTAGCCCAAGGGGCTACCTCCGTGCCGGGCGTGGCTATTACCGGCACGGTCACAGAGTTTATAGCCGAGTTGCCGCGCTATTTGCGTAATCCGGTTGAGTACCTGCTGACATCCTTTATCTTAATCCTTTGGTTTTCCGGCGTACAAATCCTGATTTATTTATCCAGTTTACAGAAAATTGACCAGAGTATTTATGAAGCAGCCGCGATTGATGGCGCTTCTGCCTGGGAATCATTTTGGAAAATCACCTTGCCCTCCCCTCTCCACAACAACACTCATCATCGCCGTCTACACCATCGTGACCCTCTCCCATTTTTCCGAAAACAAGGTCATTAAATACATTTACAGCCAGACCTATGCGGTAGGAGGGGGTATCGGTTATTCCAGCGCGATGTCGTTTTTGTATTTCTTTGTGCTTGTTTTGCTCCTGGCACTGGTGTACTTGCTCCTAAACTATCGGGCCAAGAAGCAATTCGGCTAAGGTAACTGTTCGTCGTGACTGCTTTAGCGGGCTGGTGTAGCCCGCTAAAGCGGTCACGACAAACCAAAACCCCAAATGATTTCCGTGAATATGTCTATGGCGAAGAGGTTATCACTGCAAATGAACAGATTGAAACAAGAAAACCTGAAAAGTTTTCTCTTCGGCAATCGAACCAGCTATGGGCTGGTGTTTAATATCCTGCTTTATATGCTGTTAATCGCTATTGGCTTTGTCTATCTTTATCCCTTGTTATTCATGTTTGTCACCAGCATGAAAAGCCCCTCTGATTTATTGAATCCGATGGTGCAATGGGTTCCCACCGAGTTTTATGGTGGCAACTACCTCAAGGCCTACCGGGTATTAGATTATCCCCATACATTGGCATCATCCATCCTCATTAGTGTGGTTCCTTCGATCATTCAGACCATCGTCTGCTCGTTGGTAGGTTACGGCCTGGCACGGTACCGGTTTTGGGGCAAAAACCTTATTTTCATTCTCATTCTGGCTACTTTTATCATTCCGGCCCAAAACACGGCCATCCCCCAGATGTTAACCTACCGAAGTATGGGTTTACTGGGCAACATTTATGCGTTGATTCTCCCGGCCATTATGGGGCAGGGATATAAAAGTGCCATCTTCATCCTGATTTTCTACCAGACCTATCTTTCGCTACCCAAGGTTCTGGAAGAGGCCGCCCGCTTAGATGGAGCCTCTGATCTGGCGATATTTCTGAGAATCGCCCTGCCCGCGGCCATTCCTTCATATATTATTTCGCTCATTTTCTCGACCGTCTGGTATTGGAACGAGACCTATTTGACCGTCATCTTTCTGGAAGGGGGCATCCAATCTCTGCCCATGCAACTCGCCAAGTTTGTCCAGGCGTATGAGAACCTCTATCCGCCGGGAACGGTGAATATCTTTGATCGTCTCAACGAGGCCGTCAAACTGAGTGGCACCTTCCTGAACATTCTGCCCTTGTTGCTCATGTACTTCGTGTTACAGAAATGGTTTGTCGAATCCATCGAAAGGAGTGGTGTTACTGGTGAATAGATTAGTCGTCTGGTTCCTGCTGTTTTTACTCTTACTCACGGGTTGTTCGGCCCCGGAGGCGACACCCGCGGTGGCGACAGTGACGGCGACCCAGGCTGCCATTCCGACTCCAAATCCCACGCCGACGGATAACCCTATACCCACTCAGGTTGCCGTTTCCACAACAAATCCTACACCCACAGCCGATCCCTTGCCGACTCAGGTTCCCGTGGACATTGACGAGGTTATGGCCTACGAGATGAAGGGGTCTTTTGATTTCTTCTGGGAGCAAGCCAATACAGACGTTAATAGCGCCGGATTTGGCCTGGTACGGGATCGCTACCCGGGATCAGCCGGTATTGCCAGCATCGCTTCCGTTGGTTTTGGGCTGACGGCTTACCCGATTGGGGTGGAAAAAGGGTACATCGCCTACGAGGAAGGGTATGACCGGGCCAACGGAACGCTGGATACGTTGTTGTCTATGGAGCGTGTTGAGGGGTTCTATTTCCATTTTGTGGATATAGAAACGGGTGAACGCGCCTGGGAAAGTGAAGTTTCAACGATTGACACGGCTATCCTGTTGCTGGGGGTGCTCTCGGCGGGGCAGTATTTTGGTGGGGATGTGCAAAACAAAGCCCAACAGATTTATGACGGGGTGAATTGGCCCTGGTTTGTGGACGAATCGCGTGACATGTTTTATATGGCGTACCGGCCCGAAGAAGGGTTTGCCGGGCATTGGGACTTTTACGCGGAGCAGCTCATGTTGTACGTGCTCGCGGCCGCGTCCCCTACCTACCCCATAGATGAAACCACCTACTACACCTTCACCAGACATTACGCCAACTTTGGCGACGGGGAACCCTTTATCCATTCCTGGTTTGGTTCCATTTTCACCTACCAATACAGCCACGCCTGGCTAGATTTTCGCGAATATACCGATAAAGAAGGGGTAAATTGGTTCGATAACTCAGTGGCCGCATCGCTGGCCCAGGTCAATTTTGCCATCGCCATGGACGATCAATACACCACCTTGGGCGAAAATGCCTGGGGGCTGTCGGCTTCTGATGGCCCGGACGGGTACAACGGTCTGTATGGGGCACCACCCTCTGGTTTTGACAACCTCGCCCATTTCATTGATGACACCATTCCGCCCTCAGGAGCGATAGGGTCTATCATTTTCCTGCCCGAACAAGCCCAACAAGCCATGCTGAATTATTATTCGCTCGACCAGCTAAAAGGGGAATACGGCTTTCAAGATGCCTATAACCTGAGCGAAGATTGGTATGCCGACGATGTCATCGGCATAGACAAAGGTATCACCTTGCTGATGCTAGCCAATTATGAGAATGATTGGGTTTATCAAATCGTGATGCAAAACGAACAGATATTAGAGGGACTAAATCGTTTGCAAATAACGAAAAAGGAATAGGCAGGTTATTGCATGACAACCATCAAAGATGTAGCCAAACTTGCCAGGGTCAGCATTACATCCGCTTCATATGCGCTGAATGACACGGGTACGATTAGTGAAAATACCCGAAAACGGGTGTTAAAAGCCGCCGAGGAGCTAAATTATCATCCCAATGCGTTTGCCCGCCATCTCAAAAAACGGAAGACGAGTACGATTGGTGTTTTTATTTCCCGTTTTGGTGGCTCGTTTTATGAGGAAATTCTCGAAGGTATTCATGATGCCGTTTTAAACACCGATTATGAGTTGATTGTCTGCCCGGAAACCCACACCATCTCCAAACTCCTGACACAGCGGCAGATTGACGGGGCCATTGTGTTTGATTCGAAAATCAACAGTGACATCCTCCTTAAACTGGCCTCGAAAAGATTCCCTATTGTTGTTTTAGATCGTTATTTGGAATCGGACTATTTGTTGCCTTTGTTGCTTGATAACGAACAAGGGGCCAAAGAGGTTTTTAATCACCTGTATGAACAGGGCGCACGGCGTATCTTCTTTGTTTCAGGCGCGTTAGATTCGTTTGACAACCAGGAGAGAATGAAGGCCTTTGCCAGTGAGGCGGACAAAAAAAGGGTGTCTATCCAGCATTACAACGGCAACTTCACCGAAAAATCGGGTTATGCCATTGCCCGGATGATTATTGAAACCAATGATTTGCCAGAGGCGGTTTTTTGTGCCAACGACCAGATGGCTATTGGTTTTATTAAAGCGATGAAGGAGCATCAGTTAAAAGCGCCTGATGATATTGCCATTGTCGGCTTTGATGATATTCAAATCGCTAAATATATGCAGCCAACCCTGTCTACGATTGGGGCGTCGCGTTTGACTTGGGGCGCCGCGGCCGCGACCCAACTCATTGATTTCCTGGAAACGGGAAACCCCTTTCCTAAACCGTATCGAATTGGCACCCAACTAATTCAGCGGGAATCATCCACCAAGGATCACCACGTAGCATGAAAACCCACGTAAAAGACACTGCCGTTTCTCACGGGACATCATCCATGTCCCTACCCAGCCCCGCCACAGAAAACAATCGGGTACGCATGGCCCAACAAACTCTGTTAGAGAAAGAGTTAAAAGGCTCTTTTGATTTCTTTACGAACTACACCAATCTCAATCCGGCCAGCCAGGGTTTTGGGTTAACCGTAGACTCCACCAAAACCCGCCACATTGCTTCAATCGCCTCGGTGGGGTTTGCCCTGTCTGCCTGGGTAATTGCCGCCGAGCGTGGCTACCTGACCCGGCAAGAAGCCCGCGACATTACCCAAAAGAGTTTGTATACCCTTCTCCATCATGCCAGCCATCACCGAGGCTTTTTTGCTCATTTTCTGGACATGGAAAGCGGTGCCCGGCTTAGGAAATGTGAATTTTCCACCATTGACACGGCGCTTTGTTTGAATGGGGTGATTACCGCGGCCGCGTACTTTCAAGACACCACCATCAGCGAGATGGCTCAGCAACTATTGGATAGGGTAGACTGGAATTTCATCGTTTTTGAAAGAGACAGCCAAACGCTTTTTCGCATGGCCTATAACCCGGATCACGATGGGGATTATGTGACCCATAACCCCGGCTTCATTCACCAATGGGATATGGCCGCCGAACAAAAGATGATGTATTTGCAAGCGGCCGCGCAGATTAACCCCTCTCTGGCTCGACGTCTTTATGCCGGTTTCTCCCGTGACATTGGCCTCTACGATGGGCAAGAAATCATTATCAATCCTGGCGGCCACCTATTCGCTTACCAATTCAGCGAAGCCTGGTTAGATACCGCCCACTATCTAGATTCAGATGGTCTTGATTGGTTCAACAATACGCGGCTGGCCTCATTAGCCAATCGCGCTTTTTGCATCGAAAATGCCCACCGGTTCCCCACCTATCACGCCAACAGTTGGGGCATCAGTTGTGGCGACAGCCCCTGGGGCTATGACGTATCCGGCAGTACACCCAGTCTCCTTGACCCTAAACCACACGGCACTATCTCCATCTTTGCCGCCCTGGCCTGCTTACCCTTTATCCCCGAGCAAACCCTGGCGATGATGGATTATGTGTACCACCAACATCCTCAAATCTGGGGGCCATACGGCTTTTTTGAATCATACAATTTGGCTGTGTCTCCCCCCTGGTATAGCCATTCCATTTACGGCATTCACAAAGGTTGTTCCATGATCATGATCGAGAACTACCTGAGCCGCTTAATCTGGGACACCTATACCAACAGCCCCTCGGTCCAAAAAGCACTAACCGTCTTAGGTTTTACGCGGCGCTAAGGAGAACAAAATGAACACGTTTTATGTCAGGGATGGTCAATTTTGGCTCAATGATCAACCCCAATTGATACACGCGGGTGAATTCCATTACTTTCGCACACCCCAGGATCAATGGCCTCAGCGGTTAGGTTTGTTAAAAAAAGCCGGTTTTAACACATTGGCGGCCTATATTCCCTGGTTATGGCATCAAGTTGAAGAAGACGTTGCCGATGTGGATGGGCACAGCCACCCCATGCGGGATTTAGCCGGATTTCTGGATTTAGCCACCGACATGGGTTTCCTCCTTATTCCCCGCCCCGGCCCCTACATCATGGCCGAAACCATCAACGAAGGCATTCCCCCCTGGGTGTTCACCCACTATCCTCAGGTCGCTTTTATCAGCCAGGATGAAAAAGCACAAAACATTGCCAGCTATCTGCACCCCGATTTTCTGGCCTGTGTAAAAAAATGGTACCAGGCAGTCTTTACCGTGTTAACCCCACGCCAGATTACCCACGGCGGCAACATTATCATGATCCAACTGGATAATGAGATGGGTATGCCGCACTGGGTCAGAAACATACTGGATATCAATCCCGATACCATCGCCCGATTCGCCGACCACGTCCAGAACAGCTACGGTAGCCATCTTTCTGACCGCTATCCAACCAACAATCTGCCCGATTTCTTACGCCAAGGAATCATGCACCCCACCGGGCCGCAGGCCGCCAACATCGTGGCCGACTATCGCCGCTTCTACCGGGATTACCTGCATGAATACGCCGCCTTTTTATGGACCGAAGCGCAAACAAACGGCATGGATGTTTTGCCCATTGTTAATGTGCATGGGTTTATGAACGGGGGCAAAACCTTCCCCATCGGTTTGTCTCAGTTGATCAAGGTCATGGAGATGGATGGCATGATCAGTGCCACCGATGTTTATCCCCTTTTCATCGGTGAAGGCAATTTCCACCAGTTATTATTTGTCAATGAAACAACCAAGGCTTTGCAGAATAAGGAGCAAGCCCTATTTTCGGTGGAGTTTCAGTCTGGTGGCAACAATGACTTTAGTAGCAGTCAATCTTCAATGTATGATTTGCACAGCCGGTTGTGTATCTCCACAGGCATGAGGGCCATCAACCATTATCTCTTTTTCGCGGGCGAAAATGACCCCATTCTTAGCCCGGTTAAGCGTCATGACTGGGGGCCACCGGTTCGTAATGATGGCACCGTGCGGAAACATTACGGCCGCTATGTCAAATTGTCCCAGGTGTTGCAGGCTTATGGGCGTGATTTGGTCATGGCGCGGCCGCAAACCATCACCACCATCGGCTTCCTACTCGACAACTTCATGACCGAAGTAAACAACGCTTCCACCCAACCAACCACCAACATCATCACTCACCAGCGCGAAGTGATTCTTTGTGACTTCATCGCCAGAGGGCTGGCCCTCACCCACCGTCCCTTCGACATGATAGAACTCACCCGCTCCGCGTTAGACCCTTCGCAAACCCCTCTCTGCTGGGTCATGATGGAAAAACAGTGTGCGGCCGCTGTCCAACAAAAACTACTAGATTACATCAACCAGGGTGGCAAACTCATCCTGATTGGCCGGATGTGCGGGGAAGATTTCGACCACCAACCCTGTACCATTCTCCAAAATGGTCTCGGTATTCAGTCCATCAAGAGTGACCCGCCCTTTGTCGCCACGACCATCAGCGCGTTTCATTACCCGGACGTGCCCGTCTCCTTTGTGGAATCCTACACCGGCCCCTTTGACGAGGTTTTTGCCACCCGTGCCAACGGTGAGGTCGTCGGCTTCATGCGAGCCTTGGGCCAGGGCCGGGTGATGTTTTTGGGCGCCGCCCTCACCGCAGATACGCTCGAAGATTTAGACATCGTTCACCAGATGGCCCTGAAAATGGGTTGCTCTCCGCTTTTCCAACTCAGCGAATGGGCGGATGTTCGTCTGAGCCAGGGAGACAAGGGTCGTTTTCTCTTTATCAACAACTACCAGGATGATCCGGTGGCCCCAACTATCACCTACGCCAACGAAACCCTGTTCGGGGGCCATGCTGTGCCCATTCCCGCCCGCCAGGGATTCATCCTCCCTATTAAGTGGCAACTGAACCAAGATGTCATCGTTCATTACGTCACCACGGAAATTAGGGAGATAACCGATGATGGATCCACCATCATACTTAAACTGGCCCAAGCGCCATTTGCCGCTGAACTGACCCTTTCGGGTTACCGTTGTGATGAGGCACTAACTACCGAGACATCGGCGACAACCCAGCGCGTCAAGGTCCAGAGCCAGGACAAAGGCGTGATCACGTTGAGAAAGTTGCAAGATAAAAAAATGGCTGAGCGCTAAGGCAAAGCTAAAAAGTGAAATAACATGGAAGAAAAAAGTGGTCATTACAACACGCTCGACCCCCACACAGAAGCCCGAGTCGAAACTCTACTCGCCCAAATGACCTTAGCGGAAAAGGTCGGCCAACTCGTGCAAATCAGCCCCTTCGCTCCCTTTGACCTTGAGGATTACCTCACCAAAAAGCAGGCAGCCGAAGAAGCGGGTGAACCCTTCGACTACCCCCCGAAACTCCGTGATGACATGGACGAGATGATCCGTACTGGTCGCGTGGGTTCTTTCCTCAACATCATGCTGCCCCACCTGCTCAACCATTGCCAGCGGGTTGCCCGGGAAGAATCGCGGCTAGGCATCCCCCTCATCGTCGGCGCGGATGTGATTCATGGTTATCGTACCATCTTCCCCATTCCCCTGGCGGAAGCCAGCACCTGGAATCCCACCCTGCTGGAACGGGCCTCCCGCGTGGCCGCCGAAGAAGCCTCGGCGGCTGGGGTTGATTGGATTTTTGCGCCGATGGTGGATATTGCCCGTGACCCCCGCTGGGGCCGGATTGCCGAAGGGGCGGGTGAAGACCCGTTTTTAGGCATGGCTATGGCTCGCGCTCGTGTACGGGGTTTTCAGGCGACTGATTTGACCAGCGGCCGCAGAATCGCCGCCTGCCCCAAACATTACCTCGGTTACGGGGCAGCGGAAGGCGGCCGCGACTACAACACCACTGATTTCTCCCAACGCACCTTGCGTGATATCTACCTGCCCCCGTTCAAAGCCGCCTTTGATGCCGGTGCGGGAACCGTCATGAGTTCCTTCAATGAAATCAGCGGCCTCCCCGCCACCGCCAACCCGTTCATTCTACGCACCATCCTGCGCGACGAATGGGGCTGGCCCGGTGTCGTGTTGAGCGATTACGATGCCGTCCGCGAACTTATTCCGCACGGTGTGGCGGCAAACCTGAAAGAGGCTGCTTACCTGAGTATCCTGGCCGGGCTGGACATGGAAATGGTCAGCACCGCTTATCCCGACCATCTGGCAGAACTGGTGGCAGCCGGAGATGTGCCCTGGCCCTGGTAGATGAGGCGGTGCGCCGGGTTCTACGCCTCAAATTCCGCCTCGGTCTGTTTGAAAACCCGTACACCGACGAATCGCTGGCCGAGACGCTGATTCTCCGACCCGATTTTCGTGACCTGGCTTTGGCAGTGGCTCAGGAATCTATAGTTTTGCTTAAGAACGAGGACAACATCCTGCCCTTGTCCGCCTCAACCCGCCTGGCTGTGATTGGTCCGCTGGCCGACAACCGCCACGATATGCTCGGCTGTTGGTCGCTCCATACGCACCCTGAAGATGTGGAAACTGTCCTTGAGGGAATCTCCGCCTACTTGCCGGATGAGATGTGGACGCATGTGCCGGCCTGCCAGATTCGGGAAGACAGGCTTAATGAACAGATAGTGACGGATTTAGCGGCGGCGGCCGCGGCCGCGCACGCCGCCGATATCGTTCTCCTGGTTGTGGGTGAAAGCGCCGACATGAGCGGCGAAGGGCACTCCCGCACCGACCTGGGCCTACCCGGACGCCAGCAAGAACTGGTAGAGGCCATCGCCGCCACCGGCAAACCCATTGTCTGTGTGCTGATGAGCGGCCGTCCGCTGGTGATCCCCCGCCTGGCCGGACAGGTGAAAGCCCTCCTGGCGGCCTGGCACGGCGGCATTCGCGCAGGACGCGCGGTGGCCGACATCCTCTTTGGGGCGGTCAACCCATCGGGCAAACTGACCGCCAGTTGGCCTCGCTCGGAAGGGCAAATTCCGGTTTATTATGCGCACAAAAACACGGGCCGTCCCGCGGCCGCGGCCGGGACAAAACAGTTTGCTGAATCGTTCAAATCCGTCTACCTGGACGAACCCAATTCCCCCCTCTTCCCGTTCGGTTTCGGCCTGAGCTATACCCAATTTACCTATTCCGACCTGCACATCGCCCAGCCTACCCTGGAAATGACCGATACCCTGGTGGTTTCAGCAACCGTCACGAACAACGGCGACCGGGCTGGCGCGGAAGTGGTACAACTGTACGTGCGCGATCTCATCGGCAGTGTCACCCGCCCGGTCAAGGAGCTAAAAGGGTTCCAAAAAATGATGCTTCAGCCAGGGCAGCAATGCCCCGTCCACTTTGAGGTTCCTGTCGGTCAACTGGGTTTCACCGGACACGACATGCGTTACACCGTAGAGCCGGGCGATTTCAAGGTTTGGCTTGGCCCCGATTCCACGGGGGGTCTGGAAGGCGTTTTCACCATCAAAGCACCCTAACCCTGGCCACAGGGGCTAAAAAATCGGCTCGACCAGTATGGTTCAGGTGGGGGCGACAGGCGTGATCGTCTGTCGCCCTTTTTTTGCCTCTACAAAAGCCCCCTACCTCTTCAAAATTCCATTTGCTTCTTCAAAGCGCACACACCCACATTACAACACTTTGTTCATCCGCGTTAGAACCTCTTTGGCCGCTTTCGTCTGCAAATCAGTGTATTGTTTTGTCGTAAGCCCCAATTTGTTACCAATTTCGATAATAGCCCCACCCTTAAAATTGAATTTGGCAAGCAGATCAAAACCATCCGCTCCCAACGTAGTCGCTAATTGCTCGGCCTTTTTCTTCAGGTCAGGATAGCTATTAAATGGGGGGAGTTTTTCTTCATCCAAAATGGCATCGGTGAAATACGAAGTCAGCCCCTCCAGCAACACCTCACCTAAATTTTTCGAAATGCTAATCGCGGCGGGCAAAAAACGATCATAGAAAGTCGGCGAAGCCAGCTTATGAACGGCTTCGTGCAGGGCTGTGCCAAATTTTGCCTGGGGACGAAGGTGGATGGTCGCTTTGTTCCGATCATAAAAGCCCATGATGTGGCCCGGAACCGTCTCGGATTTATGGATGTCATAAGCATTTCTATAGGCCGTTTCAAAATCACCATTGTTTGTC
This sequence comes from Candidatus Trichofilum aggregatum, assembly GCA_016716885.1. Taxonomy (GTDB): domain Bacteria; phylum Chloroflexota; class Anaerolineae; order Promineifilales; family Promineifilaceae; genus Trichofilum; species Trichofilum aggregatum. The sequence goes on along the minus strand of JADJUV010000018.1, from coordinate 16,643 downwards.
GCCTGGACAAATTTCCCTTTCTCCGCCATGCGTAAGCCTGATTTAAGCCGTTCGCCAATGTAAGGGGCCAATTTTTGATTTCTTTGCAGAACGGCATCAATTATTTCTGCCGTCTTGCTAAATACCAGGTCATTCACGCTGTGACCCGCGTCTTTTAGGTTTTTCACTTTGTTAGGGGGGGGTGGCTGTTTGGGCTGCCGCTGCACGCTTGTTGAACCGTGCAGCATTCTTAACACGACCTGGTTGCCTACGGTGCGCTGCAATTGGTGCAAGGAGTGCCCGATTGAGTGGGGCGGCAAACCCACTTACCGCTCTTTTTTCACTGGACGAATAGGGTTGTTTCGTGGTGCAGGCTTCCGTTCCTGAGTAAATAGACGCATACGTCATCACTCCGAACCATGATTGGGGTCTCACAATAGGTGTGCTCTTGAAGCACAAAGGAACAAGAATTTAACAAGTTACAGGAGTCTGGAGACAAGAGCATCTTTACGAAAGTCAAACGTAAGTTTTTATGACGCACCTCACCCTGGTTTGTCGCCGGAAACCCCTACCCTTAGGAACTTTTCTGGGCGCGGTTTTTCGACTCAATCTACCCAGGACTTGGGTAAAGCTGGTCGAGTCTCTCATCGCAGGTCCGCAGGTTATTGAATCCTTGTTCCCTAGTGCCTGGCATGGGGCGGGCGGTCTTGTCCTGTCAGGTTTGTCTGCCCGTGCCAGGCACTGATCTTGCCAGTATAAAACAGTTTTGTCCTCCCCAATCCGGAAAACAGCTTCTTCATACCGATTCCTCATTACCTTAGGTTACTCGCGCCCGGCCTTTTTACCACCCCCTTGTTATAACTTTCAAGAAAAAGTTTGGTTTGTTGGTGCCCGCTTTGGTAAATTTTTATGGTGGGTTGCCATCCCCCCCCCTTCCGCGACGGTTCCCCGCCCTGGGCGGTGAACCGGATTTTACCCCAAAAGCGGTCACGACAAACCAAAACCCCAGATGATTATCTGAACAGCTATAGCTTGTTCGCAGCAAGAGTGAACGAGCCGCAGGCCAGGTGATGATCTCAAGGTTCTACCCACACCACAAAGGAAAGGGCACTGTCCGCGGCCGCGGCTGTTACTTCCCAGCACCCTTCTGTTGGAAAATACAGGCCAGTCGCCTGAAATCGCGTTGGATAACAGCAAGGAATTTCGGCCTCAAGCGCGGCCGCTTCCGCATCCAGGCGCCGACCCGTAATCGCCAACGTGGCCCCGGCTGGCCGAAACCAGCCCACCTTGTTTCCTTCTTCCCCTGCCTGCAAATGATATCCCTCTGGCCCTGACTCCCACGCACTGGCCCAAATCGAACGATCCTCGTTCACAAAGTAGTTGCCATATTGGGGTGGATTTTGCACCGCGGTGTCATCCGGCGGCTTAGCCCAGACAGCTTCGGTAAGGGGGCAGGCATCAGAAGCGTTGGCTTCTGCCGGGGCCACACTGGTGCAGGCGGCCAAAACAGGCAGCAGCAACAACCCGATCAATAAACCAAGTGGGGGTCTTAGCAGCGTCATGGGCGTTCTCCTCATTCAGATAACGGTATGTATACTGATACACCGTTCCCTCGGATGAGGTTCCCGAATCATTTGGGGTCTTTGTTCGTAGTGACCGCTTTAGCGGGCTTGACTATCGTTCCAACTCTGGCAAAGAGAAATCCAATGGGTGTTCTGCCTCTATCGTAAACGAGGGCATCAATAGTTCCTGCAAATATTGCCCGGCAAAATCAATGTTCAGCGCCACCCACATCGGCAGATGATCGGACATCTGGTACGTGCGCCAGATACTGCGGTAATAGGCCAGATTACGCGCCGTTTCCTCGGCTTGCCCCGCACTATTTAGCTCCAAATTGGTCCGATTCTTTATGCGCGGCAGGTAAACGCCACAATCCTCAGCCCGAAAAACAGAATCGTAATAGTTAAACACACCAGACTGACCGGCAAATTGCACCTGCCCTTCACGAGCTTTGAAGGCAATCTGGTCATAATGTTTGTTGCGATCCATGTTTGAAGGCAATTGGGTCAACATGGGGGGCAAATGAAAGCCATGCCGCTGTAGGGCGGTCATCGTCTGATGTTCCGGGCTGATGATATTGAAGTCACCCAACAAGATATAGTTGGCCGATTCACTGTCAGCGCGGCGGGCCAGGAACCGGGCGATGTTGTCAATCTCCTCAATACGGCGGGCCAGCAGTTCTCCCCGATCTTCGCCGTAATAGATGTGCACGGTACAGATCATGAACTGAAACCACCCGGCCACAAACGAGACCAGAAAGGGAGTGCGGGCAAACTGCTGCCCCTGTTGCATCCAGCCAGTTGCCGGTAACATAATTTCTCCGGCGATATTCTGGAATTGGACTTTGGTTTTGTCATAAACAAAGACCATACGTTCCTGATTGCCCCCACTTCCTTCCGTTTTATCGGTGGCGATGTAATCCCAGGAAGGGCCGAGCAGGCGCATGACAATTTTTAAGGCACGCATATCCTCATTCACTTCCTGCAAGGCGACCAGATCAAAGGCGGAGATGATTTCGGCCATGTAGAAGAAGGATTCGGCCAGGCGTGGGCCATGTTTGTACTTGTTGGAGTCGAAATCGCGAATGTTCCAGGTGGCTAACAACAGGGTGTCCTGGACGGTGCGGCGAGGAATTTCTTGGCGGATTTGATCGCGTAAAGCCAACAGCCTCGCGGCCGCGTTCTGACGTTCTTCTTCAGAGAGGTTGTGTTTAAGCGGAAAATAGTAGGGCATGATGTTTGCTCCTGGGATGAAACCCTTGTCTGGTTGTTGGTTAATAGAGGTTCAGGCCGCGGCCGCGACCGATAGTATGCGCCAATTATGACGAATAGGCACGGCTGATCCTGTCAAGCACCCGCTAGCCAAAAATCAACCTTTCCCGCTTTGTATTAACCCCTCATTTCTGTAATAATACCCTAGTCGCTGGTGTGATTGCAGGTACGGTCTTTTCTGTCAAGGAACAAAGGCTAAACAAAGTTCCCAAGCTTGGTTACATCTTCAGTGCCTTAAGCAATCTAAACATGAATTTTGTTTAGCCCTCAATCCCAAATTAGTTGCGGACGTTTCCTTTACTTCACCAATACGGTTTGGTTTCCTTTAACCTGGAGATAGCCTGTGAAGCGACTTAAACTCGACCAACTTTTCGACTCCCTCCTACCGTTTTTTGCTACCCTGGCCGCCCTGGCCATTGGCGGAGTCATGCTTGTCCTTATGGGTGCCAACCCAATGCAGGGTTATGCGGCTCTACTTGACGGCGCATTTGGCAGTACCAACGCCCTCGCTGATACCCTCGTTAAAGCCACCCCTCTCCTTCTCGTTGGCCTGGGCATCTGCATCGCCTTTCGTGGCGGGGTCATCAATATTGGTGGCGAAGGCCAGATGATCCTCGGCGCCCTGGCCGGCACGATTGTTGGCCTCACCCTTCCTGACGCCCCCGCCCTTTTTGTGATTCCCCTGGCTCTCCTGGCGGGTTTGCTCGCCGGAGCTGCCTGGGGCGGCATTCCCGGCTACCTCAAAGCCCGCTTCAATGTCAACGAGATTCTTAGCACGATTATGATGAATGCCATTGCCGTGCAAATCATGAATTGGCTCCTGCGTGATGCCCTCATTGACACAGCTCAGACAGGCGCGGCCCGGATTCCGCAAACGGTGCGTCTGGCCGCCGCCTTTGATCTGCCACGATTGGTTCCCACACGCCTGCATCTCGGGACATTGTTGGCCGTTTTATTGGCCTTCGCCGTCTACTTTTTGCTCTGGCGCACCAGTTTGGGATACCGCATCCGGGCCGTGGGTTTGAACCAACATGCCTCACGTTATGCAGGTATTCAGGTTAACCGCTACATGGTGCTGTCGCTGCTACTCAGTGGCGCGATGGCTGGTCTGGCCGGGGTGATTCAGGTGTACGGCGTCAATCATCGCATGGTGACAGATGGCACAGCCGCCGGATTCACGGGTTCGGCCGGGTTTAACGGGATTGTGGCGGCCTTGTTTGGGCAGTTGCACCCTCTGGGCACAATTCCCGCTTCGTTTTTATTTGGTGCGCTGTTAGTGGGAGCCAATAAATTACAGCGGGTGACACAGGTTCCAGCGGCATTGATTACCGCCCTGAATGGGCTGGTGGTGGTGTTTGTGGTCAGCAGTGAATTCTGGCGACGACGACGAGCACATAACCGGGCGTTGGCCGAGGTCGCGGCCGCGCAGCGAACCGAATTGCCCGTAGTACCCACCAAACCCGGTATCCAATCAGCCGATTAATGCATACCCCAAGGTTTTCCCAAACCTTCAGGGTCTCCACAGGCAGCCATGATAACCGACATCCTTACCACGCAAGTCCTCATTGGTGTACTTTCCTCTGGTATCCGTTTAGCCACCCCTTACCTGTACGCCGCCATTGGTGAAACCTTTGGCCAACGGAGCGGCGTGCTGAATCTGGGTGTGGATGGCATGATGCTCATGGGGGCGTTCTCCGCCTACTACGTAGTCTTAAGATCGGGCAATCTAGCTCTAGGTTTACTCATCGCCTGCCTGGTCGGACTCCTCATGGGGCTGGCGATGGCCTTTATTAGCGTGACTCTCCAGGCCGAGCAGGGAATCAGCGGCATTGGCGTTTATCTTTTTGGTCTGGGCATGAGCGATTTGCTCTTCCAGGCATTTATCGGCACCCCCATCCCCATCAAGGGGTTTCCTGAACTGCACATTCCCCTGTTGAGCCAGATTCCTGGCCTGGGCGAAATCTTCTTCCAACAAAACATTCTGGTGTATGGGGCCTATCTGCTCGTACCTATAGCCTGGTTTGTTCTCAACAAAACGACCTTTGGTTTACAGATTCGCGCCGTGGGCGAAAACCCCGAATCGGCTGATTCGTTGGGGGTGAATGTCGCCCGAGTCCGTTATGTGACCGTTACGATGGGGGGTCTGCTGTCCGGTCTGGCAGGGGCTTCGCTTTCCATTGCGATGGTGAACATTTTTCAACAAAACCTTACCAATGGGCAAGGTTTCATTGCTGTGGCGCTGGTTTATTTTGGGGGCTGGCGACCCACGTATGTGTTGGCGGGTTCTTTGATTTTCAGCCTGGTGAACGCCTTACAACTGTGGGTGCAGGTGTTACGCATTCCCATTTCCTCAGATTTGGCCGTCATGATGCCCTATATCCTTACGATTGCGGTGCTGGTTCTGACGGCACAGCGGGTTCGGCCACCAGCGGCCCTGACAAAACCGTACTCGCGAGGTGGTTAATCGTTTTATCAAGACTCCCAAGGTTTTCTCAAACCTTTAGAGTCTCAGGCCCAAACGCATAGTCGAAAATTGGAGGTTTACCATGAAGAAGAAGAGTTTGTTGTTGCTCGTTTTATTGTTGCTGGTGGTCTTGACCGCCTGTGGTGGCGGCGGCACGGCGGATGATGATGGCATGTTTAAGGTAGCTGTGATCATGCCCAGCGCGACCAACGACCTGGCGTTTAGCCAGAGTATGTTTGATGCCCTGACGGAAATTCAAACCGAAATGGGCGCGGAGAATTTCGAGTTTGTTTTTGCGGACAATAGTTTTGTGGTGGAAGATGCCGCGGCCGCGATTCGGGATTGGGCCAGTCAGGATTACGATCTGATCATTGCCCATGGTTCCCAATATGGGGCCTCGTTGCAAGAGATCGCGCCCGACTTCCCGGAAGTCAGCTTTGCCTGGGGCACGGCGGGTGACACCTTCGGCCTGGACAATGTGTACGCCTATGAAGCCCAATCTGATGAGGGTGGTTATGTCCTGGGTGTTTTAGCCGCGTCCATGACCGAAAGCAACGTTATCGGTGTGGTGGGGCCGTTGGAAGTGGGTGATGCCAAGCTGTATGTGGATGGTTTCAAAGCTGGCGCGGCCGCGACCAGTGCCGATGTGCAGGTGAACGTTAACTATATCGGCTCCTTCAGCGATGTGGCCCTGGCGACCGAAGCCGCCAACACCCACACCGATGCCGGGGCAGACGTGTTAACCGGTTCGGCCCAGATGGTGGTCGGGGCGGTAGGTGTGGCCCAAGAAAAAGGCGCCCTCTGGTTTGGCACCCAGTCTAATCAAACATCCCTGGCCCCCGATATCGTGGTAGCCAGTCAGATATACGACTGGACCGTGGTTCTGAATGAGATCATCGCCAATGTCAAGGATGGCACGCTGGGCGGTGAGGCGTTTGTCATCACTCTGGCCAACGAGGGGCTGGTGATTGAATATAATGAGGCGTATGCTGTGCCCGCCGAAGCGAAAGCGGCCGCGGACGCCGCCATTGCCGGACTCATTGATGGCTCCATCACCACCGGGGTTGGTGAGTAAGAGAATGGGGTTCTACGTGATCGAATGAGTCAAACAAGGAGTCGAGGCTTTAGCCGGTCGAGACGTTCCGACTAAAGTCTCCACTCCGGGTGCTTTTTCCCGCTAGAACCGGGAGAACCGATAGATAAAAAACACGGAAGATTTTCACCACAAAGACGCCAAGAACGCAAAGTTTTCTAGAATTCTTTAGATTCTTGGGTAACCGTCCAGTCCAAAGACAATGTTATGACATTTCCAATGACATCAACGGATTTTGAAGTAAACGGATTAAGAGCGACCTCTGGAAAATCCGTTTATTTTCTAATCCGTTGATGTAACGCACCTGAACGGTTACGATTCTTGGTGCTCCTGGCGTCCTTGCGGTCCCACTCATTGATTAAAATGACTCAAACCAACAGAGTTCTCCCTTCCGGTCGGCCCTGCATCAACCACATGGAAATGCGGGGTATCGTGAAACGGTTCCCCGGTGTGTTAGCCAATGACCGGGTAGATTTTGACGTACGCTCCGGTGAGATTCATGCGTTGTTGGGTGAAAATGGGGCTGGCAAAAGCACGCTGATGAAACAGCTTTACGGGCTGTATCAACCCAATGAAGGGGAGATTCTTTTTGATGGGCATCCGGTGACGATCAACTCCCCCGCGGCCGCGATCCGGCTCGGTGTTGGCATGATCCACCAACATTTTATGCTGGTAGATTCACTTACCGTGGCCGAAAACGTGGCCCTTGGCCTGCCCTCATCCAGAGGGATGCTGACCGATTTGGACAAAGTGTCGGCGCGGATTATCGAACTGGCCCAATTGTACGGGTTGCTGGTAGACCCCAAAGCGTATATCTGGCAACTTTCAGTGGGACAACAGCAGCGGGTGGAGATTATCAAAGCCTTGTACCGGGGGGCAGCTCTTCTCATTCTGGACGAACCAACCGCCGTCCTCACGCCCCAGGAAGTAGACGAGTTTTTTGTCACCCTGAAGCAAATGGCGAATGACGGCCATGCCCTCATTTTTATTTCTCACAAACTGCATGAGGTGATGGCCTTTACAGACCGGGTGACGGTTCTGCGTGATGGCCGCAATGTGGGCGCGACGGCTACCTGTGACACCAACAAGGCTGATCTGGCCCGCATGATGGTAGGGCGCGAGCTAAACTTGAACCCGGATCGGCCACCGGTGGCAATTGGGGAAACTCGGTTAACCCTGGACAAGATAGCGGCCCAAAGTGATCGGGGTGTACCGGGTCTGCGTGGGGTTTCGCTGGAAGTGCGGGCCGGGGAGATTGTGGGGCTGGCGGGCGTATCCGGGAATGGACAGATGGAACTGGCGGAAGTGGTGGCGGGGTTGCGGCCGCAGACCGGTGGCCGTTTGTGGCTTGATGGGGAAGACGTCACCGGGCAGGTTCCGGCCCAGATGATCGCCCACGGCCTGAGCTACATCCCCGAAGAACGTAACCGGGATGGCATGATCAAGGAGTTCACCATTTCGGAAAACCTTATTTTGCGCGAGAACGACAAACCCCCTTACGCCAATTGGGGCATCTTCGATTTTAAGGCCATTGCCCGAAAATCAGCCGAGTTAGTCCAAAATTTTGCCGTCAAAACACCTTCCCTGGAAACCCCCATCAAAAATCTCTCCGGCGGTAATGCCCAAAAGGTAATTCTGGCGCGGGAGCTGGCGCGTGCCCCCAGGGTGCTCATCGCCGCTCAACCCACCCGTGGGCTGGACATCGGCGCAACCGAATATGTGCGGGATTGCCTCATCGCCCAACGAGAAAAGGGAACCGCTACCTTGCTCATTTCCGAAGACCTGGATGAGGTGCTGGCCTTGTCAGACCGCATTGCGGTGATTTTTCAGGGGGAAATTATGGGCATTGTGGAAGGGGCAGAGGCCACGCCGGAGAAGTTGGGATTACTCATGGCCGGAGAGAGGCTATAGCTTTCAAGAAAAAGATTTTGTTTGTAGTGACCGCTTTAGCGGGCTGGTGTTAGCCCGCTAAAGCGGTCACTACGAACCAAGACTCCAAATGATTATCTGAACAACCATAATAAGACCCAAGAAAGATGTCTACAGGACCGCCCCGCGAAGCCCCCACGCGCGCGGGCCGGGCCCCAGAGAACCCCCGCGGGAAAGGCATCTGTATAAACACAAATGATTTAGGATAGAGGCTGACCTTGTAGTTGCCCTCGCTTGGGCATTTATAAGGCCGGCCTCTACCGTACCATACAGTCCTAGGTTCCGTCGCTGGTATCCCCTTCTACAGCATAGAAATCGGTATTGGTATCGCTACCCTGACCGCCGCTGAACGAATCAGCACCCCAGCCACCTGTCAACGTATCGTCCCCTTTGATACCAAACAACGTATCATCATTGGCTCCCCCATCCAACCAATCGTTGCCGTTGTCGCCATGGAGTACGTCATTCCCGGCGCCGCCCAGCAGTGTGTCGTTGCCGTTGTCTCCATGGAACACGTCGTTCCCGGCACCGCCTAGCAGTGTGTCGTTGCCATTGTTGCCGCGGAGCGTGTCATTACCCCCATCACCACAAATCACATCATGACCGTTATTGCCGAAGATGGTGTCGTTGCCAGCCATAGCCACAATAACATCATTTCCGTTCGTGCCCTGAATGACATCATTGCCCGGCGTGCCGATGATGGTGGCAGGAAGGCCGTTACAACTAGCGACCAGGTTCAGGCCGACAATCACCGGGTCATGATCCGATGAGCGATAGGCATCTGGGGCGTAGATGGCGTCCTGGTTGGGTCCTTTGAAGGATGTGTCGTAGTCAATCAGATCGGCTTCATCAGCGTTAATGTGCCAGACCGTGACCCCACTCACCTGACTCGTTAAGTTAACATTGGCTAATGCGTGGTCGAGATAACCAATCTGCCCATCGAAAACGTAAGAGTAGGCGGCTTCGCCGAGCCACTGGTAAAGCAAGTCGGTGTAATCATCACCCGTGCCGGCTGTGTCGTCGGAACCCAGTAGGATGGTGTCAATCGGGTCTTCCTTATCATAGGAATTCAGGTCGCCGATGATGAGGAAGTCAGCATCGCCACTATCGGTGGGGTCGGTAGCCAGCCAATCAACCAGGGCCGCGGCCGCGGCCTGGCGCGTCAGATTACAGTTACCCGAACCGTCACCCGTATCCGGATCACCTATCCCATTACAGTCCGACCCTTTGGATTTCAGATGGTTCACGGCCACAGTAACAATGCCACCGGTGGTGTTATCCTGGAAGGTTTGGGCCAGGGTGGGGCGGTTGAAGGTGTCCAGGAACCGGGCATCTACGGTTGTATCCAAAACGGCGTAAGCACCGACAGGAGACACCGAGGCCGGTTTGTAGATCATGGCGACCCGAATGGCATCGGTGCCAATGGCACCCGTGGCAATGTAGTCGTAAGTGCCAGCCCCCAAAATGTCATTGAGACCACTCACCAGGTCGGCGGTGGGCACATTGCCGGGATGGTTCTCAATCTCAATTAACCCCACCACATCGGCGTTAATGGCTACCAGGGCAGCGATGATCTTGTCGCGCTGGCGGGTAAATTCGGTGGCGTTATCAGCACCACGGCATTCTTGATTGCCCGCCGGGCCACAGATGAAAGCTCCACTGTCCAGGGTAGTGAAGTAGTTGAGAACGTTGAAGGAAGCGACCTTTAAGTTGCCACCCACCTCGTCAGGTTGGGCGGTACGGGGGTTTTCATTGGTGTAATCGGCCCCGGCGGTGGGCTGAATGCGATATAGACCAAAGGAGAAGTCCAATACCCCGGTCACGTTTTGCACCGTGTCGCCGCCTCGGAACAAGTTGGTCAGGTCAAACACCCCCCCATTAGGGTGAATGGCCGGGTCTGGGTTCTGGGCTGTGCGGCCATCGTCCAGGGTGATACGGTCAAGCAGGATTTCTTGCGCCGCCTGGATCGCGGCCGCGCCCGGTTCATATTCCGCCGTAGGGGTCAGATGCCGCTCGGAACTCAGCACAATCTCGCCAAAGCGGTCAAAGTTGAAATATTCAGCGATAGTGAGCGACTGCGGGAAGGTTACCAACATGCCTTCGTAGGGTTCAAAATCATTAACAGTGGCAACCGGCAGCGATAAGCTAGTCGGGGTTACACTATGGCCGGTGGAACAGAGCCAGATTTGGGCGGCGGTGATCTCGGTCAGGCCGTTAAACTCAGACACAGCGCCACGCACACGCACGGCATCACCAACAGCCACATCCATACCACCCGGAGCAAAGACGAAGAGTCCATCGGAACTGCTGGCGTCACCATCCCCAACCGGGTCTTGCACATGAAAACCGTTCAGGTCCCCGTTATCGGCCGCAGCATTGTTCTGGAAGTCACCGACCACAATACCCTCAATGGAGAGTTCCTGGCCCACCAGAGGACTGGTCGCTCCTGTGCCTTGTACGGTGTAAATGGGGGTGTACGCATCACCACACGTTTCGGGTGGGGCTACGTAAAGCTGGTTCGGGGCACCGGGGGTATTGAGGGCTTCGCCGGGGCCAAGTGTGCCGGGAAAACCGGGGATACCGGCCAGATCGAAGTCGTTGCGCACCCAGTCCGCGGCCGCGTCGGTATCATAACCATCCGGGTAACGAGACGCCCCACCCGGCGCAAAGGGACCGACCCCGTCATAGTTGGGTCCCAGGGCAGGCAGGCCAAAGGTGAGATCACCGGCGGTGCCATCATATACGGCCACAGCATCCACGACCGCATCCCAAGGGGTGTTATCAAACGTGCCATCATTGTTTGTGTCCAGGTCAAGATTGAGCGCCCCCGTAAAGTTTTCCACGAGTAGCAGGGTAAGCGTGCCATTTTCCAGGGCATTGGCGGGCAGGCTACCTAACCAGAAGCCAGCCGCATCGGTCATACCCACCGCGATGACCTCGTCCACGACGCCAATTCCTGGGGCTTCCCCTTCAATCTCCAGAACGGTATAAGCCGAGTAATCGGTATTGGGGGTGCCAAAAATCTCTACATACTCCACGTCGGTACCGGCGGTGCTGGCCGAAAATTCGTTGATTTTTGGCGTGGCAGTGGTTAAGCAGGGATTGAGCGGGGTGGCGGTGTTGCGTGGATTGGGCGCACCGGCCGTGAAGTCGGCGCCGTTGTTATCGGTGTCGGCACAGCCGTTCTCATTACGGGCGACGGCGGTTGAATTGGTTGTGGCGGGCGCGGCCGCGCTGCCTTCATAATAGTTAGCCCCATCCCAGCCCACCAGATCAACGATTGTCGCCAGAGAAGCGGGTGAACAAACGTTGGCATTACCATTACAGCCCAAAGGCGTGTTTGTATTCACCAAAGCGACCTTCCCCCCCGTGCCGCTCATAGCAATGGGGGTCGTATCGGTTACATCGGGGGTTGGCAGGGGCGCTGTGCCACCAGCGCCTTGTGCTTCTTGGATCAACAGATATTGACCCGGTGCCAGTGTCCCACTCAAAGGAGTGATGGCTGTGGTAGTCGAGCCAAAATTACCGGTTCCCGTGGCACTGGCATATTGCACCGACCAGCCGGTTAAGGAAACGGGGCACTACCTCGATTAAATAACTCGATAAAATCGTGGGTATAGGTTGCGCCACTGTTACCGCCACCGCCATACACCTGGCTGATGACGATGTTGGGTGAAACAGCCTGAGCTGGTCGCACACCAAGAAATAGCAGGGTGGCGAACAGCATAGCAACGATGAAACAACGCCGTGTGAACAAAGCAGAGCGAAATCGCATGGCAAGTCTCCTATTGTCAGTTTATAGGTGGGTGGAACGGAGGGCTTCGGTGGGTTCGTAAGTGGGTGGGACGGTGGGCTTCGGTGAGGTTGTTAGAGGGCAAATGCCTCTAGTAACGCAGGAGCACAAGCTACAATCATACCATAATACTATAATACTTTCGTTGTTCAGATGATCATTGGGGGTTTTGGTTTGTAGTGACCGCTTTAGCGGGCTGAGTTTGTCGAAGGCCGCCCACGAGCCTGGTCGCACTTACGAAACCTTCTTTTCGATAACAGAGTGAACCATAGCGGGCTGAGTTTGTCGAAAGTCTTCTGGTTGTGACGAGCAAAGCATCAATATTCCAGTTGAATCCCCTCGTTTGCCACTTTGCTCCGTTCCACGTACCGACCTGGCGTTTGCATATTGGTCCACCCCCCGGCATCCCTTAACACAAACGGATTGCTCTTTTTGGCGGCGTGGGTGGCCCAGGTATGGCGCAGATCGTGGGGACTAAGCTCCCAAACGCCCAAAATGTCCCGCCCCAGAATCTTAATGCGGTTGCCCACAGCCCGCACCGACATCACATCGTCGGTTAGCTCTTCATTTTTACGACTACCACGAAGCAAAATGCCCCGCGGCCGCAAATGTGGTTTGTATGCTTCCAGGGCCTGCCCAATATCCCGCGAGAGTTCCATCCGATCCGTCGTGTTCGTTTTCTGCCGATAGACCCGCACAAAACCCGGTTCGGCTAAATCTTCCACCTTCAGTCCGGCCACCTCACTGGCGCGGATACCCAAATCTAGCAACAGGCAGATGAGCAACCGGTCACGAATCCCTTGGGGGGTGGTCGGGTGTTGGCTTTTTAAGCGGCGGGCCTGTTCGGCCGTCAGCACCAGCGCCTCTTCTTTTTTGTGACCGAGGCGAGTCCGCGGCCGCACCTCATCCACGCGTTTACCTTCCGTCAAACCATAACCACGCACTTCCCGAATCAGGGCCTGTTCAGCCGGGGGGATCATGCCCGCTTTGGTGGCTAAGCGGGCATACACCTTCACCGCCGATAGCCGGTTATTGACGCTGGCAATGCTATAACCCGCACGGAGCATCCATTTGACAAACCCTTCTACCAATCCCCAGGTAACGCCCTGCCAGGCCAGGGGAACGTGCTGGCAAAAAAGCGCACTGTACACAATTGGCAGTGATTGTCGTTGTTGTTCGGCATAGGCCCTGCATTGGGTCTGCTCCTCGGGTGATAACGTGACCTGTGCCCAAAGTTTGGCGTTTGTCACTAATGTCGCGGCCGCGCCCACTTCGCGCAAATATTCCACCCACAATACCAGGGCGGCCAATTGTGTTTGGATGGTTTGCCTGGCGCGACGCTGTCGGTAATCAGCAAAGAGGTAGTCACTGGCCGTTTGATTGGCAATCTGGCCCGCGGCCGCGAGATCATGCCCCTCATTTCTCAGCACCAATTCCATGCCTGGTTTTTCATTCATCTGCTTTTCGTCCTCGCCACCATTCAGTAACGATCCTGGTGTTAGCCCATTGTAACGATCAATTGGGTTCAATCTTCTGCTTCTATTCATTAAACCACCGTTAAATGGCCGGTGCAAAATCTCCTGCGTCTGCTGAGGTACTTAGGGTCTACATCTTTTCCAAGACTTCGCTTGGAAAAAGGTGTATACACGAATAGGAAAAACACGGATAAAAGCCAAAGCCATCTGTGTTTTTCCTATCCGTGTACAAAATTTTCCAAAGCCTTCCATTTTTCAAGAGGATCGGCAATTTTTTGTCGGTGTTGGGGCGTAAGTGCCTAAAGATTGAACCACGTTCTGCTGGGAGCGGGCCTTATCCGGTTAACGGATACGGCCCATTTTGCTAGTCGGGAAGATATGCTAAATGTGTATCCGCTTCATGTGCCCCGATATATTACTTGAAAGTAGATTCTCGCGTAGATTGGTAGAAGGCAAGTTGGTCTGGGGCTGACCCCTGTAGCCCACATGTGAGCCAGTTGAATCACCATGTCTATGAAAACAACAGAAATTGATCAGCCGAGAGGGCACGAACTTCCCAAGAAGGTTCTTATTGTAGATACGCGCCAGGCGATCATAGGCGGCGTGTTAGCCGCCCTGATCTCTATGGTTGGGGTTATTCTGCCGGGGCGGATCACGAATTTTGAGGCCAGGGGGTTGTTGGAGGCGATGATGCCTTCGGTGCATTTCCTCAGTTCTAGTGTGATGACTGCCTCGGCCACGATTATGGCGCTTATGCTGACGCTGTTAAGTCTTAGCCAGGGCGCACGCACCAATCTGCGCCCTATTCATTACCATCGGATTCAGCAGATTGGTTTTATGGATGCGATTGCCTTTATCGGTTCGGTGATCTTGTTGATGTTTGTGAGCATTCCGCTTAATGAATCACAGGCTGTGGTGCCGGAGTGGTATAGCGTGCTTTATTACTTGCTTTTGATTTTCGCGGCCGCGCTCGGCGGCGTCGTTGTCACCATTGTTCTTAGTCTCTACAACGTCATCACCAGCATGATCCTTTTGTTAAGCCCCGAAGAGGTGGATTTAAGTGATTTAATCTTTGCCGAAGAGGAATTAACCTCTGAGTAAACGACAGGGTAAAAATGATGGTAGACGGCGTTGAATTTAATGTCGAAAGCACGGAAGAATTGGCGGCGATGGCGAATCTTTGTCATGTGAGTGACGAAGAGCCGGGGTTTCAGCGCCTACGCGCCGGGCGTGGGTTCACCTACAGGGATGCCAAGGGTCAAACGGTTAAAGATAAAGCATTGCGTAAACGGTTTGAGGCGCTGGTAATTCCCCCGGCGTGGACGCATGTGTGGATTTGTGCCTTGCCTGATGGGCATATTCAGGCCACGGGGCGGGATGACAAGGGGCGCAAGCAGTATATTTATCATCCCCGCTGGGCTAAGGTGCGGGATGAGGTTAAGTTTAATCAGCTTGTGGCTTTTGGTGAAGCTCTGCCCCCTTTGCGGGAGCAGGTGGAAGAAGATTTACGCGGCCGCGGTCTCACCCGCCCCAAAGTAATCGCCCTGGTCGTTCGTCTGTTAGATGAAACCCACTTACGCATTGGCAACATGGCCTATGCCGCCGCCAACAGCAGTTACGGCCTAACCACACTGCACACCGAACACACGGTTGTTAATGGCAGTCAGGTGACTTTTTCTTTTCCCGGCAAGGGGGGGAAGCAGCAGAAAGTCACCATGCGTAGCCGACGGCTGGCCCGGCTGGTGCGAAAGTGCCAGGAGTTGCCGGGGCAGATGCTTTTTCAATATCTGGCCGAAGATGGCTCCTATCAAATCCTCACTTCCTCGGATGTAAATGCCTACCTGCATGAAAATATGGGTCAGCCTTTTACGGCCAAGGTATTCCGCACCTGGGGAGCCACGGTTACGGTCACTCATTGTCTGGCAATCTTGCCCCCACCCGCTTCAGAAACGGAAGGGCAGAAGAATATCGTGGCAGCGATTAAGCAGGCCGCGGCCGCGTTGGGCAATACCCCAACCGTCTGTCGCCAATATTATGTGCACCCGGCTATTCTGACGGCGTATATGTCGGGTGAGCTTGCGGCCGCGGCTCCTGATCCCGAGAACCGCACAACACCCTCCACCGAATTCGGCCTATCTCCCATAGAAACCCTCGTCCTCACCCTGCTCCATTCCTAACCCCCTCAAAACCTGAAGACCCTATAGCCCGTTTGTGCCCCAATCTCACGAGACAGCCGCAAACTCAGTACCAAAGTCCTAGAAAATACCTGGTAACTACGGGTTAGAAAAATAAGGCGGTAGGTACAAAACAATAAAGTACAGGAGCATCAGGCTCGCGGCCGCGTTTCCCGTATCATTAATGGTTGCGGGCAAGGGGGAGCAGGCTTTGGGTTGCTCCTCCTTCCCTAAGAAGCCACTTTGTAAGTTTTTAAGTAGTAAACATGAGGAGATGAAAACTATGAACACAAAAAGACACAACTGGATGACGTTTATCCTATCGTTCCTGCTTATCACTGTTTTCGTTGTCGCTTGCGATGACAACAACCAGGCCGGAACCCCCGGTGCTGGCGGTGGGTTAGGTAGTGAAACCGTTACCACGGTCTTTGATACCGATTTGACCCCTGTCGTTACCGTTGACACAGATAATGACAACGACAACAGCAATGACAACGGCAACGACAATGAAGCCATCACACCGGTAGTCACAGAAATGGAGACCCCGGTAGTCGTACAAACAGACACCCCCATGATGGAAGAAACGGCTACCGTTGCCATAGCCACCCCATGGCTACCAGCACCAGCGTCGCGACAGGCACCATGACCGAAACAAATGTCATGCTGGTCACTGACCTGATTGGTATGAACATTGTTAACGACGCCGATGAAGATGTCGGTGAAATTTCCGAACTGCTTGTAGATAGAGACGGCAACATTCGTTACGTCATCTTTGGTGCTGGCGACTTCCTGGGTGTAGATGAGCGCGTAACCGCCATGACCTGGGACACCTTTGACGCTTCCTTGCCCCCCGTTATGAACAACATCACCGCCACCAACACTATCACCGAAGAGCGAACCATTAC
>JADJUV010000017.1 GCA_016716885.1 Candidatus Trichofilum aggregatum | reverse complement strand
CCCCATCTGAGTAAGGTAACTTGTAACTTTAACCCGCTAGGCTAAACCCTGTTCATCCTTGATCCTTCCTTACTCAATTATATGACCAAACTACGCCAATCCCTCACCCACGAACGCCAGATCGAGCTAGTCATCTTTCTCGTCTTGCTCCTCTGCACTGGCTACTTCTTCCCCCGCTGGGCCGACCCCAACCAGAACTCGCGCCTGGATATGGTGGTGGCGGTGGTGGATGATGGCACCTTCCAGATTGATAAATACGTCGCCAACACGGTGGATTATGCCAAAGTGGGCGAACATTATTACAGCGACAAAGCCCCCGGCGTGGCTTTCCTGGGCATTCCCGTCTATGCCGCCCTGGGCAAGGTGCTGGATTTGCCGGTCATGGCCCCTCTCACCGAGCGGCTCGCCAACAGTTCCGCCTTTCAATCCACCTTAAACCCGGATGGCACCGGCGTCAACACCGACAAAGTACGTTTCGCCATCGCCCAGGTCGTCCTGTCCTTCTTGTTTGGGGCCGTACCGACGGCGATTTTGGGGGTGTTGCTGTTCCGGGTGTTGGGGCGGTTCAGCGACCATCTGGGGTTGCGGCTGGTGCTGGCCCTGGCCTATGGCCTGCTGACCCCGGCCTTTGCCTACGCCAACACCTTTTACGGCCACCAACTGAGTGCCTTTCTCCTGTTTGGCGCGTTTTATCTGGTCTTTATGGCCGCCAAACCGCTGTCACCGGGTCGGTTGATGGCGATTGGGGTGTTCCTGGCTTACAGCGTGGTGACGGAGTACCCGACCTTTTTGCTGGTGGGGGTGTTGTTCCTGTACACCCTGTACGGGCTGGTTCAGCAAGGGGAATGGCGCAGAATTGGCTGGGTGATTGGGCCAGCGGCGGTGATCGCGGCCGCGTGGATGCTCTACAACAAAACCATCTTCGGTGGCTACCTGGAACTGGGGTACAGCTACTCAGAACTGTGGGTGGATTCCCACAGCACCGGCTTTATGAGCCTGGGCCTGCCCCGCCCCGATGCCGTGTGGGGGATCACCTTTGGCCTGTTCCGGGGGCTGTTTTGGTTATCCCCCTGGTTGTTGTTGGCCTTGCCGGGGCTGGTGCAGTGGTGGCGTTCTCGCCAATATCGGGTGGAATGGCTGGTGACGCTGGCCTGCATCAGCTTCATGTTCCTGTTTAATAGTGCCTCGGTGATGTGGTGGGGTGGATTTTCGGTCGGGCCACGTTATCTGTTGCCCATGTTGCCGTTTTTACTGCTGCCGGTGATGGTGGTGTTGCGGCCGCTGACCCAACCCACATCCCCCCAAACCCGCTGGCTGAAATGGGGATTCGCCCTGTTGCTCGTCTGGTCTTTCCTGGCAACCTGGGGCATGAGTTTAGCCGGGCAAGCCTTCCCCCCCGACACCATCGCCAACCCCTGGACGGATTACCTGCTGGTGCATTGGCAGGCGGGTAACATCGCCCGCAACCTGGGTACAATCATCGGCTTCAAAGGGTTACTGAGCCTGCTACCGGTTATTTTGCTCTCCCTGGTGCTCCTGGTCTGGCCCTTTTTCAATCGGACCAAAACCGCCATGATACCAAAAGTCGGTCAATTAACTGATCCTTTGTAGGGTGATTTGGTAATGGGTAAATCGCCGCCCAGTGGACGATTTACAAAATCGTCCTACAAATACGCAACACGCAACACGCTATGACCTCAACCTCACCTGCTTCCCCCATCATCACCCGCGCCGAATGGCGTTTTGTCGCGTTCATCGTTCTGCTGGTTCTGGTGTTGACCAGTGTGCCCTACCTTTTTGGCTGGCTGACGGCGCCGCCAGAGAAGCAGTTCATGGGCATCATGCTGGATGTGCCCGATCACGGCCAATATTTTTCCTGGATGCGCGAACTGACCTACGCCAACCTCTCCGCCAACAAACTCACCCCCGAACCCAACCAGCCGATTTTCTTCAACCTGCTCTGGTGGGGATTGGGGCGGCTGGGCAATCTGGTGGGGGTGGGGTATGCGGGCATGTTCCAGGTGTTGCGGGTGGTGGCGACGGCCCTGTTTTTGCCGCTGGTCTACCTGTTTTGCGGCTGGTTTTTGCCGGAGCGCGGCCGCAGACAAACCGCCTTTCTCCTCATCACCTTCAGTGCCGGGCTGGGCTGGCTCCTCATCGTTTACCGCGAACTATTCCTCGACACCGACCTGCCCCTGCGCTGGCTCCTCGACATCTTCACCGCCGAAGGCAACACCTTTTTGAGCGTGTTGGGCTACCCCCATTTCATCGGCGCGGCCCTGTACATCGCCATCTTTTACCTTTTCTTGCGCGGGCAAGAGAAAGGGCAACTCCGTTATGCCGTGTACGCCGGGCTGTTGGGGCTGTTTTTCGGCTGGCAACACGCCTACGATCTGGTGCTGGTGTATGGCATTTTGGGCGCGTACACCCTGCTGTTTTGGGCACGGGATCGTCGTTTTCCCTGGTTTTTGGTCAAGGGGTTAATCATCTTGGGGCTGATCTCCTGGTGGCCTGCCCTCTACTCCTTTATTTTGACCTCGCTCGACCCGGTGTGGGAAGAGGTGTTGGCCCAATTTGCCAATGCCGGGGTGTACTCGCCGCCCCCGTTCCACCTGCTCATCTTTTTTGGGCCGCTGTTGTGGCTGGCGATAGTGGGATTGGTGCGGTTGCGGCCGCATCGCCTCACCGCGCTCGACAACAAAACCCTCTTCCTGGTGGCCTGGTTCGTCGCCAACTTCTTCCTGCTCTACATCCCCACCGATTTCCAGGTTCACATGCTCAACGGCTGGCAAGTGCCGATGGGGGTGCTGGCGACGCTGGCTTTGTATGAATGGGTAGCACCGGGAGTGAGCGCGGCCGCGAGCCGTTTCCGCCTATCCCTCACCCCCAAAACCGTACAAAAAGCCGTGCCCATCCTCTTTCTGCTAGTCGTTATCCCTACCAACCTTTACCTGTGGTTATGGCGTTTTGACGAATTGCGCCGACATGATTACCCTTACTACCTGTACCAGGATGAACTCGACGCCTTCGCCTGGTTAGAAGAAAACGCCGCCAGTGATGATGTGGTTCTAAGCTCCGTCACCACCGGGCAATATATCCCGGCCCTGACGGGAACCCATGCTTTCCTGGCCCACTGGGCGCAAACATTGGACTTTTTTGGTAAGACGGAGATGGTCAACTCCTTTTTCGACCCGGACATAACCGACCCGACCCGGCAAGCCATTCTGAGCGAATTTAGCGTAGATTATGTGCTGTACGGGCCAGCGGAACAGGCGTTAGGAACATTTGACCCCGCGGCCGCGAGCTACCTTACACCTGTCTTTACCAGTTCAACGACCCAGGTTTTCCAGGTTTCGCCGTCGGCGCTGGCGAACTGAGTTTCAAGTTTCAGGTTTCAGGTTTCAGGTTTCAGTTCCCACAAGTTCCCAGCGTTCCTACGAGTTCCTATCCCCCAACTATGAAACGACTCCTGTTTCCTCTCGCGCTTCTTTGTTGGCTGTTATGGCTGGTTAGCCCCGTGGGGTATGGCCAGACGAATGGCTGGTCGCGGCCGCTACGCCTGGGTGATGGCTGGTTCCCCGATATTGCCACCGATGTCAGCGGCCGCGTGCACCTGGTGTATGCCAGTGCCATTGGTGATAGTGAAAATTACAACGGCTACGATATTGTGATGTACACCTCAAGCCTGGATGGGGTGAAATGGAGTCCGGCCAACGATATTGGGGCGCGGCCGCAGGTGGGTGGCAGTGAAGCGACCCGCCCCTACCTCATCGCGGATGCCAACAATACCCTACACCTGACCTTCCGTGATACCACTGTGTTTTATGCCCAGGTCAACGCCTTGCAAGCCAGCCAGGCCAGCAACTGGTACAACAAACCCATCAACCAGGGCTATTTTTCCGTTGTGGCTCAAGACAGTCAAAACCGGCTCCATCTGGTTTACACCGACAACGTCGTGACCGACCAATGCCCCATCTGTTATCACGTTTATTACACCCGTTCAGATGATAACGGCCTGAGTTGGTCCCCTTCCCATGATGTTTCCACCCTACCCATCGGTTCAGCCAAACCACGCCTGGTGATTGACGAGGCGGATAATCTAGCCCTCATTTGGGAAGCGGGTATCGGTGGCTCTTACGGCCAATTGGTAGACCCCACGACCGTTCAGTTTGCCCTTTCGACGGATCGCGGCCAGACATGGAGCCTGCCAACCCAACTGTCGCCTCAAAACGAACGCGCCCGCCAACCCGGTTTAGGCCTGGATGGACAGGGCAATCTGGTAGCCGTCTGGTTGGACCCGGCTACTGATCTTATTTATTACCGTGTGTCGTCGGACCGCGGCCGCACCTGGTCAGCTTCTACCCTCATCCCCAACACCTACGGCGGCTGGGATATCCATCCCGCCCGGCTCGATCATTATGTGATGGAAAGGGACAGCCTGGGCCATTTACACCTTGTCCTGGTTGGGCGTACTTCACGGGAGCAACGCAATTTAGACCTCTTACACCTCGTTTGGGACGGCCAAAACTGGTCTAACACGGATGTGATCGCTTCATTTTATGGGGATGTGCCAGAGTGGCCGGAAATCGCGATTGCCAATGGCAATCAACTGCACGTCACCTGGTTCATCCGCCCCGAAGCCTACATCTGGTCAGGGGGTTATGCTTCCCAAATTTGGTACGCCCAACGGACATTGGATGCACCGGGTACAGCTCCCGCTCCTTTGCCCACCCTTACCCCCATGCCCACCCCCACCGGTGCGCCCGTCATCACCCTGCCGACCACCGAACCACTTTCTAACGAGGCCATCCAGTCAGAAGCCCTCGGTTTTTATGGCGACATCACCACAGAAAATGATGAGGTATTCTTGATTTTGCAAAGCCTTATTCCCGCTCTGCTTTTTATAGGTTTGGCGACCACCATGGCCCGCCGTCTGCGTCACTAAATCCGGTTGTTTGCACCCTCTCATCCCCCATGAATATCCTGGCCCTCATTCCTTACGTCCCTAACCTGATTCGGGTTCGTCCCTATAATTTGCTGCGTTATCTGGCCGAGCGGGGTAATCAGATTACCTTACTAACCTTGTGGACAAACGAACAGGATCAGGCCGATATAGACCACCTGAAAACCTTTTGCCATGAGGTGCAGGCGTTACCCCTGCCCCGCTGGCGTTCACTAATGAACAGTGCTCTGGCTTTGCCCACAAACAAGCCTCTCCAGGCGGCTTACTGTTGGCAACCGGCTCTTTATCAACAGTTACTCAAGGTGTTACAGCCGGGCAAAGGGCAATCTCCCTTTGATGTGGTGCATGTGGAACATTTGCGGGGGGTCAAGTACGCGGCCGCGCTCCGACACGCATTCCCCCAGGTTCCCGTCGTGTGGGACAGTGTAGATTGCATCAGCTACCTGTTCCGCCAGGCCGCTGAGGTGAGCGAAAGCCCCTTTCGCCGCCTCATCACCCGCTTAGAACTAAGCCGTACAGCCCGTTACGAGGGGCAACTAGCCAGTTTATTCCGTAAGGTGCTCGTTACTTCCCAGCATGACAAACAAGCCTTTCTGGCGTTGAATCCGCAGGCAGAGCCAGCCGTCACCGTTTTGCCCAATGGGGTTGATCTCGGCTACTTCCAGCCTGATCCGGCGGTAGAACGGGAGCCAGCCACGATTGTAGTCAGTGGCAAAATGAGCTATGACGCCAATGCAGCGATGGTGTCTCACCTGGCGCGAAACATCATGCCCGTGGTTTGGGCCAAACGACCTGAGGCCCGGCTGGTTATTGTAGGCAAGGACCCCACCCCGGATGTGCAGGCATTGGCGCAGAACCCGCAAATCACGGTTACCGGTTTTGTGCCTGATTTACGTCCTTACTTGCGTCAGGCGACGTTGGCGGTGGCTCCCATTACTTATGGGGCGGGCATTCAGAACAAGGTGCTAGAGGCGATGGCCTGCGGTACACCGGTGGTGGCTTCCCCCAAGGCGGCTTCGGCCTTACAGGTTACCCCTGGGCAGGAGTTATTGTTAGCGGAAGAGGCGGGTGAGTTCGCGGCCGCGATCCTCTCCTTACTCAACCATCCCACACAACGCACCCAACTGGGCCAGGCCGGACATCAATATGTCCACCATTACCACAACTGGGACGTCATCACTGCCCAGCTAGAAACCATTTACCGCTCTGTTCAGGCAAACCCTTAAACACAAAACCCCTTTACCCAAACCCACTTCCCCCCATCCCACCTTACGGCCAACCTCACGCCTAATTGAGGTTCTCCATCTCCACTACAACCTACTACCAGGCCACGTAAGTAGGCCCGTAAGACTATTATGTTAAAACCATAAGCATCAACAACTCTGAAAGTGTCTCCGTTTACTGTCTTGTAAAGACAAAGGTCAGACCCAAAAGAGTGCATCATTTCTCTGGACGTAGCCACAACAATGCCGGTCAACTACTTCAATATCCAGAGTAGTGAATCATAATGCTCCGGCTCATTCAATTAACCTCATTTATTGTAACTACCAAACTTGCCCAAGGTTTATTCCACTGGCTAGCGCCTTCGGCAAAACCTTGGGCAGGTTCTTTTACTAGAGGGACAAACTATAGCGGGTCTTTGGGATTTGGCGGGGTGAGTGTACTGGAGGGACAACCCTTGTGGTTCCCCTCAGGTGGGTACACACAAGGTCGGCCCTACCCCAAAATCATTATCCGAAGGTCTATAGTACGCTAATTCAGGAAGCCCCACGGGCACGGTTAGGGGTAGGGTTAGTGACGACAAACGAATCGAGGGACCTGTCATAAAGCCATAAGTCCTACTTTCGTCATGTTGTCCTATGATTGGTCAGATAATCAGAGGGGTTGGTTCGTAGTGACCACTTTAGCGGACTAATGCTGAACCGCCAAAGCCGCATCTATAAACCCTAACCTTTTTCTTGAACGCAACAGTTACGATTGAGCCTACTGAAAAAAGTAACCGCTAAGACGCCCGGTGCGCCAAAACGGAAGAAGTGCCAAGAAAATCTTTGCACCTTGCCAGCAAAAAATCTTCTTTTTTCAGTGACCTCACCATTTATTCCTAATTATTGACCGCTCAGCCATTGGAGGAAGTATACATGGAATCGTTAGCGGGCATGGATGCCTTACTAGGCAAACCATTTAAAGTCAGGGATTACCCCATGGCCCGTCGCTCTCGTCGCGAATGGTCTGTCCTGACCCTGGGGTTGGTTGTGACCGATGTCGTCATGATCAGTTTGGCCTTTGCCATTTCTTATCTCATTCGATTCGAATCAGCACTCGGCATCTTCGCCATAGATGTTGACTCATCTCTTTTTTTCTACATGAGCGTCGTGGCTATCCTTATACCCATCTGGGTGACCATCTTCGCTTTATCCGGGTTATACAATCGCCAAAATCTGGTCTCCGGTACCAAAGAATATTCTCTTATCTTTCGGGCTTGTACCACCGGTTTCCTCTTCATTATTGTCTCCGGTTTTCTTCAACCTGACTTGATCCTGGCTCGTGGTTGGGTTCTCTTAGCCTGGCTCTTCGCCTTTTGTTTGACCATGATTGGTCGTTTTACCATTCGGCGTATTATCGGCCACCTGCGTACTCGCGGTTATTTTCTGGCTTCCGCCCTCATTATTGGTACCAATGAAGAAGCATTCTCCTGGCCGCCCAACTCTCCGACTGGGAATATTCAGGGTTGCACCTACTCGGTTTCATTGAGGATGAATCCGCTGATTATGAATCCAATTATGATTTGCCGGTTGTGGGTGGGCTGAACGAATTGGAAGATATTGTGGCAGAATTTGGCATCGAAGAAATCATCATTGCTACCAGTGCTATCAGCCGGGATCATCGTCTGACTATCTTCAAGGGGTTTGGTGTTTCCGACAAAGTTCGGGTACGTCTATCCTCTGGTTTGTACGAACTCATCACCACTGGATTAGAGGTAAAGGAAGTTGCTTCTGTGCCCTCATTATGGTGAACAAGGTTCGCCTGACGGGTATGGATGAGTTTCTTAAGCTCATTCTTGATTACACCATTACCATCCCCGGATTATTGGTCATTTTGCCGCTCATGGGTCTTATCTCTCTGCTTATTAAATGGGATTCTCCTGGCGAAGCTATTCATCATCGCCGCGTCATGGGAGTCAATGGGCGGCAGTTCAATGCCTTTAAATTTCGCACCATGTATGTCAATGGCGACGAAATTCTGGAAAAAAACCCTCACCTGAAAGCTGAATTGGCTCTCAACCATAAATTGAAGGACGATCCGCGTATCACCAAAATTGGTCAGTTTTTGCGCAAGACCAGTCTGGACGAATTGCCCCAGTTGTTTAATGTTCTCAAGCGGGACATGTCTTTGGTAGGACCTCGCATGATTGCCCCGGCCGAATTGGAGAAATACAGCCAGTGGAATATTAATCTACTGACGGTACGACCTGGTATCACTGGTTTATGGCAAGTCAGCGGCCGCTCTGACCTCAACTATGAAGCCCGCGTCAATCTGGATATGTACTATGTACGCAACTGGACGCTGTGGTTGGATTTGCGTATTCTCATTCAAACACCGCTGGCCGTTTTGAAGGGCCGGGGGGCTTATTAATACCCTTGTGGCTATCAAAGTGATTAACTTATGAAAATACTCGTTACCGGGGGAGCCGGGTTTATTGGCTCTCATGTTGTGGACAGTTACATTCGGGCCATGCTTCGGTCAATATTCTTGGCTCCCTCAACCTGATAGAAAGCGCCCGCAAACACAACGTCCAACGCTTTATCTACATCTCAACCGGCGGAGCCGTTTACGGTGAACCCGAATATCTGCCCTGTGATGAAGCCCACCCCATCAACCCCATTTGCCCTTACGGCGCGAGCAAACACACCGTAGAACATTACCTCTTCATGTACCACCAAAACTACGGTCTAAACTACACCGTTCTACGTTATCCCAATGTGTATGGCCCCCGACAAGACCCCCTGGGCGAAGCCGGTGTCGTTTCCATATTTACCCTACAAATGCTCAAAAATCAGCCCACAACTATCTTTGGCGATGGTGAACAAGCACGGGATTTTGTCTACGTGGGTGACTGTGCCCAGGCCAACGTTTTGGCCCTTACCGCTGAAGCCAATGGCATTTTTAATCTGGGTACAGGTCAGAGTATTTCTATCAACCAATTATTTGCCCTACTGAAACAGATTACCCACTATGAGCAAGATGTTACCTATGGTCCAGCTCGTTTGGGTGAAACTCGCCAGATTTATCTATCGGCCGCTAAAGCGGGTCAATTCCTGGGTTGGGAGCCAGCCACAGACCTGGCAACCGGTCTGACAAAAACGGTCTCATATTTCCAAGATGTGGAGTTAACAGCATGATCATTGTGCAAACACCATTACGGGTTAGTTTTTTCGGCGGGGGCACAGATTTCCGCTCATTTTTTGAAGCTGAAGGCGGTAGCGTCCTCACAACAGCCATTGATAAATACATTTTTGTTACCGTCAAAGAGCGTTTTGATGACTATCTGCGTGTTGGTTATACCAAAACCGAACTGGTTGAGCGTGTTGACGATATTCACCATGACCTGGTACGCGAATCTTTACGCAAAACAGGCATCACTTCTGGTGTAGAAATCACTACCATGGGTGATATTCCTACCGAAGGCTCAGGGTTGGGTTCATCCAGCACAGTTACAGTAGGGGCATTACATGCCATGTACGCTTACCGCAAAGAACTTATCTCCGCCGAGCACCTGGCTCGCGAGGCTTGTGACATCGAGATAAATATCCTCGGTAGCCCCATTGGCATCCAGGATCAATATATCGCCGCTTATGGTGGTTTACGCTTCATAGATTTCCAGACCAATGGTGAAGTAGATGTGCAGTCAGTCACCCTCGACCGCTCCATTCAGCGGCGCTTTAACGATGCCCTGTTACTGTTCTACACAGGCGTGAGCCGACAAGCCAATAGCGTTCTGTCCGAACAAAAGGCCAACATTCGGGATCGTCTATCTGTTCTGCGGGAAATGCGGGCCATGGCGCACACCGCCCGTGATGTGCTTTGCCGGGGTGATATAGATGGGTTTGGGCAGTTGCTTCATGAGAGCTGGGAATTAAAAAAGCAGTTAGCTAGCAAGATCAGCAATAATGTTTTGGATGATATGTATTTGTCCGCCCGCAAAGCCGGGGCCATTGGCGGCAAAATAACGGGAGCGGGTGGTGGTGGTTTTCTGCTTCTCTATTGTCCTTACGAACGACAAGAGCATGTGCGCGAAGCGCTTCATGGATTACAAGAGTTACCGTTTAACATTAATCAGGATGGATCCAAGGTGATCTTTAACTATCATCCTTAATTGGGCGTTTATTATTCTCACCTCTGGAGACTAAGAGATTACTCGACATTGGCGTTTTTTGTGCTGACCTCTGGAGATTAAGAGACTGAGAGATTAAGAGATTTCCAGAGGTCGTCCAAATTTTCGCCAGAGTCGAAGAGATTAGAGACTGAGAGATTTCCTGAGGGTGTGCTTATTTTCGCCAAAGTCGAGTTAATAATGATGTTCTCTTGACCTCTTTATGGAAAAGCGAGGCTGTAATGGACGAGATTAATGGGTATTTTGCCGATGTCAAAGATGCGCTTGATTCGTTAGCGCCAGAGAAAATAAGCCAGGTTATTGAGATTTTGCACCAGGCCCGGTTGGCCAAGCGAAAGATTTTTGTTATGGGTAATGGGGGCAGTGCCTCGACAGCGACTCACTTGGTGTGTGACCTGTCAAAAAACACCCGTATGGCCGGGCAGCCTCACTTCAAGGTGATCGGTTTGTCAGACAATATGGCGGCCTTTTCGGCCTATGGCAATGATGATGGCTACGAAAATGTGTTTAAACTGCAATTAGCCAATCTAGTGGAACCGGATGACGTGGTCATTGGGATTTCTTGTAGCGGCAATTCTCCCAACGTGGTGAATGCCGTGGCCCTGGCTAAAGAAGTGGGGGCCACAACCATTGGCTTCACGGGATTTGAGCATGGCAAATTGGGGCCGTTGGTGGATGTGGAGCTTCATGTAACGGGCAGGCATATTGAATGTATGGAAGATGCTCACCTCATTTTGGGTCATCTTATTACCAGAGCCGTGCGTGCCCGGGCCATGGCTGAAGTTTGAGCGTAGTTCCGCTGTTTGTACAGGTAGAGTATAATGAGGGCGGTAGTACCGATGTCCTATTGGTAACAAAGGTATGAATTTCAGGCAATATATTGCACCGATAGAGAAATGGTGGTGGCTCATCCTGGCGGCAACGTTGCTGGCGGGTGTTTCGAGTTACCTGGTTACGCGGCCGCTTCCTCCCGTCTATCAATCCAAAGTAACACTTGTTGTCGGTACCACCATCAGTGAACCTAACCCCGATGGCGGTACGATTGGTATTGAACGGCAACTCTCCGAAACTTACGCAGATATATTAAACCGAGGACTGGTCAATGAAAAAACAATGGCCGCCCTGGGGTTGAGTGGTTGCCCGATTTCTCCGCGGTAGCTCGTACCAGCAGTCAGTTGGTAGAGATCAATGTTATTGACACCAACCAACTACGCGCCTAGCGTGTAGCCGATGAATTGGCGAATCAGTTGATTCTCATGAGTCCAACCGGGGCCGAGCAGTCAGGAGAAGGGCTTCAAGCATTTGTTAATCAACAATTGCTGGATATTCAGACGGATATTCAGGTAACTCAGACCGAGATTGTGCGCAAACAAGAAGAATTGGGGCAACTATTTAGTGCTTCAGAAATTGCGGCGTTACAGGGCGAGATTGCGGTATTAGAAACTAAGTTGACGACCTTGCAGACAAATTTTAGTAACTTGTTTGCTTCTACGGGGAGTGGGGCTAGCAATTCGTTGCGGGTGATTGTGCCCGCCAATTATCCAATTCTTCCCATTGGGCCTAACAAACAGGTCATTATTTTGTTGTCGGCAGTTGTGGGGGGGGTGTTGGCGGTCGCGGCCGCGTTCCTGCTCGAGTTTATTGACGACACCATCAAAACCCCCGAGGAAGTTACCCAACTTACCGGACTCCCTATGCTCGCCAGTCTCCCTCTGTTTAAACGAGACCTAAACCACAATGAACTCATTACCGTCTCGCAACCGCGTGCCCATGTTTCTGAAACCTTCCGGGTATTACGCACAGGTGTCCAGTTTGCCTCGCTAGACAAAAAAAACGTCTCTATCATGGTTACCAGTGGTACACCCGAAGAAGGTAAAAGCACTGTCTCCGCTAATTTAGCCGTTGTGTTGGCTCAGGCCGGGGCCAGAGTTTTACTGATTGATACTGATTTGCGGCGGCCGCGTCAACATGCTATCTTCAATTTACCCAATGACCGTGGCCTGACCAGCTACCTGCTTGAAGCCAAGGTAGACGATAGCATCAAAAATATCTGGAATCTGCTTAGTGCCTACATTCAAAAAAGTGATGTGCCTGACCTGTCGATACTCACCAGCGGGCCACTGCCACCAAACCCCTCAGAACTTCTTGGTTCAACCAAAATGCAAATGACCTTTGCCGCGTTGGTCGGTGAGTTTGATTACCTTGTCTTTGACACAACGCCCGTCCTGGCCGTTACCGATGCCCTCGTTATGAGCACCCAGGTAGACAACATTATCCTGGTAACCCGTTCCGGGCAGACTCGCCGTAACCAATTACAGCAAGTTAAAGAACGACTTTCCAAAATGAAAGGAAACGTCATTGGTGTTGTCTTAAATCGTTGGTCAACAGAGCAAGGTAACGATTATTATTATTACAATTATCAAACAGTACCCGCTACGGACCATGAGGCCCCGGTCAATAGTAAACAGAAACGGTTTATTACCCCACCCTGGCGTACGCGCTCCAAAGAGAAAGAAACCACAGCAACAATAAAAAAGCCCGGCTAATGAGCCGGGCTTTTTTATCTTCGAGGAAGAATCCCAACAAGCTATAAAGATCTGGTTCATAGCGGGCACTACGAACCAGAAGCCGAAATGGTTATCTGAATTGCGGGATGTTTCACGCCGAGGACGCCGTACTCTTCGGGGCGTACCTACAGCAAACTTTCTGCACTCATTAAGCAAGCGCACCACCCGTGGATAGCACGGCTTTTCCAAAGTCCGATCTTTTTAGCGCTGTGCCATCGTGTGGGGGAAACCGGGTTACCTGACTATTTTTTTAAACTACAATCGGGAAGGGGAATGGGTCTTTCGACTTACCCTGCTAAGGAGTTGTGTAAAGCTGCACTAATTGACTTTGGAATAGCCCCACCCGTGGATAGGCTCAGAATTGACCGACAGTCGTCATAATGAGCAGACCCGAACAGTTGCGGTTATAATTCTGCTCATGGCGATTTTATCCTTTAGCAATCTTAGTCAAGCCTATGGTGCCCGCGATATTTTTTCCGGTATAGCTGGCCGTATTGCCAATGATGGCAAAGTTGGACTGGTTGGCCCCAATGGGGTGGGCAAAACAACCCTTCTGCGCATCTTGGCCGGTTTGGATAGCCCACACACCGGGCAAGTGCATATAACCAAAGAAAAACGGCTGGGTTATTTATCTCAGGAAGCGGCCGCGACCTTTGCCCGCCCCGAACACACCGTTTATGAAGAGGCCCTCACCGTATTTGCCCCCGTGCTAGCCATGGAAGCCGAACTCCGGCAGATGGAACAGGCGATGGAAAGCGCCATCTCCGACACCCTCTTTGATCGCTACAGCCAACTACAAATGGAGTTTGAACACGCCGGTGGCTACGAATACCCCGTGCGGATCAAACAAGTGCTAGAAGGACTCGGCTTCAATCGGCACAACTGGAACCTGCCGCTTAACCAATTGAGTGGCGGCCAAAAAACTCGCGTGCGGCTAGGTCGCCTCTTGCTGGAACGGCCCGATTTGCTCATCCTCGACGAGCCAACCAATCATCTGGATGTGGAAGCGATTGAATGGCTGGAAAGTGCCCTCAATAGTTGGGATGGGGCCATTCTCATCGTCAGCCATGACCGGTATTTTTTGGACCGGGTGGTCAACACCATTTGGGAAATGAGTCCGGGAGGGATGGAAGTATACCGGGGTAATTACACCGCCTATGTGGATCAACGGCAGGAGCGCTGGGAACGACGTGAAGAGGAGTTTCATACCCTCAAAGAACGGCTGGAGAAAGAGATGGATTTCATTAAGCGTAATATTGCCGGACAACGCACCCAAATGGCTAAGGGCAAATTGAGCCGTATCAGCCGGGAACTTTTGGCGATTGAGCAGGGTGGCCTGGATATCATGCAGGGGAAAAACTGGTCTCAAGTTACCTCAGAGCTAGATATTTCCCGCTTTGACCTGAGTGTGGAAGAAGCCGAAAACCGCATCAAAGGTTTGCGTAACCCGGTTATTCGACCCCCAGATTTGCGCCTGAATTTAGTGACGCGCCAACGCAGTGGCAAAATGGTATTGCGTACGAAAAATTTACAGATTGGTTACCCGGGCAACCCGCTGTTTACTACCGATGATCTAGAGCTGCACCGACTGGAGTGCGCCGCGCTCATCGGCCAAAACGGCACGGGCAAAACGACCTTTCTCAAGACCATTCGCGGACAATTGCCGCCCCTGCGGGGTGAAGTGGAGTTGGGAGCCAGCCTGGATGTGGGCTATTTTGCTCAGGCTCATGAAGGGCTAAATCCGAATAACACGATTTTGGATGAGTTGCTCCGTTTTGAGAATTTGCCCATTAGTCAGGCGCGTAATTACCTGGCTCAATTTTTGTTTCGTGGGGATGATGTGCATAAGGTAATTAGTAGCCTGAGTGGTGGCGAACGCGGCCGCGTGTCTTTAGCTATCCTGGCGCGAGAAAAAGCCAATTTCCTTCTCCTGGACGAACCAACCAACCATCTGGATATTATGTCCCAGGAAATTTTGCAGTCGGTACTGGAACATTTTGCCGGTACGATTCTCATGGTGACCCATGATCGGTATCTGGTAAACCGGTTAGCCACGCAAATTTGGGAGTTGCGTGATGGCCGAATTCATCTGTTTGCGGGCAACTACCAGGAATATTTGCTGGCCCGGTCAGAGCAGAACGAGAAAACGCGGCAGATAAAGGTCGCGGCCGCGGAAACAGCCGCAACTAGTAATGGCACCAATCTGAGCAAAAATGAGCAACGCAAACGGGCCTCTACCATTTCTAGCCTGGAGAAACAGATTCACCAGGCCGAAATACAGGTGCAAACCGTTACCACACAGCTCCAACAAGCCACCGTCGAGTCCGCTTTTGACAAGATACAAACCCTGAGCATAGAATATGAACAAGCTCAGGCCACACTCGAAGCGTTGGTAGCGGCCTGGGAGCAGGCCCATGAACCAAGCCCAGGATGAACTCTGGGAACTCTGGGAACTCAAAACTTGAAACTTGAAACTTGAAACTCGAAACTCGAAACTTAATCCCGTAGGAGTCAATCGTGAGCAAACAATGGCCAAAGAAGACG
Organism: Candidatus Trichofilum aggregatum; assembly: GCA_016716885.1. Lineage (GTDB taxonomy): Bacteria > Chloroflexota > Anaerolineae > Promineifilales > Promineifilaceae > Trichofilum > Trichofilum aggregatum. The sequence goes on along the minus strand of JADJUV010000017.1, from coordinate 70,752 downwards.
ATCATCGGGTTGACAGGCAACATTGCCACCGGCAAATCAGCCGTCATGAAACTAGCTGAGGAAACCGGTGCCCTGACAGTTGATGCCGATGCCGTAGTTCATAGCATCATGGATCACGATGCCAGTATGCAAGCGGCTATTGCCGTGGCCTTTGGCCCTCAGGTGCGCCTGCCTGATGGTCGCATTAACCGGGTGGCTCTGGGAGAACTTGTTTTTAAAGATGCAACAGCATTGAAAGACCTGGAGCAGATGGTGCATCCGGCCGTGCGCCGCGAGGTCATGGCTCGAATTGATCAAAGTGAAAAATTGGTGGTCGTGATTGAGGCCATTAAGCTACTCGAAGGGGATTTGAAGGGACTTTGTGATCATATATGGGTCACACGTTGCCCGGTTCAACGCCAGATTGAACGCTTGGTGATTTGCCGGGGCATAGACCCCGCGGCCGCGAAACAACGGGTAGAGATGCAATCGTCCCAGGAAGCCAAGATCGCCCTGGCCGATGTGGTGTTTGACACCCATGGCACACTAGAAAACACCCAGAAACAGTTCATGCTGGCCTGGCGGCGCATATTTGGCATGGACCCGGTGATGAAACCCAAGATAGCCGAAGGATTGGTCGCGGCCGCGGCATCTGCACCCCTCCCCGGCTACCCCACATCCTCCTGTCCAACCGACGCCCAGCCAGCCCCCCATTTCTCAACCCGCGCCACCGCGCCCGGCTCCGGCTGAACCCACCGCCGAAAGAACAGGGCCAGCCAGCCGTCCCCAACCCGTGGCTACCATTGCCCCCACCGTCCCGGCTTCTGCCGCTGCGGAAGAAATCAATGTCCGCCGCGCCCGCCCGTCTGATGTGCCCGCCATCTTGTTACACGTTGACAAAGCTACCGGTGGTCAGATCAAAATGTCCCGCTCTGAATTACTGATGGCCTTGGGGGATCGCAGCTACTTCATCGCCCAAAGCGGCACCACCATTTACATCGTCACCGGTTGGCACATCGAGAACCTGATCGCCCGGGTTGATCAGATTTATATCAATCCACCCGAATCCGTCTCCTTCGCTTTTGATCCGGTGCTCAAAGACATCGAAAAATCGGCGATCCAGCATTTTTGCGAGATTGTCGTCGTCTTTTTGCCCCATGATCAGGTAGACCGGCTAGGGGGATATTTGGCCTTTAATGAGTACCAAATTCTAAGCATTGACAGCCTGCCCCGTGTCTGGAAACAGGCCCTACAGGAGTCACAGCCAGCCAACACCCTGGCGATGATCAAGATTTTGCGTGATGATCGCATCACTTCACCCATTTAGTGATCGTTCGGAATTAACTTAGCGGTTTTTAGATTGCGGCAGTCTTGAAGACTGCCGCAATCTAGCGAACTTATTCACGAACAATTACTTAGACCTGAACCACGAATATCTAATTCAAGGTGGGTTCAAGCGTCAAGATTGAACCCACCTAAACAATAACCTATGGAACAATTAAAAACCTGGATTAATACGTATCCCCGGCTCTTTGCCTGGATCGTTTTGGCGGTAGGCATGGATATTATTTTGCTCTTCTCGGCACGAGATGTAGGGCTGGAAGGACGGCAATGGTTTTGGCTTTTGCTGATCACTACCCTGGTAGCCGGAGCTTGTGTCTGGATTATTAGCTGGGGTGATGATGATGAGGCAGAGGAAGATGACGCGGCCGCGGACAACCAACTATGACCCTCTTCACCGCTCCCGCTAACAACCCCGACGATCCCCTTTCCGCTATCGCTAGCGGCATCCGCACGGATCTGGCTGAGTTTTTCACCTGTACCCAGGTACAAATCAACAGCCCTCAACCCGGCTCCATTCGTCTGAAGGGGCAATTTCGTTGTGACCTGGCCGAATGTTATGATGAAATGCGCGGCCGCGTCGAAGCCCACGGCTTCACCCCCCTCATCCGCGAAGAAGAAGAACAAACCTACCTCATCGCCATCCCCATCGTCTTCAAAGCCACCCCATCCCAATGGTGGATCAACCTGCTCCTCTTCATCGCCACCATTATCACCACCTTACTCGTGGGTATGGAACCCGCCTGGGATGGTGCCAGCCTGCCCACCCCGGCCCAACTGCTCACCGGCTGGCCCTTCTCCCTTAGCCTCATCCTCATTCTCGGATCACATGAATTGGGTCACTACTTCGCCGCTCGTTACCACAACGTCCCAGTTACTCTGCCTTACTTCATCCCCATGCCCTTTTCTTTCATCGGCACCATGGGCGCCATGATCCGGCTCAAAGCCCCCATCAAAAACAAACGTGCCCTTCTGGACATTGGCGCGGCTGGGCCACTCACCGGGCTGGTATTTGCCATTCCTATCCTGCTATACGGCCTCTACACATCCAATATCACCCAGCTACCCGTCAACGAGCCGTACATGCTAGAAGGCAACTCCATTCTCTACCTTCTGGCTAAACTCCTCGTTTTTGGTCAGATATTGCCTTCACCCGAAGGGCTAGATGTCACCCTGAACAATGTAGCCTGGGCTGGCTGGGTGGGGTTGCTCGTCACCGGCTTAAACCTGTTGCCTATCGGCCAACTCGATGGCGGCCATATTGCTTATGCCCTCTTTGGCAAACAGGCCAAAACGTTCTATTGGCCCATTCTCATCACCCTGATCGTCCTCATGTTTCTCAGTGAAGGCGCTACCTGGGGCTTTTGGATTCTCCTGCTCTTCTTTTTTGGCCGTGTTCATGCCGAACCCCTCGATGATGTTACCCCCCTCGATCCCGTCCGCCGCTCTGTCGCCCTCTTTACGCTGGTGATGTTCTTCTTCGTGTTCGTAGCTATTCCCTTCACCTTCAAAAATATGCCCTGACGCAAGTTATCCGGAGTGGATGCTTTAGCGGGTTTTAGAACGTGACACAAATTTACGGTCAAGGATGAGGCTGGAGACTAGAGACTGGTGCCGCTTTACACAAGTCCCTGGAAAATTCAGTCGGAAGACCCATCCCAAAACCGCCCGTTCCCCGCCCCTGGGGGCGGGGTTAGGGGTGGGGGATTCCGGCGACAAACCGAGGGATGTGGTTGTTATAAAAGCGCAGGTCTGACTTTCGTAACGAGGTGTACTGGCAACGGACATAATCTGAGGTTTTTTCGCCCTGTCGCCCTCTCGCTTTGTCGCCACGTCGGGTACAGTAGTCTCCACTCTCCTGTAAGTTACTTAATTTTCGTTCCTACGTTAAAACGAACCCTGACCTGGTTCCCCAAAGCCCCAATTTAGAGCCTTTTTTAATAGTCTACCCACCCAACCCGTGCTAAAATTATCGGTCGGTCTATAGAATATTTGTGCGAGAAAATGCACCTGGGTGTATCTCCCCACCTGTTAACCGTGTTCCGTCCGGTGTGCTCCCTAAAGGTGAGCAATACCAGACGCAATACGCCTACTACTGATTATGGCCCTAGACAAAATAGTCGTGCGCGGCGCACGCGAACATAACCTCAAGAATATTGATGTAGAAATCCCCCGTGATAAACTGGTCGTTCTGACTGGCCTTTCTGGTTCGGGTAAATCGTCGCTGGCTTTTGACACGATTTTTGCTGAAGGACAACGGCGCTACGTCGAATCCCTTTCGGCGTATGCCCGGCAATTCCTGGGCCAGATGGAAAAGCCGGATGTGGACCAGATTGAGGGACTCAGCCCGGCTGTTTCCATTGACCAGAAAGGGGTCAGCCACAACCCCCGTTCGACGGTGGGCACGGTGACGGAGATATACGATTACCTGCGGCTCTTGTTTGCGCGGGCGGGAACACCCCATTGCCCGGTCTGCGGCCGCGCCGTCATGCCCCAGTCCGCCGAACAAATTGTAGAAAGTGTCCAGCGTATGCCCCGCAGTAGCCGCATCCAAATCCTGGCCCCCCTGGTCAAAGACCGCAAAGGTCAGCACCTCAATGTGTTCGAGGATATTCGCAAAGCGAGCTTCGTGCGGGTGCGCGTCAACGGCGAACTCCACCAGGTAGACGAAACTATCGAACTAGACCGGTACAAAAACCACAGCATCGAAGCCGTGGTAGACCGCCTGGTCATCCAACACGAACCGCTGGACACCAGCGAAGAAGCCCGCGCCGCCCGTACCCGGCTCACCGACTCCATCGAAACGGCCCTGCGCCTGGGTGAAGGGGTGGTCATCGTCAACGATGTCACCGACAGTCAGCGGCCGCGTGACCATTTCTACTCCGAGCATCTTTCCTGCGCCTATGATGGCACCAGTATGCCCGCCATCGAACCACGCAGTTTCAGCTTCAATAGCCCACACGGCGCTTGCCCGGACTGCCAGGGGCTAGGCACACGCAAAGAGTTTGACCCCGACCTGATCGTGCCCAACAAAAATTTGAGCCTGGAAGACGGCGCTATCATCGGCTGGCCCACCGACGACAAACAGGGGTATTACTGGCAACTGCTCAAAGCCACGGCCACCCATTTCGGCATTCCCATCAATTTGCCCGTTCATCGCCTCACCGAGGCCCAAATGCACGTGTTACTCCATGGCAGTGGCAAAGAAACCGTTAGTGTCCTTTACGTCAATCGCGACCACGCCCGCCGGGAGTATCGCACTCAGTACGAAGGAGTTATTCCTAACTTACAGCGGCGTTATTTGGAATCTACCTCAGATTATGTGCGGCAAAAACTGGAAGAGTTCATGGTGGATCAGCCCTGTAGCACCTGCGAGGGAACCCGCCTGAACCCTACCGCCCGCGCTGTCGAAATCCACGACATGCATATTCACACCCTCACGGCTCAGCCAGTGCTCCAGACATTGGCATGGGTGAACCATCTCCAACCGGCCGAAACGACACCCCTGACAATGCGCCAGCAGATGATCGCCGCCCCCATTCTCAAAGAGATCCATGATCGGCTGGAGTTTTTGATTAACGTCGGGCTAGATTATCTGACCTTAAACCGGTCGGCAGGTTCGCTCAGTGGGGGCGAGGCGCAACGCATCCGTCTGGCCACGCAGATTGGTAGCCGCTTGATGGGGGTGTTATATGTGCTGGACGAACCCAGCATTGGCTTGCACCAGCGGGACAACGCCCGCCTTATTCGCACCTTGAAGGGGATGCGTGATCTGGGCAATACGGTTTTAGTCGTTGAACATGACGAAGACACGATGCGGGAATCGGATTGGATTATTGACCTGGGGCCAGGAGCGGGCATTCATGGCGGCGAAATTGTCGTGTCGGGTACACCGGAACAGGTCATGGCTTATGAGGGGTCGTTGACCGGTGGGTATTTGAGCGGCCGCCTGTTCATTCCCATTCCGAGCGAGCGACGGGCTGGCTCCGGGGAAAACCTCATTGTGCGTGGGGCGCGGGAAAACAACCTGCAAAACCTGGACATCTGCATCCCGCTGGGCAAATTCGTCTGTATTACCGGAGTCAGCGGCAGTGGCAAAAGCTCGTTCCTGGTAGAAATTCTGGGCAAACGGCTTCTGCAACATTTTTATCAGGCCAAAACCGTGCCGGGCAAACATGAGCGCATCGAAGGGTTGGAACATCTGGACAAGGTGATCGAAATTGATCAGAGTCCCATTGGCCGTACCCCCCGCTCTAATCCGGCGACTTACACCAACCTGTTCAACCCCATCCGGGACCTGTTTGCCAGCCTGCCGGAGAGCAAAATCCGGGGGTATGAGCCGGGGCGGTTCAGCTTTAATGTGAAGGGTGGTCGCTGTGAAGCGTGTGAGGGGCAAGGGCAAAACCGGATCGAGATGCAATTTTTGCCTGATATTTATGTGCCTTGTGAAGTGTGTGGCGGAGCACGTTACAACAAAGAGACGCTCCAGGTGACATACCGGGGGCTGAATATCTCCCAGGTGCTGGATCAAACGATTGATGAAGCCCTGGAATTTTTTGGCAACCATCTGCCGATCAAACGAAAGTTAGAAACGTTGGTGGATGTGGGTCTGGGGTATATCCATCTGGGCCAACCGGCACCGACGCTGAGCGGAGGTGAAGCCCAACGCGTCAAACTGAGCCGGGAGTTATCGAAAATTGCCACTGGACGCACCATTTACATTCTGGATGAGCCATCGGTGGGGTTGCACACGCATGACGTGGCGAAATTGATTGAGGCGTTGAACCGGCTGGTGGATAAGGGCAACACGGTGGTTATCATTGAGCATAACCTGGATATTATCAAGGTGGCCGATCATTTGATTGACATGGGGCCGGATGGGGGCAATCGCGGCGGCCGCATCGTGGCTGAAGGCACACCGGAAGAAATTATTTGTGTGCCGGAGTCGTACACGGGGCAATTTTTGCGGCCGCTACTCGAAAACAACCATGCTGCGGTAGTGGAAAAACCCAAGCGCAAGAAACGCAAGGCGGCCGCGGTATGAGTGTGAATCTTGTCATTGACATTGTGGGGTGGGTAGGCGCGGCCGCGCTCATCATCGCCTATGCCCTGGTTTCCACCAAACGGCTCTCCGGCCACTCCTTGCCCTTTCAACTGTTGAACCTGTTTGGTGGTTTGTTGCTCATTATCAATACCCTTTTCTACAAAGCTTACCCATCCTCTTTTCTTAACCTGGTTTGGGCGGGCATCGCCATCGCTACCATCCTACGCCTACGCAGAAAAACTTCGTAAAACAGGTTCAGCGCGCCACTTTACGAAAATGCCGCACTGCGTTAAAGTTGGGTCATGTTACGATCCTATCTCTGGCTCTGTCTGCTTTTTTTACTGCCCCTGGCCTGTGCCGAATCGGTAGAAAATGGGGGTGGGAACGCGGCCGCGAACCTGCCCGATGGTGAACAAGGTGTCATGGTTGCGGTCATTGACGGCGACACCGCCGATGTGGATATCAACGGTGAGGTGTACCGCGTTCGTTACATCGGCGTGGACACCCCGGAGCGGGGTGATTTTTATTATGCGGAGGCCGCGGCCGCGAACGAAGCCCTTGTCCTCAACCAGGAAGTCATTCTGGTTCAAGATGTGTCCGAAACCGATCAGTTTGGTCGCTTGTTACGTTATGTCTACCTGATGGACGGCACCTTTGTCAACGCCGAACTGGTCAGCCAGGGGTACGCCCGGCAAGCCACCTTCCCCCCCGATGTCGCCAACGCCGATTATTTTAATGAGCTAGAGCAGGAAGCCCGTGAAGCCGGGCGCGGTTTATGGGCGGATGGTGCTCTCTGCACCTGTAGCAAAAACAGCTACAACTGCAACGATTTCGACACCCAGGCCGAGGCCCAAAGCTGTTTTGAATATTGCCTGGGAGAAGTAGATTATGATGTTCACAGTCTGGATGGCGGCGGCGATGGGGTTGTGTGCGAATCGTTGCCATAGTTCAGTAAGCAGTGAGCAGTCATCAGTTAGCAGTTTATGAATATTCATTAATCAATTCGGTAATTGACCAAAACGCTGAATTGTCATTCTGAGCGGAGTCTTCGGAGCGAAGAATCCCAACGACTCGGTCATTTGAAGTGCATGGGATGCTTCGGGGGACCTCAGCATGACACGGCGAGTATTACCGCTTTAATTTCGTAACTTCCATCAGTTGCACTGCTCACTGATTACTGATTACTTTTGTGGTTCAAAATGGGACAAACACGAACAATCCCCGGCTTTCGTGAGGTGCCACGAACAGGCGTGATTTATGTGATGCACCGGGCCAGCCAATGTGGTTTTAGCTACGAGAATCCTGAATGGTCTAATCTAGGACAGGGTGCGCCGGAGACAGGGCCATTGCCCGGTGCGCCCCCTCGCATTGAGCAGTTGACCATCAACCCCAACCACCAGGAGTATGGCCCTATTGCCGGGCAAATCACGCTGCGGCAAAAAGTGGCTGACCTGTACAATTTTCTCTACCGGCAAGGCAAACGGAGCCAGTACACGGCGGAGAATGTCAGTATTTCTGGTGGGGGACGGGTGGCGTTGACACGCATCGCGGCCGCGCTGGGCAACATCAACATGGGCCACTTCCTGCCCGACTACACGGCCTACGAGGAACTCCTCAGCGTCTTCAAAGCGTTTATCCCCATCCCTATCCTGCTGGATCCCGACCTGGGGTATCAGATTCCCCTGGAGTTGGTTAAAAAAGAGGTGCAGGGGCGTGGCCTGCAAGCCATTCTCTTGAGCAACCCCTGCAACCCTACCGGCCAACTCATCGAGGGAGAAAATTTACGCCGTTGGGTGCAATTAGCCCGCAACTACCGCTGTAGCCTGATTTTGGACGAGTTTTACTCCCACTATATTTACAGTGAAGGGGAACCGGGGCGACCGAAGATGGTGTCCGCGGCCGCGTATGTCGAAGACATCGAGAGTGATCCCGTCATTATCGTGGATGGCCTGACCAAAAACTGGCGTTACCCCGGCTGGCGCATGAGCTGGACACTCGGCCCCAAAGAAGTGATCAACGCCATTGCCAGCGCTGGCTCCTTCCTGGACGGCGGGGCCAACAACCCCATGCAAAAAGAGGTGCTGACCCTGCTTGACCCGGTTCATGCCATCCAGGAAACTATCGCCACCCAAAAACATTTCCGGGCCAAACGGGATTATGTGTTGGATCGGGTGCGGCAGTTGGGCATCCGGGTGGAGTCAGAACCAATGGGCACGTTTTATCTCTGGGCCAACCTGGCCGATTTGCCCGCGCCGCTCAACGATGGTCTGGCCTTTTTTGAGGCGGGTCTGGCCGAGAAGGTGATCACCGTGCCGGGGGTGTTCTTCGATGTGAACCCCGACAAACGGCGCAGTTATGCCCGTTACCGCAACTACTGCCGCATCAGCTTCGGCCCAGAGATGGAGAAACTGGTGCTGGGGCTGGATGCCTTGGAGCGAGTGATAAAGAGTGCAAGTGGTCGCCAGTGACGCGTTATCAGTAACCTGTAGTTTTGTTGAGTCTGCCCTATGCAATATTGGATTGACGGTCATAACCTCATTGGTAAAACACCCGGCTTAACCCTGGAAGATGAACATGACGAAGCCAAGCTGGTCAGGCTTATCAAACAGTGGGCGGGTCGGGATCGTCGTCGCCATGTGACCCTCTTTTTTGACACCGGGCTGGTCGGCGGCGAAGAGAAACGGTGGTCCGGCGGCCGCGTGACCGTCATTTTTGCCTCCACAGGCCGCACGGCCGACTCCCTCTTAATCAGCCGCATCCGCCAGATAGACCGCAAAGCAGGGGCCGAATATACCGTTATCACCAGCGACCAGGCCATTATCAAGGCGGCCCAAAAACAGAAGCTTAAGCATATCTACTCAGAGGTGTTCGCGGCCATGATGGAAGTCGAAGCCAACCCGGCTCCGCCACCCCCCGCCACGGATGACCCGACGGTCACGGACACAGAAATCAGCGAATGGCTGGAACTGTTTGGCCCCGAACCGGAAACACCCCCGCCTGCCCCGTTGCGCCCTCGGCCTGGTCGTGCGCCGGAAACGCCCCAACCCGCCCAACCGTCTGTGCCGGACCTGCGGCCGCGTAAAACCGCCCGTGTTCGCCTCTCCCCAGAAGAGGTAGATGCCTGGATGGCCCTGTTCGCGGCCGCGCCCGAACCACCCCCGGATAATCAGCCCGCAAAAGAACCGGCACGCGGCCGCGGAACCCCACCACCCCCTACCCCACCCTCAACCCCCTTGCCCACGCGCAAAAAAAGCACCGCCAAACTCAGCGACGATGAAGTCTCCGCCTGGATGGATGTTTTTCGCTCCGGCAAAAAAGACAAGCCGTAACGGCTGAAGAATATTTCTCTGGCGTTTGACGTTTTTTAGTCTCACCTTTGGAGACTAAGCGATTAAGAGACTGAGAGATTTCCAGAGGTCAGGTCAATTTTCGCTAAAGTGGCGTATTTCTTTGTTTTTGACGAAGCAAAATGAGTCCTGTTTGAACCGTTGACCCCTGTTTTGCCGCGAACTTTGTCTACTCCGTACCGCGTGGTTTTCCTGATTTCAGGGCCTTATCTGCCTCATTCTGTGGATAAGTAGGGTAAAACTGTGGACAAAAGGTTCAACCAGTGGATAACTTGACAAACTTTTGAATTGTTTGCTAAACGCACTCACCCCAGATATGGCGGTCATAGGGAATAAGAGAACCAGATTTTCATGTGGGCGACGAGGGGGAACGCGGCCGCGGTTCCCTTCCTGGCCCTATTTATCCCGCACCTTGTCAACAAGAACGGATGTCCTAAACAGCCAAATAACGGCAAATACAGGCAAATCAGGCGCAAATACCCATATATAGGGGGTTTAACAAGTTATACACATACTCACACCCCCTACTACCTCCACTAAAGATAATTACCCTAAAGATAAAGTTACGTGAAAAAAATCTGTATAAGAAACTGCCAAACACCTCGCTCAACAAATCCCATCCCAAACGCTGTCCCTCAGCCATACAACCCGTCATCCGTGTTTTCCCATCCCTGTATGCAGCTACACCCTAACCCCTGCCCCGAAATATTGGCCCAACCTAAGCCCGACGCATCCCTCGCTCCATCCATGCTATAATTGCCCACACATTCCGACTTGCTACAATCCCTAACGCAACACGCAACACGCAACACGCAACACGCAACACGCAACACGCAACACGCAACACCTTCGTCATCTATCACACCAGTGGATAACTTCTTATGACCCCAACACAAATTGAACTGGCCCTGGAACGCATTCTCCCCCGTGTCACCAAACCGGGACGTTACACTGGCGGCGAATACAATCAGATCGTCAAAAACTGGGACGACATCAACTGCAAAATCGCCCTGGCCTTCCCCGACATCTACGACCTGGGTATGTCCAACCTGGGGCTGATGATCCTCTACGACATCATCAACCGCCATCGCAAACTCCTGGCCGAGCGGGTCTACAGCCCCTGGCAGGACATGGAAACGTTCCTGCGTGAGAAAAACATTCCCCTGTTCTCTCTGGAAACCAAACACGCCATCCGCGACTTCGACATCCTGGCCTTCAGCCTGCCCTACGAGCAGTTATTCACCAATGCCCTCAACCTGATGGACCTGGCGGGTATGCCCATCCGCTCCCTGGAGCGAGATGAAACCTATCCCCTGGTCATTGCCGGGGGTCATGCCGTCACCAACCCCGAACCAATGGCACCGTTTATTGATGTGTTTGTCATTGGCGAAGGGGAAGAGGCGATTTTACGCATCGCCGGAACCGTGCAGATGACCCGTCACCTGAGCCGCGAGGAGCAACTACGCCACATCGCCCAGATCGAGGGTTGTTATGTGCCTCGCTTCTATGAAGTTGAATATCACGACGATGGCGCGATCCGGCGCATCTTCCCCACCGTGCCCGAAGCCCCAGCCAAAGTGCTCAAAACCATCGTACCCGTCATGCCCCCGCCCGTGACCAAGTTCATCATCCCGTTCATCGAAACGGTGCATAACCGTGCCCCCATCGAAATTATGCGCGGCTGCACACGCGGTTGCCGCTTCTGCCATGCTGGCATGATCACCCGCCCGGTGCGTGAACGTCCGGTGGATGAGGTGCTAGAGGCGATGGATCAAATCCTGGAAGAGACGGGTTACGAGGAAATCGCCCTGCTTTCCCTCTCGTCTAGCGATTACACCAACGTGCTGGAACTGACGGAAAAGATCGGTCAGCGATTTGGGGCGTTGGGGCTGAATATTTCCCTGCCTTCGCTGCGCATCGAATCCGTCTCTACGCAACTGATGGACAACCTGGGTGACAGCAAACGGAGTGGCTTCACCCTGGCCCCGGAAGCGGCGACGGAGAAGATGCGCAACATCATCAACAAATATGTCACCCACGAAGAACTGCTGGATACGGCGCGGGAAATTTTCCGGCGCAACTGGCGCACCATCAAACTCTACTTCATGATCGGCCACCCGATGGAAGAGATGGAAGATGTGGAAGCGATTATTGACCTGTCCAAACAGGTGTTGGCTGAAGGGCGCAAATTCCACGGCAAAAAAGCCAGTGTCAATGTCGGCGTCAGCACCTTCATCCCCAAGCCCCATACGCCGTTCCAGTGGGAGCCGATGGATGCGGTGGAGAAGATTTACGCCAAGTTGGATGTGCTCAAGCGGGAGTTGCGCGGGCAAGGGTTACTCTTGCGCTGGAATGACCCCAAGGAGTCATTGTATGAAGGGTTCCTGGCGCGGGGGGATCGGCGGGTGGCGGAAGTGGTGGAGCGAGCCTGGCGCAAGGGGGCCAAGTTTGATGCCTGGATGGAGCATTTCCGGCAGGAGCAATGGTTGGAAGCGTTTGCTGAGGAAGGGCTAGACCCGGCTTTTTACACCCACCGCAAACGGCGCATTGATGAGGTGTTCCCCTGGGAGCATATTGATGTGGCGGTGACGAAGAAGTTCCTGACGCAAGATTATTTGATGAGCCAGAAGCAGGAGACACGGGTGGATTGCCGTCACCAATGTTTTGCCTGTGGCATCTTGCCCAAGTTCACCGCCACCCGCCGGGAAACGGCCCCGGAAGCGTGGGAGTGCCCCCCGGTGACGAAGGTGGCGGACCGGCAGAAGCGGGTGGCTTCGATTCCGTTGGCATTGGTGAGTTGAGAGATGATGCGTGAGGCATCAAGGAGAAAAGGATGACCCAGGTCGTGGCGATTGTACAGGAACAGCAGGCAGGGCAGAAAAGGGTGTATCGGGCGATCCGCGGCCGCGAACAGGCCATTGGTTCTACCCCCGGTCAGGCATTGGACAGTTTGGAAACATTGCTCACCACTGAATCGGGGCAACAGAATACATCTGTCATTGTGCAACGCTTTGCTCCAGACGAATTCTTCACCGCCGAACAACAAGACCGTCTGCAAACCTTGATGACGCGTTTTCACGAAAAACGGTTATTGCCTGCTGAACAATCCGAGTTAGAGCAACTCATTGAGGCCGAGTGGCAGGCGGCTATCCAGCGTACATCCTTGGTTTCCTCATCACCAGCCCACACTCAATGAACCCGTTTTACCCACTAGTGGCAGTTCGTGCCAGGCATCATTGTGAATATTGCCGCGCCCCAGAGGCTATTTTTAATCTTCCCTTCGAGGTAGACCATATTTTGCCTCCTGGTCGGGGCGGCAAAGATGCATTGGATAATCTTGCGCTGGCCTGCCGCGCATGTAATTTGTGGAAATCTGATAACGTTCAAGCCATCGATCCCCAAACGGGCGAATGGGTATCTTTGTTTAGTCCCCGCCAACAACAATGGCAAGAGCATTTTGCGATTGCAGATGTAGCCCCTTATTTGCTAAGCGGAAAGACAGCAACCGGTCGGGCTACGATTGAACAGTTGAAAATGAATTCATCACTGCAATTAGTCGCACGGGCACGATGGGTGGATTTGGGTTTGTTTCCATAGATTCGCGGCCGCGACCACCCACCTTACTCATTTAATCACAAACTGCCAGGTGTACTCTTTCGTTTCACCCGTTGTTTGCCTGAATTGAAACAAGACAGTGTGTACCCCTACATCAAGACTGATCTTGCCACAGAAAATCATGTCCCCTAATCCTTGGATTGATACCTGTTCATTCTCATCTAGAAGAGAAATGGCTTCTAAACTTGTGTGCCATCCTGTGACTTCAGACAAGATCAAATTATCAACTTGAAACGTAACCCGGTTGACAACATTTTGATCGTCGCTGAAATCATCGCCAATTTGAGCCAGGGGGAACAAATTAGCCGTCAGACAAACCTGAGACATGTAGCCTAAATCAGGATCACCCGAAGAATGAACAAGGATGCCGGTCGCCGCTAAAAACTCTTCTGTTCTGTCGGCCTCGAACAGGGCTAAGGAAAGTTGCTGTGATTCCAGAGGCGTTACAGCTGAGACGAAATCTGGACGAGGCTGGAGAGTTGGTAATGGTGCAAATTCCGGTGTGGCCGAGGGAATCTGATCGGGCAAGGGCGGTAAACCATTATCATTGCGGCAACTAACGACGACTATTGAGAGAATAAAAAGGAGAAGGAGCCATATTTGTTGATGACGAGACATGCAACACCTGGTTATGATTGGGTTACCGTCCGCCACTGTTCCCGCAACGCTTTTGGCACTCGCGCCGGGCGTAGGGTCTGCAAATTGCCAAAAAACCCCGTCTGCCTGGCCCAGGCCGCCACTTTATCTTCTACTTTAATCTCCGCTTCCACAATCCAGCGCGTATTTTGTAGCTCCGCCATCCACATCTGCCCCACGGCGTGATCCCCCAGCCGCACCGCCCAACGGTACTCAATCTCCGTCTTGAGCAATACCGGCGAAACCCCTTCAGCCAGGAGTGACTCCAGCGGTAAATAATCGGCCAACATCTGGAAGCGCAAATCTTCCAGCCAACGGATATACACCATATTGTGCACGATATTGAGGAAATCAATGTCGTAAGTTTTGACGGTTATGGGGATGGTGATGAGGAAAGGACGGTTCATAGTGAGTTTCGAGTTCCGAGTTCTGAGTTTGGAGTTGGCGAGTGTACGAGTAAGCGAGTGGCGAGTGGCGAGTTTGGCGAGTTATGGCTGACTGGCTGACTGGCTGAAATGCTGACAACCTGACCGGCTTCCTACCCAAAGCGGCCGCGTAGAAATTCTACCACCAGCTTGTCAATCACCTCACCCGTGCCGTCCCACCGTTCTTCCAGGTTTTCCGAGCCAACCAGAGACCATAACGCCTTGCGGGTGGTGTCGTCAAAGAGGCCGTTGACGGGGCCACCGTAATGGCCCGTGCGGGTGAGCAGTTTTTGCAGTTCCTCGGCTACATCAGCCAGCGGAATAGTGTTGTTTGGGTCTACGGAACCGAAGTAGAGATGGTGCATGGTGACGAGTTCCTGCAATTTGGCGATGGGTTCGGGGTGATCATCCACGCGCAAATCGAGGTAGCGGTCGTTGTTGCCGCCGTAGCCCCCATTTTCTCGTACCACCAACACCCCCGACGCCTGGCGGCCGCGGCTATCGCCTCCCGCTTCTTGCCCCGCCGCCAACGCCGCCACCAGCCAATCGGCCAGTTCACCCGGTCCTTTACGGGCTGTTTCAAAGGTAGCCGCCATGGCCTCGACCGTGCCAGGGATGAGGATGTTGCCCTGGCAGGCAAACCCTTCCCCGACGATGTGCCCGGCCCAGGCATGACACTCGGAACCGGTGTACGCGGCCGCGCGCCCCTGTTTATCCACCACCCCCACCTGCCGTTGTGCCCGACCCGGATCACTCACCGTCAACGCCGTAATCGTCTGCTCGGCGTTCAAACCATTGGCCATCATCTCCAGCCCCAGCGTGCCATAGAGTACGTTGGCGTAGGATTGGGTTGCTACCGCTCCGGCCCCGGCGCGTGCCCAGGACACGACAGCGGCACAGCCCATAAATTTGGACTGCACGGCCACACCCCATTCTTGTTTGTTGGGGTCATAAGCCACAATAGAAAAGGTAGCGATTGGTTGCATGGGGACTCCTGGGGTTTTGAGTTTCGAGTTTCGAGTTTCGGGTTTCGAGTTGCTGAGTACGGTTCACTTCTCACGGTTCACCGATTCTATCAGGTTGCCCAGGCCCCTCCCAACGGTATAATCAACCTTCGATTTTATGACTTTGAGGCCGGAACAACATTCCGACCTTAATATGGAGTGTTTATGCAAACAAACAAGATGTTAACCATACTCCTGGCTGTGCTGGGCGTGATTTTGATTGGTTTATTGTTAGTGGCTGGTGTGCTACTGGTTCGAGACAGTAGTTCGGAGAGTAATGAACCCATAGCGGCCAACGTTACGGGCACGGCCATCGCGGCCGCGACCCTGACCCCCTCGCCCATTCCGGCTACCGCCACATCAGCCACCTTGCCTGCGCCAGCCGTGGTCGTTTTGCCCACCGACACACCCTTACCGGCTACGGCCACGCCTATCCCCACCGACACCCCCATTGCCACCGAAACACCCATTCCCACAGCGACAGAAACGGCTCTGCCGCCCACCAATACACCCCGCCCCTTTATTCCGGCTACCAGCACCAACACCCCCATACCACCGACCAACACGCCCCCACCACCCCCCATTGGGGTTGCCGGATTGGTTGCCAGCCACTTTGCATTGCAACCACGCTCGGTTTACGGGGTCAACCAGCAAATATGGTTTGAATTTACCGTAAGTAATAGCACCGGTGGTCTGGTTGAATTTGGGGCGTTAGGTGTCATGCCGCGAAAAGGGGGGAATGATCGGGTGGATATGGTGCAGGTCAGTTGGGGTGGCAACCCAGGTGATGGGGTGCCCGCCAATGGTTTAACGCATGAAGACAACATTCGCCTGTCTGAAAGTGGTAGTTACACCTTGCGTCTGGCCGTCTGTTTTGAAACGTATAATGCCTGCAAAAGTGGTGCCGGAACCTGGCATTCGTTGTCACCGGAAATTGCCGTTACCATCCCCTAACCTGGATAAACCAGAAAATTTATCCGCCGATTAACGCCGATTTTCGCTGATTAAAGAATCTGCGTTAATCCCCAGAATCTGCGGTTAAACTTCTTGCTATAGCTTTCAAGAAAGAGATTTTGTTTGTAGTGACCGCTTATGAATTTTCGTAACTATTCAGGTGTCACGACTCATTCCCGGCGTGGAGGTTTCCTGGGACGCTCTGTCCAATACGACCAGAGCGTCGCCGGGACCACGCCGAGCGTGGAACGCACCTGAATAGACACAATTTTCATTAATTGATTCGGTAATTGACCGAAACGCTTTAACTGTCATTCTGACGAGTCTTCGAGGAAGAATCCCGACAAGCCAGGTGAACGGGATGCTTCGGCGGACCTCAGCATGACATGGCGACTGTTACCGGTTTAATTTCTTAACTTCCATTAGCGGGCTGGTGCTAGCCCGCTAAAGCGGTCACTACAAACCAAGACCCCAAATGATTGTCTGAACAGCTATAACTGGTCAAGAAGTTGACTCGTAAGGTACTCATCTGCCTGTTTATGCCATCTATGAGTGAATTATGAAACAAATCGCCATCGTTCTTTTGGGGTCTGGGGGAGTGGGGCGTGCCTTGATTCGGCAGATCGTCCGCGGCCGCGACACCTTTGCCCGGCGTAACCAATGCCAGTTTAATGTCGTTGCCGTCACCGATAGCCAGGGTTGGGTCTGGCAACCCACCGGTCTGACCGACCCACAACTTTTGGCCCTGGTAGCCCACAAAGAAGCCGGACAACGTTTTGCCGAAGCCCGTCCCCCGGCCCCACAAATGTTAGAGACAGCTTACGCGGCGGGTTTGCGCGACCTCATTCTGGTAGACGTAACCGCCGAAGATGGGCTAGAACCGACGCTGAACTGCGCCCTGGACCTGGGGTACAGCGCCGCTCTTGCCAACAAAAAGGCGTTTGCTGGCCCCTGGGCCACCGCCCAACGGTATTTTAACAACCCACGCATCCGCCACGAATCTACCGTGGGTGGTGGTCAGCCGGTTATTGCCACCCTGCGTTACCTGTTGGACACGCAGGATGCCATTCACCACATTGAAGGGCAGATGAGCGGCACGTTGGGGTTTCTCTGTAGCCAGATGGACGCCGGGCAACGCTTTTCGGAGGCCCTGGCCGAGGCGAAGGCCAAAGGGTACACCGAGCCGGACCCCCGCGAAGATTTAGGCGGCCGCGATGTTTTGCGTAAGGTGATGATTTTGGGGCGCATGGCGGGCTGGCCGCTGGAAGAGGGTGATTTCACTGTGGAATCGCTCTATCCGGCGGAGATGGCCGGGTTATCGGTCGCTGAGTTTATGCACGCGGCCGCAGACCTGGATGATGATTTCCGTGAGCGGGTAGGGAACGCGGCCGCGAACGGTCAAATTCTGCGCTTCGTCGGTGAAGTCACCCCCCAGGGCGGCTCCGTGGGCCTCAAACCCCTCGCCCAAAACAGCCCCCAGGCTGGCCTCAAATACATCAGCTTCCAGACCGATTATTACAACGACCCACCCCTACTCCTGGCGGGCAAAGGGGCCGGTGTAGATATGACCGCGGCCGGTGTTCTGGGTGATATGATCGATCTGGCACGAGAACTGTATGGCACTGTTCAAGCCGCCTGAGAAGGATCGCGGATTAAGCAAAGGGTGTGTTTCACGTAGAATGGAACACTCAGTGCCTGGCCCGGGGCAGGCAAACCTGAACATGACGAGACTTCCCGCCCCGTGCCAGGCACTTAAGCGAAGATCGACCGATACCTTAATCATGTTGCCCTTGTTTAGCCCTTAAGAGAAAGGTCAGGAGTCGAGGCTTTAGCCGGTCGAGACGTTCCGACTGAAGTCTCCACTCCTCTGATAAACCCGGTAAAGCCAGAAAAATTCGTGTGCATCTCGGTGGAACTCATCACCTGCAACCTGCCACCTATTTTCTCAGGACCCTTGTTTGGCCCTTCCAAACCAACACATTATCTTTATTAACGATTTCCCCTTACCACTATGACTTCATCCACCCCTTCACCCTCACCCATTCGTGCCGTCATTTTTGATCTAGATGACACACTTATAGATTGGTCGGCTCAGGCCAGCAGTTGGCAAGCGTTTGTCCAGCCCCGCAATGAGGCTGTCTATCAGCACCTGGTGGATCTAGGTCACACCATCTCCCTCACGCCGGCTGAATTTGGCGAGCGTTTGTATGAGTTATCCGTTGCCTCGTGGCAGGCGGCTAAAGAAAGCTGGCGTGGTGTAAGCTTTCGTCAGGTGTGGCAACAATTATTGACCGAACTGAACCTTGATCTGGCATCCATCAATCTGGAAACGTTGTTGCATGCTTACAACTGGGAGCCGTTCCCTGGGGTGATCTTGTTTGAGGACACCCTGGCCGTATTGGAAACGTTGCGCCAGCAGGGGTATGCACTGGGTTTGATAACCAATTCTTCCCACCCTATGTGGATGCGGGATATTGAATTAAAGCATTATGGGTTGCTAGATTATTTTCCGGCCCGGATTACTTCTGGTGATACCGGCTACATGAAACCTCATCCGGCCATCTTCTGGCGCATGTTGGGACTGTTGGATTTGGAACCAGGGCAAGCTGTTTTTGTGGGTGACCGCCCAGCCAATGATATTGCCGGGGCTAACGAGGTGGGTATGGTTAGTGTGTTGCTGAAACCGCATAACCTGGAACGTGATTTGAATGGCATCTGTCCCCATCATACAATTACGCGCCTGACTGAGTTGTTACCGATTCTGGCTCAATTGAACAAAACGGCGTGAGTACGGAAAACTGGACATCTCCAGCTTGTGTGTTTTATGAATGAACCTTTGAACGAAACAGTTCTTACTTCAGCAATTCAAACGAATTGGCTGGGGCGGCACTTTGAATATTTCCCAGTCATTGATTCAACCAATGATTATTTGCGCGACCGGATCACCGGACATTCGGGGATGCTTATGCCTCACGGGTTCATGGTGATTACTGATTTTCAGACCCACGGCCGCGGCCGCCTTGATCGTCGCTGGTTTTCTCCACCCCAGGCCTCGCTCATGTTCTCTGTGCTGTTTCGCCTGGGCTGGCCCCCTGAACAGGCCCATTGGCTGACCATGTTGGGGGGCATCGCGGCCGCGAAGGCTATCAGCACCACAACCGACCTGGATGTACGTCTCAAATGGCCCAATGATCTGGTCGTCGTCCGTAATGGTCACTGGTACAAACTCGGTGGCCTATTGCTGGAATGTGATTTCGGCGATGGTAGCAAAGTGCGAAATGCTGTTTTGGGCCTGGGCATCAATGTCAACCTTCCGGCTGGCGCTTTACCCCCCACCGCCATTGTGCCCCCTACCAGCCTGCTGGTAGAGTTGGGTGAGCCGGTATCCCGACTTCGCCTGTTGTCGAGTGTTCTACGAGAATTAGAAAGTGGGTATAACGCGGCCGCGCAAAATATCTCGCCCCAACCAGCCTGGAATGCCCTACTCGTTACCCTCGGCCAACCCGTCTCCATTGATGTGGGAGAGGCCGAAAAGATCGAGGGCGTAGCTGAGACAACCAATGAATGGGGCCATTTGCTGGTGCGTGACGCCCAAGGGCAATTGCACACGATTACCGCTGGTGATGTTACTCTCCATCTATAACACCGTGACTGACGATCAACGTGCCCGCCTGGAGCAAGCTATTCTGACGCTAACCGCGCAACGTGCCATCCTGGGCGATGATGTGGTTGAGGCGTCTGTGGCCGCCTTGCGCCAACAACTGGCCCAACTTTCCCCTCATCCGGTTAACCAACAGCGTAAACAGGTTACGGTTCTTTTTGCCGATATTCCCAACTTCACGGCCATGAGCGAAATGATGGACGCTGAAGATGTGACGATTCTGCTTAACCGCTTCTGGCAACGGATAGACCATATCATCACCACGCACCGCGGCCGCATTGACAAACACATGGGTGACGGGGTGATGGCCTTGTGGGGAGTAGACACAGCCCAGGAAGATGATCCCGAGCAGGCCGTGAGAGCGGCGTTGGCTATGCAACAAGCCATCCGCCACTGGTCAACCGAGCCAGGCATCCCTGCCGGTATGGATTTTGCCATGCGGATTGGTCTGAACACCGGGCCTGTTTTGTTGGGCCAGGTGGGCAGCACCGGCGAATTTACGGCCTTGGGTGACACCGTAAACACGGCTAGCCGCCTGGAAGCCTCCGCCCCGGTGGGGGGAGTGCTCATCTCTCATGATACTTACCGGCATGTGCGTGGCATCTTTGATGTGCAACCGCAAAATTTGTTGGCTGTGAAGGGCAAGAGTGGCTCATTGCGCGTGTATGTGGTTCAGCGCGTGCGGCCGCGGGCCTTCCGCGTCGGCACCCGGGGGGTCGAGGGCATCGAGACCCAGATGATTGGCCGTGAACACGAGCTTCAGCAATTGCAGGAAGCCCTATACCGCACCATTCATCAGCAAAAGTTGCAACTCCTCACCATCGTTGGGGATGCCGGTATTGGCAAGTCGCGCCTGCTGTACGAGTTTGAAAAGTGGATTGATCCGTTACCAGAGACGGTGCTTTATTTCAAAGGGCGGGCTGATCAGCAGATGCGTTATGCGCCCTATGCCCTCATGCGTGACCTCATTTCCTACCGCCTGGAAATTCAGGATAGTGATGCTCCCCAGGTGGCCCGACATAAGATTGAAACGGCTTTTGCCACCATTTTGGGTGAGAACGGGTTAGAAAAGGCCCATTTTATCGGCCAGTTATTGGGGTTTGATTTTTCGGAGAGTCCCTATATTCGGGGAGTGTTGGATGATACACGGCAGATTCGTGATCGGGCGTTCTTTTATATCGGCCAATTTTTCGCGGCCGCGACCCGCGCCAATCCCGTCCTCATTCTCCTGGAAGACATCCACTGGGCCGACGACAACTCGCTGGACCTCGTCGAACATCTGGCCCGCCACGTTCCCGAATATCCCGTCCTCATTTTAGCCCTGACCCGCACCAACCTGTTTGAACATCGCCCCGCCTGGAAAGAGCGTTATCCGCTCGTTGCCCTCAACGCGCTCACCCGTGAGGAAAGTAGCCGGTTGGTCCAAGAAATCTTGCGCCTTGTGCCTACGATCCCTTCGATCTTGCAAGAAACCGTCATCATCAATGCCGCCGGTAACCCGTTCTACATGGAAGAACTGATCAAAATGATGATCGAGAATGGTGTCATTATGCCCGGGGCCGAGGTGTGGCGGGTGCATCCGGGGCGGTTGGCTGAAGTGCAGGTTCCCCCTACGTTGACCGGCGTGTTACAGGCCCGCCTGGATCGCCTATCCCTTCCAGAGCGTGAACTCCTGCAACGGGCTTCGGTGGTGGGGCGCATTTTTTGGGATGGGGCGGTCACTTATCTAACCCAAGAAGAACCGGAGCAACCAGGTGAACCGGTTAATGAAGGGTTGACCGCCTTACAAGGCAAAGAGCTTATCTTTCGTCGTCAGTCACCCGCTTTTGCGGGTACGGCGGAGTTCATGTTCAAACATGCCATTTTGCATGAAGTTACCTATGAAAGTGTGCTGAAATCACGGCGGCGGCGCTTCCATGAGCGCGCGGCCGCGTGGCTGGTTGAGCAAAGTGGCCGCCGGGTAGATGAATATGCTGGGGCCATTGCCCATCATTATGAACAGGCCGGTTTGTTACATGAAGCCATTGGCTGGTACGAACGGGCCGCTCGCCAGGCCCAAACCACCTACGCCCACACCGTCGCCGCCAACTATTACCAGCACGCCCTGGAACTGGTTAACAACCAGGGTCAACAAGTTCCCATTGCCCAGCAATGCAGTCTACTGAGTGGCTTAGGCATTTCCTTGCGCCTGCAAGCCCGTTACACTGAGGCCACCGGCATTTTCCATACCCTTTTCACCCTGGCCCAGTCCGTGGGTGATGTTTTTCGTCAGGTTGAAGCCTATGATAACCTGGCCCGTATTCATGAACGTTACGGTGAATATCAGCAGGCCCTTTATTTAGCGGAACAGATGGAAACGTTGGCCCACCAGTCCGACACCTTAACCCAAGCCCAACTGGCGGCTGTTTTATATCGGCGTGGCTGGACACTCTACCGGTTAGGGGAAATGGAGCAGGCACTGACCATCGGTCATCAATGTTTCACCCTTTGTCAGAACAGTGATGATTTGCTGATGAAGTCGCAAAGCCGCAACCTGATTGGGGTCGCTTATGTGGCCTTAGGCCGGTTTGATTTGGCTGAACCATATATTGAACAAGCGTTAGAATTTAGGCGACAAATTGGCAACCGCTCCAGTACCGCCAGCATGTTGAACAATTTGGGCGAAACGGCTCGTTTGCAAGGCAATTATGAAAAAGCGGTACCCTTGTTAGAAGAAGCGCTGGCTATGGCCCAAGAAATTGGCAACCGGGCTGGAGTAGCGTTGTATCGCAATAACCTGGCCGGGGCACGGCTGGGGTTGGGTGATTATGATGCGGTATTGACCGATGTGTGGGATGTGTTGCAACTGGCGGAGAAAGATTGGTTTTTCCAACACGAATTACACCGTTTTCTGGCCCTGGCTTATTTGGGGTTGGGACAAGATGCGGAGGCCCTGCCAGCGGCGCAACAGGCGTTGGTGAAGAGCCTCAATGCCGGGGACAAGGATGGTATTGGCAAGGCCTGGCTGGTGTTAGGTCAGACGATGGATCGGTTGGGTAAGGCTGTACCCGTGGAAGCCAAACAGGGAGAGATAGGGGACGCGGCCGCGTGCTTTCGCCAAAGTGAAACCATCTTCATGGACAAAGGCATGGAAGCCAGCCTGGCCCGCCTCTACCGCATCTGGGGTTGGTCGGAACGGCGACAGGGCCACCAGGCTGAAGGTGACGCCTTATGGCAAAAAGCGTATGATCTGTTCAGCCGTCTGGAAATGAAGCTGGAGCTGGCGCGTATGGATGAGCCAGAGCCGTTGTTGTGAGGAGACCGTAGCCGTATGTCTGCACAGTTCCCGTTAGGCAACAAACAACCCGGCCAACAACTGGCATTTTTGGCTGAGGCGGACCCGGATATGTTGGCGGAGTGCCTGGTGGCCTTTGCCAATGGCGAAGGGGGCCTCATTGTCATGGGGCTGGATGAAAGCGGCCGCTATGTCAACGAAATTTGGGGTGAAGAGGCCGAAGGGGCATTCCGCGCGGCCGCGTCCCAATGTCGTCCCCCCGTGCGCGGTGATTGGCAACAGGTAGACACCCCCCAGGGAATGCTCATCGGCATCCGGGTGGCCCGCAGCAACGAACTCCACACCCTGGCCGATGGCCGCGCCCTCATCCGCAGTGGCACCAGCAACCGCCCCCTCTCCGGTCAGGAAATCCACCAACTCGCCAGCACCAAAGATGCCAACGATTTTGAAACCCAGGTTGTGCCAGGAGCCAGCCAACGGGATTTTGATCGGGCTATTCTGGATGAATATGTGGAAAAGCGGGAACAGCGGGGTGCGCCCAAAGCCACCTCACTCAAAAACATGCTCTTTGAAATTGGGGCGGTGGATCATGATGGTTCGCCTACGGTAGCAGGTTTGCTCCTGTTTTGTAAGCGGCCGCAGACCTTCCTGCCCCAAAGTGGTCTCGTCTTCGTTAAATTTCCGGGCACCGAGCCACGTGGCGAAGATGGCGGTGTCGGCTACGGTCGCCGCGACGAACTGAGTGGCCCCCTGGCCCGCATCATCGAGCGGGCCTGGGCCATCACCTGGGAAGAGATGCGCGTGGGAGCCGTGGTTAATAGTCTGGAGCGGGAAGAGCTAACCGAATATCCCCCCTTTGCCGTGCGTGAAGCTCTGGTCAACGCCGTTTGCCATCGCGATTACAGCATCAAAGGACGGCGCACCGAAATTCGCATGTACGCGGATCGGTTGGAGATCATCAGCCCTGGTGGGTTGCCCGGCTACATCACCATAGACAACCTGGTCGAGGAGCATTACTCGCGTAACCCTCGCCTGGTCAATGGCCTTTACCAATGGGGCTACATCGAAGAGTTGGGGTTGGGCATTGACCGCATGATCGAAGATATGGTGCAGGCGGGCCATAATCCGCCCAAATTCCGCGACACCCCTTATTCTTTCACCGTCACGCTGACCAATACCCGCGAACGCAAAGCTGTTCCTCGTGGTGCCCAAAGCATGAACGAGCGGCAGACTCGTGCCCTGTCTTATGTGCGCGAGAATGGCAGTATCACCAATCGGGAGTACCAGCGCCTCTTTGAAGATGTCTCCTCAGAAACCCTGCGCCGCGACTTGTCCGACCTGGTAGATCGGGGCCATCTGCTCAAAATTGGCTCCAACAAAGGGACCTACTACATTCTTAAGTGATTTATCCCACATATATCCCACAAATGGATGTGGGATATGTGGGAAATGAGCATGGTGAGTTCAGGGGAAAATGTGGGATAATTAACCAGTATGAGTCTCACCCAGCAGTTTTTAATCCTCTCTCTTTTACCCCTGGCCTTTTTATTTCTCATCGGCCAAATTCAGCGGCCGCAACGCCAACACCGCTCCACCCTCATCTGGTTATGGTCCGCGACCCTGCTTCTGGCCGCCGTATGGGCCAGTAGCATTCTAAGCAATTTCCTGGGCCGTAACGCTTCCGTCATTGTCAGCTACAACTGGCAATTTATCAGCCGTTATGCCTTTGGCCTGATGGGGGCCGCGATTTTGCTGACCACGACCACCTACCTGAATGTAACCGGGCGGTGGCGCAATCTGCCGCTCGTTTTTTTTGTAGCCCTATGGGTGGGTGCTATTGCGCTGGACCCGCTCCTGAATATCGTTCGTTTTGAGCCTGCCGTGTTGGGTGGCCTGGCCGTCCGCCAGTTTGATTGGTGGGCCGCCGTATGGGCGACGAGCTGGTTTTTGCCCCTGTTTGCCGCCTGGATGTTGACCCGGGTGGCGCATCACAAAGTGCCCACATCCATGTATCGCAACCAGGTTAATTATTGGCTGTTTGCCCTGAGCGGGTTTATGGTGGGGGGGATACCGGCCCTTATTCAACAGCGAGGCGGGTTGGGTTGGTTGCAGATGGGAGTTTTGTTGACCATCGCGGCCGCAACCGTGGCTACGCTCAGTCTCACCCGTGAACGTCTGCCTGATCTACAGATTACTCTGCGGCAAAACTTGCGCCGCCTGTTCTTTGTGACGCTGGTTTTTTTCTTGACTCTGGGTGGCATCTTTTTTCTAACTCAGACGACCACCGGGGACAATATTCGTCAAACGTTGCCAGGCATTACCCTCGCGGCCGCGGGGTTTTCCGCCCTCATTGCCCTGCTCTATCGCCTCGTCAATCAGCTTTTCCAACGGGGTGCCGAAGTAGATGAAAATGCAGGGACGGCTTTATTGCCCGTTGAACGTTTAGATGGGCGTTTAACTGACCCCCAACAACTGGCTCAGACGCTACTTACCTGGGTGCAACAGCAATGGCATACAGAAGATGCCTGGTTGCTGACGGTGATAGAAGAAGGGGAGCGGATTTGTTTGCGGCCGCGGGCTAGCCTCACCCAACCTTTACCAGAACCAGCCTACTTTTCCCCCAAAGCTCCTTCATCACCCATTTACAGCGTAACCTGGCCAGCCCCTGGTGCAATATGACATTGACACCCTCAGCGATTTTGAAGCCATGCAACCTGAGGAAAGAGATACCTTGCGTCAATGGAATCGGCTGCTTTATCTGCCCTTACACGGTGGTGCTACCCTGGTTGGTGTGCTAGCGTTGGGCATGAAACACGAGCAGATCACCTATACCCCCCACGATTTTGCCCGTCTCACTGTTTTGGCTCACCAGATGGGACCCGTTTTTCATCTCTCGCATCAGTTTTGGAGCCTGAGCCAGACTTATCATAAAGAGTCAAACAACCATCAGGATTACATCGAACGAGCCGAGCGGTGGGAAGCCGTATCTCGACTGTACCGCCAATTCCTGCACCTCATCTCCCCCGATGTGCGCAAAGGGTTTGGCACCATTGAAAGCCAGTGGCAGCGCACCCTACAACGAAGCCAGCCAAAACGAGTCGCTCATTACCCTGCCCGATCGCCTGACAAAACCTTTGGCCGAATTCAAAGTGATGTTGGATCGTCTCATTACCGTTTCTGGGCGCATTCAAAAACAGAGCGAGTTTCAGTTTGCTAATGTGCGCCTGGATGATGTCATCCGTACCAGTGTCACCAGCCTCTCAGCCATGGCTGAGGCCCGGCGTGTTCAGGTTAATACGCAGGCCAATAGCCATCACCTGCCCCAAATAAGGGGTGACGCCCAACGTTTACAGGAAGCGCTACAATTTTTGCTGCACAATGCCATCAAATTCAACAAAATTGGTGGACATGTGGAGATCACGTATGGTCGTCAGGATGATGAGATTTATGTGCGGGTGACCGATAATGGCGTGGGCATCTCTGAAGATCGGCTGGCGATTATCTGGTTAGGCTTAACCCAACTCAACCAAAACACATCTACGGCTGTGGGCATGGGTTTAGGCTTGCCGCTGGCTCGTTTTATCATTGAGGCGCATGGCGGCCGCATCGAAGCGCAAAGCAATTATGGGGCCGGTAGCACCTTTACCATCTATTTACCCATCCCTGTGGCTGAGGTGAAATGATGGCCCAGCCTCTCCTTATTTATGATGGTGATTGTGGTTTTTGAGAGAAAACGGCCCGTCTCGTGCAGACGCTCTCTCGACAACAGATCGTTATCACTCCCTGGCACACCATCCCCGACTTACTGGCCCGATACAACCTTTCGCTAGACGATGTGTTAAGCCAGGTGTGGTTTATCACGACAGAAGAGAAGGTGCTGGGTGGCGCGGCCGCGGTCAACCAATGTCTCCAGTACATCTGGTGGGCGCGGCCGCTGGCTTTTCTCTATCGTTTACCCGGCCTGCACCCGCTTGAAGACTGGCTCTACCGTTGGATCGCCACCCACCGCCACCTCATGCCCGGCTCAACAGCTACCTGTGCCATCCCATCACCTACGGAACACGCACCACGCAATACGGAGGACGCTTATGGTCATTCTTAAACGCTTTCTCCAAACCGCCAAGATGCGCCATGACTTTGGCGACCAGATACAAGTGCGTTACCAACACACCGACGGCCAGGATTATGATACCTGGGTAAGCGGTGAGGAAGCCTTAAAACGGCTCAAAACGGTGGCGCAAGAGAAAAAGATCAAAGGGTTTCCCTGGCGATCTATCTTGAATGTGGGTAAAACCTTGCCGGAAAAGGGCAAAGCCGAAGCCAAACGGCAGTTGTGGGAGCGGCTAGGCGATGCGCTGGATGAGGTAGCGGGGGGGAATGTGATTGGCGATAGTTGGGTGGAGACGGTCCGCGGCCGCGCTCAACCCACCGATCCCCACGATGCTGCCAAACAAACCTGGCAAACCCACCTCCAAGACCCCACCTTCCGCGCCCAAATCCTCGAACTCGCCTGGCTCAACCTGTCCGGCTCCTTCCCCGAAGACCCCACCCCCGAATCCGATGACTGGGTTTGATGACAATAGAGACCTTCGTTTTATGATGAAGGAAAGAAAATAATTAACAAGTGAATTGTTGAACGGTTGAATGGTTAATGAAACCCCCTGTTAACTATTCGCCAATTCGCCAATTCAACAATTAATTATTCCCTCCCCCTCTTGCCTTTAGGCAAAAGTAACATATCATCACAACTGTTCACTGTTCGCTTTTATTGCTAACGGCTCACTTTCTCATGAACTTCACCACCCCCCTGGCCCTTCTGCTCCTGCTGACCCTGCCCTACTTCTTCTGGTTGGCGCGGCCGCAACGCACCACCTACATCCGCTCCCGTTGGCGTGAGTGGGCCAGCCTCGGTTTGCGGGTGTTCATCATCTTGCTCCTCACCTTCTCCCTGGCCGGAACCCAAACCGTGCGCGCCGCCGATGAGTTGGCCGTTGTCTTCCTCATAGATGTATCCGACTCGATGGGGCCGGAGCAGGTGGCCCAGGCCGAGTTGTTCGTCCAGTCTGCCCTGGAAGAGATGGAAGCCACTGATCAGGCCGCCGTTATTGCTTTTGGAGCCAACGCCCTGGTCGATCGTCCCATGAGCCGCCTGGCCGAACTCGCCCCCATCACCTCAGTGCCTCAAACCCTACACACTGATCTGGCCGAGGCCATCCGGTTGGGGTTGGCGATTTTCCCGGCGGGCAGTGCCCGGCGCCTCGTCATTTTGAGTGATGGTGCGGCCACGCTCGGCGATACCACCGAAGCGGCCCGGCTCGCGGCCGCGTCCGGTGTGCAAATTGACTACGTACCCATTGCCCGCGACGCGGCCGCGACCGAAGCCCTCATCACCAGTGTCACCGCCCCCAGCCGCGTCACCCAAGGGGAAGCGTTCTCGATCAACATTACCATCGAAAGCACCCAAAATATGCCCGCCACCTTGCGCGTGCTGGCAGGTAGCCAGATCATTTCCGAAGAAGCTGTTCAACTCAACGCCGGAAGCAACAACTTTTCCATCCGCCTTCTGGCCGCTGAGCAAGAATTTGCCCGTTACCGGGTTGAACTGGTTCCCGCCCAGGACACCTACTTCCAGAACAACGAACTGGCCGCCTTCACCGAAATCGCTGGCCCGCCCCGTGTCCTGGTGGTGGCCAACGATGGCACGTTGGACGATAACGGCAACCCATACCCCGATGAAGCCCCGCAACTCATCCTGGCCCTACGCGCCATCGGGCTGGAAGTGGATGTGACCACCCCCGCTGGTCTGCCCGCCACCCTGGCCGAACTCAGCAACTACGGCTCCATCGTCCTGGTCAACATCAACGCCAAAAACCTCACCCCACGTAAAATGGAAATCCTGCAAACTTACGTCCGTGATCTGGGCGGCGGGCTGGTCGCCATTGGTGGCCCCCAAAGTTACGGTATGGGTGGGTACTTCCAGACCCCCCTCGAAGCCACGCTCCCGGTGGACATGCAGATCAAGGATCAGGAGCGTTTCCCCGCTGTCAGCATCGTTATCGTCATTGACCGCTCTGGCAGTATGTCGGTTAACGAAGGGGGCGTGCAGAAAATCCAACTGGCGGCCGAAGGAGCGGTTCGGGTGGTTGAATTGCTCAATGATTTCGACGTGATCACCGTCATTCCGGTGGACACTGCGCCGAGCAACCCCATTGGCCCCATTTCGGCGGGGGAAAAGGAAGAAGCCATTGGTCTGATCCGACAGATTGGGGCCGGGGGCGGGGGCATTTATGTGCGCACAGGGTTGGCCGCGGCCGCGGACGCCCTGGCCGCTTCTCCCACCGAAGTCCAACACATCATCATCCTGGCGGACGGGGCTGACTCCGAAGAGAAAGAGGGCGTGCCGGAACTGCTCGACTCATTGGTAGCCCAGGATGTCACCATCTCCTTTGTCAGCATCGGCAATGGGCCGGATGTGCCCTGGCTTCAGGAGATGGCCGCACGAGGGGGAGGGCGCTTCCATTTCACCGACCGGGCCGCCAATTTGCCGCAAATCTTCACCCAGGAAACCACCGCCATCCAGCGCACCTACCTCATCGAAGAGCGATTCTTCCCCACATTGATTAGCCGTAGCCCTATTTTGGCAGGAATTGAAGCCGTGCCACCCCTGTTTGGTTATGTTGGCACGGCTCCCAAGGATGCGGCCCAGGTTGTTTTGGAAACCCACCAGGGGGATCCGCTGTTGGCGGCCTGGCAATATGGGCTGGGCCGCTCCGTCGCCTGGACTTCCGATGCGACGGGGCGCTGGGGTGCGGATTGGGTCTCGTGGGCTGGTTTTGCCCAGTTTTGGGGGCAGGCGGTGCGCTGGACCATTTCGCAAAGCCGGGATACGAACGTGGAATCGGTGGTGACGTATCAGGGGGAAAATGCTGTTTTGACCGTGGATGCGCGGGATAACAACGGGGTGTTCCTCAACAATTTAACGATGGAAGCCAACGTCATTTCGCCCGCCGGGGAAACGACCAATGTGACCTTGCAGCAGGTGGCCCCAGGCCGGTATGAAGCCGATTTTAACCCGGAGACAGCCGGGGCTTATTTTATTCGGGTGGCGGGGAGTCAAGAAGGGGAAGACACAGCGGTGGGGCAGACGAGTGGCTGGGTGTTGGGCTATTCGCCGGAGTATCAGCAGTTTGGCGGCAACCCGCAGTTGCTGGCGAATGTGGCGGAATTGACCCGCGGCCGCGACCTGACCGACAATCCCCTGGCTGTGTTTGACCATACCTTGCCCAGCGAAGCCACCACCCGCCCCATCTGGCATTGGCTGACCCTGCTGGCGGTTGTTCTGCTCCCGGTAGATATTGCGCTACGCCGGTTGGTCGTTACCCGCACCGATATGCAACGGGCCTGGGCGGCGACAGGCGGCCGCGTTTTTGCCCGCATGTTCCCTTCCCCCATCGTAGACCCGGAGCGGGCGGAGCAGATGAGCAGTCTGTTTGAGGCGAAGGCAAGGGCGAGGAAAGGGGGAGAGGGGAGTGCGGAAAGTGGAGAGGGCAGAGTGGAGAGGGGAGAGGGGTCGCCGTTTGCGCGGCCTATTGAGCGGGTGGAGTCACCGGCGGGGAAACCGGAAGCGCCCGCAACACCCTCTACGCCTACACCACCCACCCCACGTGCATCCACGCCGCCCCGTGATAGCACGGCTCTGGCCTCGCGGCTGTTAGCCAAGAAGCGAGAACAGCAGGATGCGAGAAGGGATGAGGAGTAGAGGGAAGATGAATAATTAATTGTTGAACTGTTGAATGGGTGAATTGTTAATGAAGCGGTAGACGCTTCTCCTCATTAATCATTCAACAATTCACAAATTCACCGATTAATTATTTTCCCTGGTTTTCAGGTTTTTTCCCCCACCAAAACGATGTTAGTGACTGGATATGGCAGTGGCTCAAACTGCTCTCCTACCCGCCGGAAGAGTTTGGCTTTGCCTTGCCAGCGATTCTGTACAATCCAGGGATTGGTGTATACCCGTGAACTTTTGGTTGGTTCGTTGGGATTTTCTAATACCTGGAAACCGGCCGCTTGCAGGGCCGTTTTCCACTGGCTGAACCCCCAAAAGGCAAACTCCTCGTGCATCTCACTGCGCCAGTTATCGGTGTAATCCTTTTTGGCGAGAAACTCCGCGGCCGCGCGCAAACTCAGCCCCACATACAAAACCCCATCTACCGTTTCTTCACGGTACTGAATCGCTGTCTCCGGCCCCCGATGGCCGCGCTTCCGGTCTTCGGCCAGAAAATCACGGGCAAACCGCTTAAACCGGGCCAACGTCGAAAGGGCATCCAAATGGCTCTGCAACGCTTTGGGCTGATCAAATTCGGCAAAAATATCTTCGTTGCTGCCATCTTCCCGATTGAGCCATAACCACACTTCTTGATCACCCGCTTCTGGCCCTACTACATCGCGGATAACGAGCCGCCCCCCTTTGGCCGTCTGCATATATTTCAGGTCTAAATATGCCTGCAATGTCTTGGTTTGTTGCCCATACGACCATAGTTCATGGGTGGTGGAATTACACAGGGTGGTGTCAATGGAACCGGCTTCAAAAATGGGCTGGGTGATGTTGCGCTGGTGAAAATAGGTGAACGTACCGCCAAAATCGCCCGCCCTCTGCCGCTCCAGGCAACGGGCCATAAACTCACCGGTGATCTCAATGCCAATCAGGTCAGAGTCAGGAAAATCGCGAGCGATGAGCGCCAACAACGCACCATCCGCACAGCCTTCATCCACAATTTTGCCCGGCACGATGGCCGCCTTGATGTCCTGATATTTCAGGCTGATGATGGCGTTGTTGCTCATGCCATAGGCGTAAGAGGCGTAATCCCGGTCTTCGGTGAGACTGCCTTCATCGTTGAGGAGTGGGTCGCGCCATAGGCGCAAAATCCGGCGGGGAACTTCGGGGAAATCCTGCCACAGATCAAAGGTGGTGGGGGCCATTTTCTCCCGGATGAGGGAGTTGGTTGTCCAGTTTTCCCCAGCCTGGACAAAAACGCGTAACAAGTCGAGGGGTGTCTCGCTCAGGTTGCCTACTTCGCTCCACTCGGCGGGCAATATGGCAAACCCCATCTGCTGGTACATGGTGATGACGGCTGGGGTGGAGCAAAGCACGACACAGTTGTCGGGGGTGAGTTCGATCTGCCCTTCGCTCTGCTCTTCGATTTCTTGCAAGACGTGGCGGGCAAAACGGGGGGTGGGGTCGTAGTGGGGAATGCCGAAGATGCGGTACTGGATGCCCAGGCTCATCTCCAGGTCACGGGCAAAGCGGTCCAGACCGATGGCCCGGACATGGAACGGGAATGGGGTTGTAGCGGGAATGTTGTTGGTTGGCCGAGGTAACGGCGAAGATGATCTGGTTGAGGGGAGAGGCGGGGGTCGCGGCCGCGGTTCCCCAAAATTGCAACTCCCCCGGTGGCATTTGTAACACACCCCGCAAATAACGGGCCTGAAACGTCGTATTTAACAAATGCCGACCGGGAAAGAGCAAATAAGACATGGGGTGAACTGTCTTAAGATTGGTTCAGTCTCGAAGACTGAACCAATCTACAAATGGTGAACTACGCTTCGTCTTCTTCTTCCTCATCCTCGTTGTCAAAATACTCGGATTCGTCGAATTCATCATCAACCGTCAGGTTGCGAATAGAAATCGTAATATCGGGTAAAGTGGCGACTTCTTCTTCTTCGCCCCAAATGGCTTCAACTTCATCCAAGACTGATTCATAAGCAATCGCATACAAATCAATTGGCCCTAATGCTTCGGCGTCGGCTGTGTCAATGCTCACCAACGCGTTAGCCCCACCTTCGCGGGTTTCCCCGGAAGGGTAACGAATGCCAAAACTATATTCAAACTCAATTGCGTATCCCATGATAAATTAACTCCTTCGGTTGTGATTTGGCTGTCCACACAATTCGTAAAACACCAGGGATGGCAGGCAACATCATCAGGTCCAGACTGCCTGTTGCCATCCTCTCTGTTACTGGCGTAAAAGTCCGGCTTTCAGCGAAAACCGATTATAGTAGGGTGCAGGCGTTTAACAAAAAAGCTAATCTGTTTATTCCTCTTTGCCTGGCTTGTCGCTATAATTAGATGATTGTCGAACTTGACCCCATTGTTGATCCGTTGTTCTACCCATAAACCAGAGAGGAGGCTTATATGTCGAAGTCACGCGGCCGCGTCCTAGCGGGACAAATGATACTATTCTTGTTTTTTGTCGGTGCAGTGCTGTTCATCCGGCAATCGATTGATCTGAGCCAGGATGCCCTGGTAGCCAATGAATCTGGCCCGGAAGAAGCGCTCATTCTCTCGGCTGAGGGGCGCGAAGCCTACAAAGCCGGTAACCCTTATGACGAAACGGTGGCCTTACTGGGTATGAGTGATTATTGGGCCACCCGTTACACCTATCCTACCTTCCATTTTGATCCCAACTGGCTCCTGGATGCAGCCGAGCAAGATCGCTTCGTCCCCAGCGGTATGCCGGGTGGTGAATATGCCAGCAGTAGAGGGCCAAATGCACCCCTTACCCTGGACCCCAATAGCTTCACCTTTGTCGGGCCATTGCCGTTATTGCAAAGCGGCCGCAACGTCGCCGGTCGCACCAACGTCATTGCCGTAGACCCCAGCAACACCGCCGTCGTCTACATCGGCTCCGATGGCGGTGGCGTGTGGAAAACCACCAACTGTTGTAGCGCCGCCACCACCTGGACTAATGTCACCGATGCCCTGCATATCAACAACATTGCCATCGGCGATATCATCATTGATCCCAACAACACCAACACCATTTACGCTGGAACCGGCGACCTCCGTTATGGTTCCTATTCCTTTGGTGGTTCTGGTTTGCTCAAAAGCACCGATGCCGGGGCAACCTGGACTGTCTTGGGGGAATCCGTTTTTATTCCCAACTACCCCACCACCGGCTATCCTCAGTATCAAGCCATTGGCAAGGTGCAAGTTGATCCCAACAATAGCAATAAGGTTATCGTCGGGACGAAAACAGGTCTTTATTTCTCCTACGATGCCGGCACTAACTGGACTGGCCCCTGTGTAACCAATGCCCACGCTACCCAACGCCAGGACATCACCGGTCTTCTCGTGCGTGACGATGGTGCCAACACCACCCTTTACGCGGCCGTTGGTACCCGCGGATTCCCCACCCCCGTACAGCCTGACCTGGGTAACACCGGCGCCAATGGTGTTTATCGCACCACGGTTCCGGCCTCTGGCTGCCCGGCTTCCTGGTCTCTCCTGAACACGGGTTGGCCCACCGGTACCGGCGATGGTGATCCGGCTAATGACCAGGTTGGGCGTATTGATCTGGCTATGGCTCCCAGCAACCAGCAAGTTATCTATGCTCAGGTGGCCGATAACACCAATGGTAGTGCTACCAGAGGCGTCTGGCGTACCGTTGATGGGGGTACAACCTGGACACAACAGGCCAATCCAGGTACCTTCACCGCCGCCGGATGTACTGGTGGTATTGGTCAGACCTGGTACAACGCGGGTGTCACCGTAGACCCCAACAACTCAGATACTGTGTTCCTGAGCATGATTGACGTGTACAAAACCACGAATGGGGGCACAACGTTTAGCAATGTAACTACCGGTTATTGTGGTGGTTTTGTCCATGTCGATCAACATGCCCGAGCCTTCGTTGGTAACTCGTCCTCTAATTTGTTGATTGGCAATGACGGGGGCATGTGGTATAGCTCCAATGCCAATTCGGCTACGCCTACTTTCATCTCCTTGAATGACACCCTGGGTACGATTGAGTTCTATGGTGGCGACATTACGGCCAACTTTGCTTACTCATCCAATCCGGGCATTATCGCTGGGGCACAAGATAACGGCTCTTCGGTGGCCGTTTGGACGGGCAACCCTGGCCCCATTCAGTGGCAACAGCGGCTGGGTGGTGATGGTGTTTACGCCCGCATCGAACCGGTGCAGGCTCAACGCTGGTACATGGAAACACAAAATGGTGGCCTGCGCGTAGCCCTGAGCGGGCCGTTCAGTACACCGTTGGCGAGTGTGGGCGGTTGGGCTTCGGATCGAATTAGCTTCCTCTTCCCCTATGAGATTTACAAGGAATGTACGACGGCCACCTGTGATCATTTGATTGCCGGTAGCGAGCGTATTTGGGAATCCATCCAGGGTGGTTATCCCAGCACGACCTGGTTTGTCAACAGCCCTGACCTGACCAAAAACACATTAGCGGATCGCTCCTTCATCAATCAGTTGGCTTTTGCCTACTCAGATGACAGCATGGCGGTCGTTGGTACCAATGACGGTAATGTGCAATTTGGTTTTGGCCTGGGCACCGGTGTCCCCAATTCCGCCACCTGGGTCAATGTGACCGGAAGCAATGCCGTTCTACCCAATCGGCCCATTCTGGACGTTGCCAGTAGCCCGGCTAATCCGCTGGTGGCCTACGCCGCTGTGGGTGGTTTTGATCAAAATACCCCAGGAACACCAGGGCATGTTTTCCGCGTGACTTGCACGGCTAACTGTGCCTCGTTTACCTGGGCCAATAAGACCGGCAACCTGCCCAACATTCCTGTTGACGCCATCATTGCCAACCCCAACTTCCCGCAACAGGTGTTTGCTGGCACGGACTGGGGCTTGTATTACACTGATGACATTAACGCCGCTTCGCCGGTCTGGTACCGCTTCGAGAATGGCATTCCGCACGTGATGGTGTGGGATATGTCCATTGACCGGGGGGCGACGACGTTGGCCGTCTTCACCCGCTCCCGTGGGGCCTATGTGTGGCCGTTGCCCTATGGCCCAGTGAGCACGGTGTACGCCGTGGTCGCTCCCCGCGAAAGCGAAATAGAAGCCAGCCCGAATACTCAGGTGGTGCATGACTTCTTGTTCTACAATGTCATCCAGGCGGACAACTACAATGTGGCTATCTCTGGCAACAGTTGGCCCACCACCCTGTTGACCCCCTCTTCGTTGAGCATGGGCATTAACTCCACCACGACCGTTTCGGTGCAAGTCACGGTCCCCAATAGTATCAATGTGAGTGATGAGTTCACCTTGACCATCACGTCTGTCACCAGCCCGACGTTGGTGTATACGGCAACGGGTACAACTAACTCACTGGCCCATCCTGACATTACCACCTCGGATGATGATAGTGGCAGTGCCTACGTGGGCGAGACGATTACCTACACCATTGCCGTGACCAATACGGGCGATTTCGCCGATACGTTCTCGGTGGGTATTTCTAATAACACCTGGACAACCACAGCCAGCACGGCCAGTGTGGCGTTAGCTGTAGGTGCGAGTACCACGGTGGAAGTGTATGTGGTGGTTGGTTCCGGCAGTTCGGACATGGCGCACGTTACCTTTACGTCAGCCTTGAATAGTGCGGTGACAGAGGTAGTGATGTTGAATAGCACCAGCCTGGGTGAGGCGGTGCAAAATCTGTACTTGCCGCTTGTGTTGAGGAACTAGCGACCCTTTTCAGCGGTAACGTAATTGCGTGGTTATGAAACGTGGCGGCCATTTCTGGAATGGCCGTCACGTTTTATTTTGGGGAAAAGAGGGGAACACTTGGCATAGTGAAAGGCACAAAAAATACCAGCTCAGGACTTACAAGCTAAGTTTCAAATACAAAACGATATTGGTTATAAAATAATGTAATCATATGATTGTTTAGGGCTATATTCTCATAAAAACTTGGTTCAAGAGGATTTCCATCAATTACTAGTTGCCAATCAGGTCGTACAAAGACAAGTTGATATATCCCATTTAATTCAGAGCGTATCCAGATATGAATCTCACCTGTTCTTGAGCCTTTTGTCTTACCGTCGATTTGCCAAAAAACGTCATTATCATCCTTCAGTATCATGAGTTGGCGTGAAAAAGAGGCAGAGATTATGTGTTCTTCCCCAAGGCAAATATGTATTAATGGCATTTCCATGTCCTCGTCATGGAGGCCCACGTCAAGCCCGTTGCGGCCAGTTGTGGGTTGCCATTGTCCCGCCCCCCCGCGCCGCCCCTGCTATGGCCCGCGGCTCCCACCGTGCCACCCCTGGTTTCGCGGCCGCGTTCTCACGTTATCCCCGGTGTTTGGCGTAAAAAAGTATCAGCCGTTACTTGTTGCAACACAAAAGCGGCCACATCGGCACGGGAGACCTGCCCGGCGATGAGGCTTTTGTCCAGGCCAGAGCGGTATGTGCCGGTAGCCGGATTATCAGTAAGGCCACCGGGCCGCACAATGATCCAGTCCAGGTTACTGGCCCGTACCAGGGCTTCCTGGGTCTCTTTGTCTTGCATGGCCTGGCGCAGGATGGTTTTAGCCAGCATTTTGAAGACGAAGGGAACCTGGTTTTTGCTGTCACCTACGCCGAGGGATGTAATGACGATGAGACGCCGCGGCCGCGGACCCATCTCCATCATTTGCACAATCACCTCAGTCCCTCTGGACACAATCATTTCCGGGTTGTTGGCGGTGTTACCCAGGCTACAAATCACGGCTTCAGTACCTATCAGTGTCTCGGCCACTTTGTCATGGTTAAGCACATCCCCCTGGATCAGGGACAAACGCTCATCCGTTATGTCAAGTTTGCCGGGATCACGCACTAAAGCTTTGATCTCATGCCCAGCGGCCAAAGCTTGTTGAACAATCTGGCGGCCGGTACCACCGGTAGCACCAAAAACAGCAATTTTCATTTTGACTCCTTGAAGAATAATAACCGCAGAGACGCAGAGGGCGCGGAGAAAGAAACTGGTGTCGTTGTGTGAAGTGCCTGGCACGGGGCGGTAAGTTGTGTTGTGACCAGGTTCGCCTGCCCCGTGCCAGGCACTGATGGCTCAACCCATGGGAAACACACCCCACGCACTCAGCACTCAGCACTCAGCACTCACTGCACTCGCACCGCACTCGCAACTCGCAACCGCAACCTCGCAACTCCCCCCCACATATACCACATTTTCACATCTCCCGGTATTATTTGGGTATGAGTCGCTACGAATTCCATTACCAGAAGCCCGCTAAACCGGCCCCGCCCCCGCCCACCCCAGGTAAACGGGTAGCGAGAGGCTGCGGCCGCGCCGTCTTACTCTTCTTCCAAATGATTCTTCTCGGTGGGATGATGGGGGTTATCCTGGCCGGGGGAGTCTACATCTACCTGAGCAACGAACTCAAAGGGGCGATTGATCAGGTGGTGGCTTACCAGGGCCAAGGGCCAGGCGGCACACCACGCTACTATGATCGCAACGGTGAACTTCTGTTTGAGCTAACCGTGGTGGAAAAACGCCGCTGGCTGGCGAGCAACGAAATCCCAGAAAATATCAAAGCCGCCACCGTCACGGTGGAGGATGACACGTTTTGGAGCAACCCTGGTTTTGATCCGGCGGCCATCGCGGCCGCGCTCCTGCGTAACTCCCAAACCGCCGATGGTCGGCCGGTGGGGGCCAGCACCATCACCCAACAACTCGTGCGCCACATCGCCTTCAGCTACGAAGAACGGGTTGGTGTGAGCTACGAGCGCAAAGTCCGCGAGATTTTCCTGGCTTTCATCCTGACCCAACAGCGGAGCAAAGAGGACATCTTACAGATGTATCTCAATGAGATTTATTACGGCAACCTGGCGTATGGCATTGAAGCGGCCGCGCAAACCTACCTGGGCAAACCCGCCGCCAACATCACCCTGGGTGAAGCCGCGTTCCTGGCTGGTTTACCCCAATCCCCTCTGCTCTATGATCCGTACACCAATTTTGAGACGGCCAAGGAGCGGCAAGTATTTATTCTGGACCTGATGGTGCTGGACGGAGTCATCAGCCAACTCGATGCCGAAGTCGCCAAAGCGGAAGTGATCGTTCTCGCGCCGTTAATCCCGGTACAAACCGAAGCCAGCAGTAAAACGCTGGAAGCGGCCCATTTTGTCTTGTATGTACAAAATTTTCTGGAACAGCGGTATGGCCCCGACGCGCTGATCAAAGGGGGGTGGCAAATTACCACCAGCCTCGATTTGAATGTACAACATTTTTCGGAGCAGGCGGCGCGGGAATGGATTGCCCTGAATGCCCAACCCCATGATGTGAACAATGCCTCGGTGGTGGTGATGAAACCGGGTACGGGTGAGATTTTGGCTATGGTGGGTAGTCTCAACTATTTTGATGAGGCCATTGACGGGCAGGTGAATGTCTCCCTCATGCCCCGCCAGCCCGGCTCATCGTTTAAGCCGATTACCTACGCGGCCGCGATGGAAAATGGCTGGACCACCGGCGATGTCCTCTGGGATGTGCCCATCAAAGTGGACCTGGGCGGCGGCGAACTGATGCAACCGCGCAACTACTCCGGCACCTTCCACGGCCCCACCCTTTTCCGGGATGCCCTGGCTAACAGTTACAACATACCCCCCATCCAGTTGATGCGTGATGTGGGTATCAGCACCGTTATCGCCACCGCCCGGCGGATGGGGGTGGAATCGTTACAAGAGCAACCCGGTTTTTATGGTCTGGCGCTGACGCTGGGTGGGGGCGAAGTGCCTTTGCTGGAGATGACCCAGGCGTATGCCACCCTGGCGAATCAGGGGCAGCGGCCTATGCTCACCAGTGTGCTAAAAATTGTGGATGGACGCGGTAATGTGGTTTATGATGTGCAACGGGAGCGGTTTTTGACTACCAATGCCATTGATCCGCGTGTCGCCTACATCATTACCCACATCCTTGATGATGATCGTGCCCGTCTGCCCGCTTTTGGGCGAGGTAATCCGTTGGAGTTGCCTTTCCCCGCGGCCGCGAAAACGGGCACAACCAATGATTACCGCGACGACTGGACTATCGGTTATACCCCCGGTGTGGTAGTGGGAGTGTGGGTGGGCAATACCGACGGTCACCCCATGCAGTTGCTCTCCGGGGTACGTGGAGCCGCTCCCCTGTGGCAAACCATCATGAACACCATTTACAACACCCCACAGATGCAGGCCAGTTTATGGGTCAATGGTCAACCACCCCCATTTGATTTTCCTGCGCCACCGAACATTGAAGAGAGGCGCGTCTGTTTGCCCTCAAGCACGGGTGGCACAGCCTGTGCTTCCTGGCGCACCGATCTGTTTCTGGTGAGTGGCCCATTGCGTGGGGTGAGTCGCCTGGGGTATGTACCGGATATGACCAGCAATCCGGGAGCCTGGACGCTCACCGTTTTGCCCCTGGGTGATGCCTCGGCGGTGATGGTCAATCTACCCGCCCTGGATGATGGCACACAAGCGCCTGTGCCCACGTATTGTGTGGTGAGTGGAGCCACTCCGCCTGCCGGGTCACAAACGCGTCTCTTTTTGCCCGTACCCCGTTTTACCCGGACGAGGTGCGGGCGCGTCGTTGGGCATCCGGGTCGGGCTACCAGATGGCCCCGCCAGTGAATTGCCCGGTGGATGTGGTGCGCGCGGCCGCGGGCGGTGGTGTAGCAGGTGGTAGTTCGGATGGAGGTGATACGGGAGGAAGTTCAGCGCCAGCCCCAGCGGGAACCACCTATTTTATTAGTTCACCGGGCGCGGGGGCGCAGTTGAGTGGGCTGGTGAGCATTATGGGCACAGCCAGTTTTAGCTCCGCCGATGTGCAATATTACAAGCTGGAGATTGGCAGTGGCAGTAGCCCCACCGAATGGACAACCTTTGGCTCTACCCACAACACCTCGGTGAATAATGGGGTGTTGGAGCAACTGCACGCGGATGCCCTCCCCACGGGTGATTATGTTATCCGGTTGGTGCTGGTACGCACCGATGGCAATTTCAGTAATCCGTATAACGTGCCCATCACGATTGTGCGTTGAGCGGCTCTGGTAAGCCGATTTGGGAATGGGCGCGAATGAAGGCCAGGATGTGTTGCCACACCTGGGGATGGACGGGGTCTTGCGGCCGCATTAGTTCATGTCCCGCTTCCTCAAACAGGTGGAACTCTTTCTTTTGGCTCCCCAGTAAAGTATGAATGTGGCGAGCACCGGCGGGTGCGGCCGCGATGTCATGCCCCCCATGTAAAATCAGTGTCGGAATCGTCACCTGAGACCACAATCCTCTGCCCATATCCAAGGTGCGGCGCATCTCATCCATGCTGGAAGTAGGCACACGCACCATCCCTGGTAAAGCTGACTGAATAGCCGGATCGTCAAAATTGACAGTCGGATCAAAATCATGCACCCGCTCCTTCACCAGGCGGGACAGGCTACGACTGCGGAGCGGGTTAAACCAGGGCATTACGTAACGCAGATAACGCATCCAGTTGATACGTTTGTCGGGCACATCGTACACAGGGGCCAATAAGATGAACCCCGCAACTCCCCCCTGGCTGACGATGAGATCGGACGCTAACACATTACCCATCGAATGGCCGATGATGAATATCTCCTGGCATTGCTGTTTCAGGAACGCAAAGGCTTCGACGGCTTCGGCCAGCCACGCCTGGTGGGAGATGCGATGTAATTTGTCGGGCCAGTGACCGTGCCCTGGTAAGAGCGGACAATGGAGAGAAAGGTTGTGCTGATGAAGAAATTCGGCAAGCGGCCGCGTGCTCTTGGGACTGCCCATGTAGCCATGAAGCACCAGACAGCCAACTGGTCCGGCGATCATGGTATAGGGGCGTCGTTCAAGGGGAACATCATACGTGGGTTGAAAGGGCATAATGCGTTACCTTCTAAAGAGGTTGGTAAGGGGGCGAAGTATAATAATCAGCGCGAGTGAGGGCAAACTATCCACATGCAAGGGTAGTTATCCACAGATTTATCCCCAGTTATCCACAGTTTTGGGGAAAAGTTATACCCAAGTGCCAGGATCACTCTTCTGTTGGGTGTTTGTAAAAGGGGTTAATATAGCGTCTGATGGTTAAGCCCAGGCCAATAAAACGTTCGGTGGCCAGCCAATCATTGACCGGAATGGGGTCTACCGTTTCCAGGCGTAAGCCGCGCCGAAAAAGGGCCACGATGGGACGCTGGCTGTATCCTTTGGGGGCAGGCCAATGGATCAGCAAGTTGCGAATGGTGGGTGTGAGTAAACGGGGAACAAGGGAGTGGTGCGCAGCGAAAACGAAGAAGAGTTCATCTAGTAACTCATCACCCAGGGGAACTTCACTCACATGATCGCTCAGAGGGACAGCGCTGGGACCAAATACACGGTTGAGCATGGTGGGGATGAGATTGCGGGGCACGGCTTTCATGATGCGCCCTGGTCGTGGATAGAGAACAACTAACCCTTCGGGAAACTGATGTGACTCACTGTACCAGCTAAGTTTGATTTTGTTGGGGCCTGATTGGTGGGCGGTCAGTTCCCAGGGGATTGGCTCATCGGGTTGACCGGTCAGATGAAAGGCGACCCCTTTGGTGAAAAGTCGGTTGGGGTGTTTGTGGTATAACCACTGGTGTTGGGAGGCGATTTGGGTGCGATAACGATGTCCCCAACTGGCGACCCAGGTATGAACCCCGAAGAGGATGAGAAGAAGTATCAGGAGCGCGGCCGCGACTGTCAAGGCTATGTTGATCATATTCTCATTCATAGTTGCCTGATTGTACCACTTTGGTCAGAATTTCAGATATGACAAACAAACCGCCCTTTTTTGCTTTCCCCTGGTACACAAACGCCTTCTGGGGTTTGGCTCTGGTCTTTTCCTACAATGGCTCCTGCTGTTTTCGGCTCATGTACCACAATGGGATGCGGCTTACTATTATGCGTATGCTCGTTCACTGGCGTTTGATCAGGATTTGTATCTAGAGAACGATTTGTTGGCGGCTTATCCTTATGTTGGTTCACAATATCAGGCCAGTCGTTTAGACCGACTAGAGCAGCAACGCACGGTGACAGGCCGGGTGGATGCTCCATTTGCGGTGGGTACGGGCTTGTTGTGGACAGGTTTGTTGGTGGTTTTGCGGCCGCTAGCCCCTCTGCTTATTGCCTCAGCCGAGCCAATTACCGGATATGAATGGCCTTTTGTGTTGGCGGTTGCTACCTTTGCCACGCTTTGTGGCTTTGTGGCGTTTTGGTTGGGGTATCGCCTGGCCCGGCAAATGGTGGGAGAAAAGCTGGCTTTCGCGGCCGCGATCACCCTCATGTTTACCACACCCCTGCTCTATTATCAGTTTCGCGATCCGATTTATTCGCACACGGCTTCGGCTCTGACCACGGGACTGGTGGTCTACGCCTGGTGGTCAGTACGGCACACACTTCCTTCCTGGCGCTGGGGCATCTTATTGGGCCTTTTAGTCGGCTTCGCCACCTTGGTGCGTTGGCAACATCTCATGTATCTGGCTTTGCCCGTGGTATCAGCGATATGGGCCTGGTGGGTGTTGCCGGCTGATCAACGGGTCAAAAGGCTTAAGGCGCTCATGGTATATGGTTTGGCCTTGGGCGCGGCCGCGTTACTGGTTTTTGCCCTTCAGATGAATGTGTGGCGGCTGTTTTACGGCAGTTGGATCGCCATCCCCCAAGGAGAAAATTTCATGGCCTGGTCGGCACCCTTCTGGCGACCTACCCTTTTTTCCCCTTATCGTGGTCTTTTTTTGTGGATGCCCGTGGCTTTCTTTGCTTTCATCGGTTTGATTCATCTATCTCGCCGCAAAGCACAAACTTATTTGCCACTGTTGTTTGTCTTGGGTTTAGAAATTTATATTAATAGCAGCACAAGGGATTGGTTTGGCGGCGGCGGTTTTGGCCCCCGCCGGTTCACCAGCGAACTGGTGATTTTCCTGATTGGTTATGCGGGATTTTTTGCACCTGGGAGCGTCCCTTTTGTCACGCGTATGGTCAAACCATGGGGCCAGGGTCTTACTGGCCGGAGGACTGGGTCTGTTATTGGCCTGGCACCAATGGATTTTGCTGCGGTATGGGTTAAGCGAACGAATCGGCGGCCGCAACCTATCTATGCAACCAGATTTCCGTTGGCAGGAGAGTACCATACCTGAATTTGCCCGACTTATTGGCGGTCATATAGGCGATTT
Source organism: Candidatus Trichofilum aggregatum (assembly GCA_016716885.1). Lineage (GTDB taxonomy): Bacteria > Chloroflexota > Anaerolineae > Promineifilales > Promineifilaceae > Trichofilum > Trichofilum aggregatum. Next base: position 26,500 of record JADJUV010000017.1, on the reverse strand, counting down.
GTTTTCTCGGCCGGGGGATTTTTTAGTTCTGCCCAGCTCTCCCTGGTTTGTGTGGCAACAAACAGGGAATTTTCCCTGGTGGTCATTGTTATTTCTACTGGGGCTGGGTTTGGTCGCGGCCGCGATTTGGCATGGCGGAGTGGCCCTTCATAACAGGTGGATCATCACGACAAAACCGGCTGTGTGAGTTTTGGTGAATTGTTTTTGGCGGGGAAATGGTTCATGACCACTTTCAGATAACGTTCATGACCTTTGCTGTCATACATTGCCAGCGCCGCTTCGTGAAGATCAATCGTGCCGTACACCTCTTGCAATTCATATAAATAGGTGGCATCACAAAGCATCACCGCATCCTGAAATATTTTGCTGCTCTTCAACTGGAGTTGCAATGGGTCAGCAGTTAAGGATTTCGAGCCATTGCTGGTCCCGATAATATTAGCCCGGCGGGCGATACGAAGCGTATCATGGATCTGCCCTTTGGAAATTACCAGGGTCGTATCCTCACGATATTTCTCGGCAATCATGTCTACCAATTCTTTCCAGAACGTTGGCCCTTCTGACTGCAACAGATTGATGGTTTCCTTTAGAATTTGCAAGCGGACATTAGCGGGAACAATCCGTAAGCCACGTTTCTTCAGAGTGTAACGGTATTGGATATGGAGTTCCGCAGCCACTTCTTTTTCATCAGGCACAGGGCTAACAAACAATGTTGTCCCCTGTTGCTCCAAGATGAGTAGATCAACCTGTTTTTCCAGAAAAGCGCGGAAATTGGGCACACCATAGTGTGTTTCATTAAAGGTGTTGTGGCTTAACTCTTGCAACCGCTCCTTCAGCAAACTGGCTCTAATATGCTTCTTGCCATGCTCCAATTCGGTCAGAGCTTGTTGAAGCCACTGACGCACTTCGCTTTCACTGGCTCGGCGTTCGGAGCGGGGTGATTTGGTAGCTGGTGCTGATGCCGATGGGGGCGCCGTTGATGGCCGTGATGCCGGTTTGGGAGTTGGGGCTACCGGTACGATGGGGTCGGTTTGCGGCCGCGTTACATACAGCGTCGTACCATCGAGTTGCACCTGCACTATTTGTGGGTGCTGCTCCAACAGTTTGCGAAAACCCTCTCTTGCTTCCGGTATTTTGTCCAGTTCGCCCTGGCTTAAGGCACGCATCCGCTCTTTGAACAGACTGGCCGGTACACGAGTGCGCTCCTGCAACAATTCGGTTGCTACCTCTTGCAACCACTGACTTACCTTATCAGCCCGTTCCTGCTGACGTGTTTTCACCAGTTCATCGTAGTAGAAATAATGGTCACACAGATCCACGAGACTTTGGCTAGTCGTATGCCGCAGACCCGCTCCAATTACTTGTTTGCCGCGCTTGCGCAGAGCACTCACCAGCGGCACGAAATCCCTGTCCCCCGTGATCACGACATAGGTAGAAAAATCATGACCATCCACCAACGTCTCCATGGCATCTACCACCATCTGCATATCTACCAGGTTTTTGCTCATGTGGCCTAGCCGCACGGCCGATTGAAGCTCGAAGCCAGCGGTCGCCAGTGCCCGGGTTATCTGTTCATGTTGTCGCCAATCCCCATAGGCATAGCGTAAAACCACTCGCCCATTGGTAAAGCGCTTGATGTGATTGAGGAGTAGGTTGATGTCAAAGGTGAGATTGACTTCGGTGGCCCCTATGACAACATTGTCAAGGTCGAGGAATATGGCCACATCATTATTCATTTATCCACTCCCGCGAGGTTCGCAATTTTTGTGCTGGCTCCGCACTCGCTGTCCATACAAATTACTTTATTTCATCCTATCCACAAGGTGCATTTCATCCTTGTGTTTATCTGATAAGTGCGTATGTTAGACTACTTTATATATCTCCGCAACCTTGATAAAGGGGTTTTCGAGGTTAGTGTTTCACGTGAAACACCCAACCCAAGGAGGCTTGTTCTACCATGTTTATGTTTCACGTGAAACATAAACATGGTAGAACGCAATCGAGTTGTTTGACATAACGCTTGCACTTTAAGTAAAGCATGTTACCATTTGTGAAATCCTCGTGAACAACGGGGTAGTACCTGTTTCGTAAGTCATAGACGTAACTTGGAGGTCGCTAATGCGAAAATTCGTTTGGGAAGGTACGCCCTGGCAGGCGTTTAAGAACTTCGCCATTCTCTTCTCGTTTGTGGTCAATATCATCACCGTGATCGTTTTGCTCATTGCGGCTCCTCTCATCATTCCCATCGTCAATGATATTGCTGAACCTATTGTAGGTGGTTTAAATGACAGTTTTGTGGATATGGGCGAGGCCCATATTGTGCAAACCATTGAAGTCAACGACACCATCCCCGTTGTTTTCACTTTGCCACTTTCCACCACAACTAACGTCCGGTTGACAGCACCCGTGCCGATTCGCGCCCAAACAACCTTTAATTTGCCGGATGGTGGTGGCACGATTAATGGTATTGTGAGTCTAACCCTGGCTGAAGGGCTGGAGCTACCCGTTGCCCTTAACCTCATCGTGCCGGTGAGCCAGACCGTGCCGGTTAATCTTGCCGTTGCGGTAGACATTCCCCTGGCAGAAACAGAGTTGGGTGTACATTTCAGAGATTTGCAGGAATTTTCAGCCCTTTGAATGGCCTCTTGCAAAGGGTTGCCATCCAGCAATAAAGAATTCTACGATCGGATTCAGGAAAGTGTCTCCGCCCCCGCTGACGATGGATCCGGGGTAGCTACAACTGGCGAATAAGCGCTATGATTGACACGGATACCCCGCCGGTTTGCGACTACGAGGGGTCTGATTATCGTACGCGTTTCTGGGAAGGACAGGGGCGGAGCTATGAAGACCAGGTGGAGCGGATTGCGCTCCGCCGGTTGATGCCACCAACAGGCACAACCTTATTGGAAATAGGGGCTGGTTTTGGGCGGTTGGCCGATGAGTACCGGGGATATGAGCGGGTGGTGTTATTTGATTATTCCCGCTCTTTATTACGGGAAGCGCAAACCCATTTAGGCGATGATCCCCGTTTTCTCTATGTGGCGGGCAACTGGTATAAAATGCCCTTTGTGGCCGGGCTATTTGATACCTTGGTGCAGATCCGCACCATCCATCATGCCGCCGATGTGCCGACGCTGCTGAAACAATTGGCCCGCATTGCGCGGCCGCAAGGCCATTACATCCTCGAATTCGCCAACAAACATAATCTCAAAGCCATTCTACGCTATTTGCTCCGTCGCCAAAGTTGGTCTCCTTTTGCTCTCGAACCGGTTGAGTTTGCGGCCCTGAATTTTGATTTTCATGCCCGTTGGCTCAAACAACAATTACAACAGGCTGGTTTTACCCCCGGGCGGATGTTGACCGTTTCCCATTATCGTATTCCGCTCCTAAAGAAACTCATCCCTACTGCTTTGTTGGTAGGTATGGATAGTCTGGCCCAGCGAACGGGTAATTGGTGGCAGCTTTCTCCCAGTGTGTTTGTGCATAACCGCCACCCGGTCAATGGCGCGGCCGCGTCACCGGGAACTTTCTTTGCCTGCCCTGAATGTTTGAACCCACTGGGTGAGGTACAGAATGAACGGCTGATCTGTGGGGGTTGCGGCCGCGGGTGGTCTGTCGTGGATGGTTTATACGACTTCAAAGAATCCCAATAAAAATGAAAAAGGGCCTCACCCCGAAAGGTAAGACCCTTTTTTTCTTGGCACCGTAGCACTAATTCTTAACCAACAGAGGTAGTGCTACGGTGCCATTTTTACTACTAGCCATGCGCACCACCTCCTTATCCATAAGATAGCTGGGCAGATAAACTGCGATAAATGGATAATGATAAAAAAGATTATGGCATAGGGTAGGGGTGTTGTCAAACCGGATATTCTTCTTATCAGGACCAACGACGTTTTGAGGAAATCCCCCGCTGGTTCAAAAACTACCAGGGTGTCATCCAGCAATTCTTGGTTACCCGTGTAATTCCAAGGTCGCAGTTGCCAATCCCTTTATTCGCTGTGCCAGGTGACTGGCACTTCTCCAGCGAGGAGATGCGGTGCGGGTTCATTCTCGGAGGACATGGCTGTACGAATGTAACCCAAGGCGACGACCCCATTTGGCCCCGCGGCCGCAGAGGTGATTTGCCCCGCTTTTTTGCCCGCAGGTGTGGTGAGTTCTGTGCCCGGTTCCACCCAGGCCGAGGGGCGCAAGGGGGTGAGTCGTTTGGCGAGTTTGCCCCGGCTCTCCATGCGGGCGATGATCTCCTGGCCGATGTAACACCCCTTCTTGAATGACACATCGGCCCACAAATCGGCTTCCAGGGGGATGTAATCCTGGGTTAGCTCATGGCCGAAGCGGGGTACACCACTGGCGATACGCAAATAATCGAAGGCGGCCTCATCGGCAGGGACACAACCGGCCTCTACCAGCCGTTGCCACAACGCTTCTTTGTCGGCCAACGAGGCCATGACGAAGTAACCATCCCCGGCAACGGGATCGGTGCGGTGCAGATAAGCGGTCAGGCCGTTGAGTTGGGCTTCGCGCCAGTGGTGCAGCGGCAGATCAACTTCGGGAAAGCCCGCGGCCGCAAGCCTCTCCCCCGCTTTCTCTCCATAAACACCAAAGATGGCCGTCTCCTTACTCAAATCCTGGATGTGGAAATCATCGTTGAAAAAGACGAAACGCATCAGATAACGAGCGATAAAGTCGCCGTTGTTCTCGCCGGTGAGGCAGTAGACGGCATCGCTGGAGGCGTATAGGATGATGCGATCAATAATGCGGGCGATGTCGCTGGTGAGCACGGTCGCCGCCCCCTGGCCGCTGGTCAGGTTGGTAACGGCCTGGGTGGACATACGGTGGATCAGGTCCAACCGGGATTTGCCGGTGAACTTCAGGATCCCCAAATTACTGCGGTCTACGACGATGGCGTTGGTCGCGGCCGCGTTCACCGCTTCTTCTAATGTCACGAGTTCATTCATAGAAAAACTCCCACTGATAACTGGTACGCCGCCTGAAAACTCACGCAAAGGCGCAAAGAACGCCAAGCCACCAGAAAAAAATTCGTGTTAATTCGAGCAATTCGTGGCTTCTTTCTGCGGGTTTACTGGTCACTCCTCTTCCTGATACGCGGCCGCGAAACGTTCAATAAACATCAACTTCTGCCCTTCACGGCCATAACTACATCGCTGGATGAGTTGCCACAGTGGTCTGCCCCCCAACGCCGGGAACGCTTTAGGATCATTTAACTCCCGATCATTAAACTCGGTTAGCCAGCCTTCCAGTTGCACCCGCACCCCTTGCAAATCGTCAAAGATGAGATTCAAATCACGGCCTTCGTACTCCTGATAAAGGGTGCGGTTATACGTTTCCGGATCAGCTAAGGCTTTGAGCAGATTTTGCGGCCGCTTGCCCTGGCGCACATGCATCAACCCCGTCACGAGTTCGGCTTCCCAGGCCACCAGGTTGGCGAGAAAGTCACTGATGGACCAGTCACCCAGCACCCCTTTTTGCACCAACGCCTCATCCGGCAGATGTTCTAGAGCCACCAGCAAGCGTTCACGTGTTTCATCCAGCTTATCTTCGATCTCATCTTGTTTCATAAAAACTCCATCAGCCAACTATACCCAATCGGGGGGGGAGTTCCAAGTTTCGAGTTCTGAGTTCCAAGTTTCGAGTTTTGGTTTAAACGCGAAACTCGAAACTTGGAACTCGAAACTCACCCACCCAGGTGTAAGCCTATTCTTAAGTGCTCAGGGCTAAGATACACAGCTAGAAATCATATGGCGTTGTGTCCCGGCGCCATAAGGAGTAACCTTCATGGATCTGTCAATCATTATTCCCTGCTTTAACGAAGAAGATGGTATGGCTCAGTTAGAAAGCAAACTGATGCCAGTTGTGCGCGATCTGGCGCAAACGCGCACGGTAGAAATTGTTCTGGTAGACGATGGTAGTGCCGACAAGACCTGGGCTTTGATGCAAGAGACGTTTGGGGAATTTCGTGAACCCAATATAACGGTTCGGCTGGAGAAGCACCCCCGTAACCTGGGGTTGGGCGCGGCGATTCGTACCGGATTCGCGGCCGCGACCGGCGATATTGTCGTCACCACCGATAGTGATGGTACGTATAAATTCAGCGAAATCCCGGCTATGCTCGGCTACATGACCAATGACGTAGACATCGTGACCGCGTCCCCCTATCATCCCCAGGGGGGCGTGGAAGGTGTACCCCAATATCGTCTCGTCCTCAGCAAAGGTTCCTCTTTCATCTACCGTCTCATTGTCAAATGGGACATCTACTGCTACACAGCCCTTTTCCGCGCTTATCGCCGCGAAGTCATTGACACCATTCCTTTCCATGCCGATGGTTATCTGGCTGGAACCGAGTTCATGGTCAAAGCCATGTTGGCCGGTTATCGGGTAGCCGAATATCCGACTGTGTTACATCAACGTAATTTTGGTGTCTCCAAAGCCAAAATCGCCCGTACCATCAAGGCCCATCTCCAATTTCAGGGCCGTATTTTGCTCAACAAACTCAATGTTTTTGCCCGCAAACAGCCCCAAGCCCAACCGGTGCGGCGGGGAAAACTGGGTATTAGTTAATTAGTCGTAACTGATACGTAACAATCAACACACCAACTACTCTCCACTCCCTCAAGAGGTTCCAGCCATGAAAATCGTCTCCATTGTCGGGGCACGCCCGGAGTTTATACAGGGATCACCCGTCAGCCGGGCCTTGCGGCCGCATCATCAAGAAATCCTCGTCCATACCGGCCAACATTACGATTACAAAATGTCCCAGGCCTTTTTTGACGAACTGGAAATCCCCGCCCCTGATTACAATTTGGAAGTTGGTTCAGGACAACACGGCCAACAAACGGCCCAAATCCTGACCCGCCTGGAAGAAGTTTTGCTCCAGGAGCAACCCGATCTGGTGATCATTCGTGGCGATACCAACTCCACCCTGGCTGGGGCCATCGCCGCCAGCAAACTCCACATTCCCCTGGCCCATATTGAGGCCGGTGAACGCAGTTATGATCGGCGTATGCCCGAAGAGATTAACCGGGTCGTTTCTGACTCTATCTCTAATATGCACTTTTGTGTGAGCAAAGCGGCTATCCATAACCTGGCTAAAGAAGGGGTAACCGATTGTGTCCATTGGGTTGGGGACGTGATGTATGACGCCATGATTTTCAACCGGCCCATTGCTTATCGTAACTCCAACATGGTTGAATCGTTGGGTCTGGAACGCGGCCGCTACGCGCTTGTCACTGTTCACCGCGCCGCCAATACTGACGACCCCGTCCGTCTGGGTCAGATCGTCAACATACTCAACAGTGCCCCGGAGCCGGTCATTTTCCCGGCCCACCCACGCACCCGCAAAGCCTTGACCCATCTGGGGGCAGCCTTTGCCCCCCATGTGTGTGTCATTGACCCGGTTAGCTACTTCGACATGATCGTCCTGGAAGACAATGCTCGCCTCATCGCCACCGATTCTGGCGGTGTCCAGCGTGAAGCGTATTTCCTGGGCAAACCATGCCTCACCCTGCGTGATGAAACGGAATGGACCGAGACAGTGACAACGGGCTGGAATCGGCTGATGCCGTTGGAGATGAACACGGTATTAGAGGCGTGGCAAAACTTCACGCCCCCCACCGAACAGCCACCCATTTTTGGTGATGGCAAAGCGGGTGAAAAAATCGCCAAGCTTATAGAAGAAATTATGAATTAGTACCTTCCAAGTCAACTTCTTGTCCAGTCGGCAAGAAGTTTAACCGCAGATTTTGGGGATTAACGCAGATTCTTTAATCAGCGAAAATCTGCGTTAATCTGCGGATAAATTTTCTGGTTTATCCAGGTTAGGAATGATGAAGGATGAAGAAGGCATTTGTCTTCATAATACATCCTTCATAATTTGTCAGTGGGGTTTCACATGAAAGTAGGCATTGTTGGCGCAGGCATTATGGGTATTAGCCTGGGCTATTTCCTGACCCAAAAAGGCATTCAGGTCGAAATTTTTGAATCGTCGGGGGAGATTGGCGGGCTGGCGGGGCCGCTCAAATTGGAAGATGGTACCGAGCTGGACCGCTACTACCACACCATTCTACCCAGTGACCACCACCTGGCTGATCTGACCAAAGAGCTGGGTGTGGCTGACCAGATGCGGTTTAAGGAAACCAAGATGGGGTTTTATTATCAGAACCGCATCTTTTCCATGAACAACATCATTGAGTTTTTTCGTTTCCCACCACTGGGCTGGATTGACCGTTTTCGCCTGGGGCTGACGGTGGTAGCGGCCCAACTGGTGCGGGATTGGCATAGCCTGGAAAGCATCAGTGTGGAAAAATGGTTGCACCGCTGGGGCGGGCACAACACGTTTTACAACATCTGGCGGCCACTGCTCAAAGCTAAATTTGATGGTGGGTTTGATAATGTACCCGCCACCTGGATTTGGTCGCGGCTGGTGCGTATGAAATCTACTCGTGAAGGGGCCAGCCAGAAAGAAGGGGCGGGCCATCTCATTGGCGGGTACGCGACTTTGCTGGAAGCGATGGCTAAGAAAATCGAAGCGGCCGCGTCCCCTATTCATTACAACACTCCAGTTCAAGAGATCATTATTGAGCAAGGTCAGGCCAAGGGGCTGCGCGTTAACGGGCAGGTTTTGCCCTTCGATGTCGTGGTCAATACCACCCCCACCGGCATCTTTACCAAACTCATTCCCAATGCCCCCCAGGAATATCACGATTTCCTCAAACAACAGAAATATCTGGGGGTCATCTGCCCCATTTTGGTGCTGGACAAACCGCTCAGCGGTTACTGGACGGTGAACATCACCGATGACACCATCCCGTTTACGGGCATCATCGAAACGACCACCTACATTGATCCGCAATATGTTGGTGGTCACCATCTGGTCTATCTGCCCAAATACACCGCTCCCGGCAGTGAGTGGCAACAAAAAAGCGACGAGGAGCTAAAGACAATCTGGCTGAGTTATCTTCAGAAGATGTTCCCGGATTTTGATCCCAGTTCTATTCGCTACTTTGTGATGAACCGCACCCCGTTTGTGGAGCCGTTGCATGGTCTGAACGATATGAGCAAAATTCCGCCCTTCCAGACCCCGGTGCGGAACCTATTTCTCTCTACGACGGCGCAAATTTACCCGGAACTGACCAACGGTGAATCGGTGACGGTATATGCCCGGCGCACCGCTGAGTTGATTTTGAATACGCATCAGGTAATATCCCCTGCAAAGACCAAAGCGGAAGCCGCGACTGCGGCCGCGATGGCCTAAAGAACCGGAATTAAGGTACACGGATAACACGGATGCGTTCACGGAAAGAAGCCACGGATTGCACGAATTAACTCGAATTTTTCTCTGGTGAGTTGGCGTTCTTTGCGCTCTTGCGTGCGTTATTTCAATAGACTCATCTATAAGGGTACGGCTTATGTGGCCGGATTTCGCCAGGCGTTGCGCCAGGGGGCCGAGTTCATCATCCAGATGGATGCTGATTTTTCCCATTCCCCTCATTATCTACCCGAATTTCTGCGCCTGGGCCAGGAGTATGAGGTGGTGGTGGGGTCACGGTATATCCGGGGGGGGCAACTGGATGTGCGATGGGAATGGGGGCGTTGGTTCCTTAGCTGGTGGGCTAATGCCATCTGGACCCGGCTGATTCTAGGCTTAAAAACCAAAGATAGCACTGCCGGCTTTAAATGCTGGCAAAGTTCTGCGTTAGAGCAGATTGATTTGGATACGATTCGCTCTAATGGCTACGTATTTCAGGTGGAGATGTGTTATGCCTCGGAGCGGCTGGGGCTACGCATCAAGGAAGTGCCCATCTATTTTGAAGATCGACGCATCGGCCAGAGCAAGATGTCTATTCCGATTAAATTGGAAGCGGCCTGGCGGGTGGTGGAGATTCGTACCCGCTATAGTTTGGCCCGGAAGGTGTGGCGCAAGTTGCGGCCGCGGACGGGGCCAAGTAATCAGTCGTCAGTAACCAGTAAGCGTCCTGCGGGTCTTTGGCGCACCCTAATGGGTGAAATTTTTAACCACAGATTTCACAGATTCACACAGATTTTTCTTTTCTCTGCGTCTCTGCGGTTCCTTGTTTTGAACGGTGAAATATGACCACAAAAGGTGCGACAATCACAAGTAAACGGAGTCAGGTTTCTCTTACGCAAGTAGGTTGGGCGGTGCTCGCGGCCGCGCTCCTTTTCCTCGTCTTCTTTAATCTGACCAACTACCCGGCCGCCTGGTTTGACGAAGGTTCTCATCTGCACGTACCCAAAACCCTGGTCGAACACGGCATCTATGCCGACATGAGCAGTGAAGGCCCGCGCTACTTTGGCCCAACCTTGGGTGTGGGGCCGACCGTTTTGTTGCCCATCGCCCTGATGTTCAAAATTGCTGGCGTGGGTTTGCTCCAGGCCCGGTTGATCATGGGGCTGTTTTTACTGGCAACCGTTTTTGCCTTCTACAAACTGGCGGATACCTTACGCGGCCGCAACCTGGCCCTGTTCGCGGCCGCGCTGTTTGTCACCTCACGCACCATTGGCACCTTGGAGTATGGGCGGCAGGTACTGGGCGAAATTCCGGGGTTCATGTTTATCGCCCTGGCCTTCTGGTTGTGGTTTGCCGCCTGGGACAACCCCAGCCTCAAGCGGCTGGTGGGGGTGGGTCTGCTCTTTGGCCTGGCGACCGTGACCAAACAGCAATATTTGCTGGTGCTGGCCCCGACGTTGGGGCTGGCCTGGCTCACCAACTGGTTTTATTACCGGCAAAAAGGGCATCTCCATTTTCTCATCCCCGGCATTCTCACCGCCGCCAGTTATGCGGTGTGGCAGGTGATCCTTATTGTGTTCCTGGCCCCCGGTACGGCTAGCGAAAATTTGCGCTTGCTGGGCGCGGCCGCGGGCGGGGCGGCATTCGTCTTTGATCCCGGCATCATGGCCGAAGCGTTCCGGCAACTGACCAGTTTCAACCTGTTCCTGGGTTTTCTGCTCCCGGTTCTGGTGTACAGCTTCTTTTTGGTTTTGCCGCGCAACAAAGAGGGGCAACAATGGGGCATCCTCTACATCCTGGTAGCGGCCAATCTGGCCTGGTACGTGGTTTCGATTGGCTGGGTACGATACGCCTATGCCGGTTTAGCCATTAGTTGCCTGTTTGTGGCCCGTTTTTTCCTGGATGTGATAGAGAATTTTGACCTGCTGGGTCAGGCACGCCGGTTGTGGGGCACGATTTGGGGCAAGGAGCAGGGTAGTTTGCCCCAACAAGCGTTACGCCTGACGTTGGCCCTGTGGCTGGTGGGCATGATTGCTCTGCCGTTGGCCCAGAATGTGAAGAATATTGCCCTGACACGGGGGAACGCGGCCGCGGACATGACCGCCTATCTTAATGAAAATGTGCCGCTCACGGCCGTCATTGAAACCTGGGAGCCAGAAATGGGTTTCCTGGCCGATCACCCCTTCCACTATCCCCCCTCTGGTACGCTCAACTTGTCCGTTCAGCAAAAATTTATGAACGGCCCCCTCGTCGCTGAGCAGTACAACTTCCAGGAGCACGTGGATGCTGATTATGTCCTCGTCGGTAACTTCGCTACCTGGATTGAACTGTACACCCCCGCCGAGCTAGAACCGACCTACCAGCAAGAAGCCCAGTTCGGCCCGTATATTCTCTACAAGCGACAGTAATGATTTTGTGCGCGGCCGCGTTATATCCCCTTCTGCCACACATATAATGTGCCCAAGTTTTGTTACGGAGAAAGAATTGGACCTGGAATACGTCATCCACGTGTTTATGTGTGTCAGTAATTCTTGTGATGTGGCGAAAACAAAAATCGGTGGTGGATAAAACATGGTTTTTTGGAACAAACTTACGGATTATTAGCACAATCAATACCATATCCAAGTAGCCTTTTTAGTTCTTCTTGTTCGCATGAACTAAATTGACACATAATTGCAGGATCTTGGACAGCCTGATTGATTTCAACAGCTACAGATGTTCCACTTACTAAGCGTGCGCCTATAAACCTTGCTGGTAATGAGGCGGGTTCGAAAAATCCATAAGCCAGATAAATCAGACGTTCACCCAAAGTTATTTCACCGGCAAGCCAGGCAGTGTCAATCAGTTTGATGGTAGAGGTAGGCGGATCATGAGTGGGTGTATAATCAGGCTCCGCGGGAGGGAGAAACTGACAGGCTTCTGCGGTGGGTGTTGATTCTTGGACGGGGCTGTTTGTGGACGCGGGGGTACATCCTACAAGGGCAAACACACCTAAAAAGCCTAAAAATACAAATAACAAACTCCGTAATTTTTTAGCCACTTCTTGATGCCTTTATAAATATTTAGAGACGCAGGGGTCAGATTAATATTGTACCGCATGGTTTTTTGTGTCAAAAATTGATGTGCTCAAGTCCTATTTGATACTGTAACCTACTGTGATGGATTGCTGGCTCTTAGCGCGGCCGCGGCCCTCATGTTCACAACGCCTCATCTAAAATTATTATCCCGTCGCCTTTTCGTGGGCAAACCGACTACGTTCCTCGCCCCCATTTCGTGTACCATAGAGCAAACTTCATCACCCCGCCCCCCATCACCGCCAAAACCGTTTTGGGTTGGTCATCTGACCCTAAATTCAGTAAACTTACACCCTTAGTTAGATGTTTGTCTAATTCCGCCCCGCGACATACCACCTAAGCCCAGGTTTGTAGTGACCGCTTTAGCGGGCTAGTGCCAGCCCGCTAAAGCGGTCACTACAAAAAAATCTTTTTCTTGAAAGCGATAGAAACGAAGAACAATACAGCACATGATGTGTTAAAGCGAGGAAATTTGTGAGATCACACGGCGCACACCAGACCTTCAGTTCGGGCACGACCCCGTCGGAGCAAGAAATGAATAAGATGACGGTTTATACGCGCTTAATCGCCTATCTAAAACCGTATCGTAAACAAATCATCGTGGCCTATGCCTCGGTGATTGTGTCTATTGCCCTGAATCTAGTGGTTCCGCAGGTGATCAAACAGGCGATTGACACGGGGTTAACCAGTGGCACGATGACCGCCTTGATCGCGGCCGCGATCACCATCCTGCTCCTGGCCCTCGTCCGTGTCTTCACCGAATTCGGCCTACGCTACTTCGGCGAATGGCTCTCCCATCGCTTCGCCTACGACATCCGCAACGATTTTTACGCCAAAGTACAGAGCCTCTCCTTCTCCTTCCATGACCGCTCCCATACCGGCGACTTGATGAGCCGGGCCATTGGTGACATTGCCGAAGCGGAACGGTTTATCGGCGTGGGGCTGATGGACCTGGTTTCGACGGCCATTTTGCTGACGGGGGTCATCATCGCCATGTTGGGGGAGAACTGGCAGTTGGGTCTGTTGGCCTTGACCCCCATGCCCATTCTTCTCTGGGCCACTATTCGTTTTGGCGGCACCGTCCGCACCAAATTTAAGAGCATCCAGGAGCAGATGGGGGTGCTTTCCACCACCATGCAGGAAAGCCTGACCGGCATCCGGGTGGTGAAGGCGTTTGCCCGTGAACCCCATGAGCTAGAAAAATTTGATCGGGAAAACGAAGATTGGTTTAGCCGTCGCTACGACGTTATCCGCACCTGGGCCAACAACTGGCCCTTTTTCACCTTCTTGCTCTCCGTCAGCATCTTTTTACTGCTCTGGTTTGGTGGCCCGCAGGCGATGGACGGGCGTATCACTGTCGGTTCCCTTTTTGCCATGATCACCTATGTCCTCATGCTGAATGGGCCGGTGCAACGGCTGGGTTTTCTGGTCAACATGGCGGCGACATCCGGGGCTTCAGGGTCGCGTATTTTTTACATTATGGATCAGCCCAATGAAGAGGCGGATTTGCCCGATGCGCGGCCGCTGACCCTTGGTCGGGGTGCGGTGCAGTTTGAGAACGTCTCCTTTGCCTACCAGGAAGGGCGCAACACCCTCACCGACATCACCTTTGACGCCCCACCTGGCGCAACCATCGCCCTGATTGGCCCCACCGGTTCGGGCAAATCCACCATTACCAGCCTGATTCCGCGCTTCTACAACCCGACTCGCGGCCGCATTCTCGTGGATGGTCAGGATATCCGTCATTTGCAGGTGGCCTCGCTCCGCCAGCACATTGGCATTGTGTTGCAGGACCCGTTCCTGTTTAGCAGTACCATTGCCGAGAACATCGCTTATGGGCGGATGGAGGCAACGATGGCTGATATTATCGCGGCCGCGACCGCCGCCCGTGCCCACGAGTTCATTATGAGCTTCCCCAAAGGGTATGAAACCATCGTGGGTGAACGAGGTGTCACCCTGAGTGGTGGGCAAAAACAGCGGGTCGCCATCGCCCGTGCCCTGCTTTACAACCCCCGCATCCTCATTCTGGACGACTCCACCAGCAGTGTGGACACCGAGACGGAGCATCTCATTCAGGAAGCGTTGCAGGCGTTGATGCAGGAGCGTACCACCTTTGTCATTGCCCAGCGGTTGCTGACGTTGAAAAGTGCGGATTGTATTTTGGTGCTGGATCGCGGCCGCATCGTTCAGCGAGGCACACATGAAGAGTTAGTGGCGCAAGAAGGGTTGTACAAACAGATTTACGACCTGCAACTGCGCGATCAGGAAGAGTTTGTGGCTTTACAGGCCAATTTCGTCTGAACGTAACCCAATCACGTATGACGCACCACACGTTATGAACAAAATTCTCCTCGTCGGTATCGGCGGTTTTATCGGGGCCAGCCTGCGCTATTGGGTTGGCGGTTTGATACAGGACTGGTCAGGTAGTGCTACTTTTCCCTATGGTACCCTGGTTGTTAACCTGATTGGCTGTCTGGTCATTGGTTTATTATCGCAACTGGCTGATGCGCGGAGCGTTTTTACCCTGGAGACCCGTTTATTGGTGTTTACCGGTGTATTGGGTGGTTTCACCACCTTCTCAACATTTGGCAATGAGACCTTTAACTTTTTGCAAGACGGCGAAAATGGATTGGCCCTGGTCAATGTGGCTGTGCATGTGATAGTGGGATTGGCGGCGGTCTGGTGCGGCCGCGTCCTGGCTCACCTGATTTGGAAATAAGGGAGGACGAAGGACCCAAGACCAACCTTCGACCTTTGTCTACCGGATCGAGGAAACAACCCCATGATACTTCCAGAAGAAGGATATCTGCTCCGCATCTTCATCGGCGAAAGTGACAAACATCACGGTCAACCACTGTATGAATGGCTGATAGGACAGGCTCGCGAACAAGGTCTGGCCGGAGCCACGGTTTTACGAGGGTTGATGGGTTTTGGAGCACATAGCCGCATCCATACCTTCAAAATAGCCCGACTGTCTGAAGATTTGCCTATTGTTGTGGAAATTGTGGACACTCAGGCCAAGCTAGAGGAATTTTTGGGTCTGGTGGATGAGGCGATTGTGGAAGGACTGGCGACCCTGGAAAAGGTCCAGGTGCGTTTTTATCGTAGTGGCAAATGACGTGACGACAAAAGCGATACACAGACATGGCGACAAGGCGAAAAAATGCGTGTCCCATTTTTTGAGGAAAGAACAGTATGGTGGCTTTGAATCGCAATAAAAAACTGGACGAAACCCGACGACAACGGGAAGACCGTATCCGTGATCTGTTGCCGGATGAGCGGGAAGATGACATCCTGGGGCGGGCCTATGATGGCCGCCTGGTGCGCCGTCTGCTCACCTATTTGGGGCCATACAAAACCCAGCTTTATCTGGCGATTTTTATGATGACCATCTCGTCCTTGCTGAGTGTGGCCGCGCCCTGGCTCATCGGCCAGGCAATTGACCAGGGTATCCGGCTGAATGATGTGAGCCAGTTGCGCCTGTGGACATTATGGTTTGTCGCGGCCGCGATGCTGGAATGGATCACCAATCGCGGCCGCATCAGCGTCATGGCCTACGTCGCCACCCGCGTCGTCGCCGATGTTCGTAGCGGCCTCTTTCGCCACCTGCAAAGCCTCTCCCTCAACTTCTTCAACAACTACAGCGTGGGCCGCCTGATGAGCCGTTTGATCAGCGATGTGGAAGTGCTCCAGGAGTTCATCACCTGGTCTATCACTGGCGTCTTTCGTTCCCTGTTTACCCTGGTCGGCATCGTTATTTCTCTGCTTTTGCTCAACTGGCGGTTGGCGCTCCTCATTTTCCTGGTACTCCCGGTGATGGTATTTGTCACCAACCAGTGGCGCATCCGCGTGCGGGATGCCTATCGGGCCACCCGGCGGCGTATCTCCGTCATCAACGGCTATCTAAACGAATCCATCACCGGCATTCGTGTCACCAAGAGCTTCACCCGCGAAGGTCGTAACGCCCAACGGTTCGACGACCTGAACCAATCCTATTTTGATGCCAACGTGGATGCGACCTGGGTTTCGGCGATTTTCTTTCCCCTGATTGATTTTCTGGGTTCGGTGGCAATCGCTATTGTGGTGGGCATCGGCGGCTGGCTGGTGCTGGATGATGCGCTCACCGCCGGGGCACTTTTGGCCTTCATCCTCTATGTGCAACGGTTCTTCGAGCCGATTCAGGAAATGGCCCGCCGCTACAACACCTTCCAGTCCACTATGGCCGCCAGTGAGCGGCTGTTCCGTCTGCTGGACACCGAACCAGACCTGCAAGACGCGCCAGATGCCATCGAACTGCCGCCGATTAAGGGGCGTATGGTGTTGGAGCATCTTTCCTTCGGTTACAAAAATGGCGAGCCAGTGCTCAATGACATTAACCTGGTGGCCGAACCGGGCGAGCGCATTGCTCTGGTGGGTGAGACGGGGGCGGGCAAGAGCACCATCATCCGGTTGTTGGCCCGTTTTTATGAGGTAGACCAGGGGGCGATTACCATTGATGGGTATGATTTGCGCCAGGTGACGACGGCCAGCCTGCGCTCCCAGTTGGGTATTGTGTTGCAGGACACCTTCCTGTTTTCCGGCTCCATCGCCGACAATATTCGTTATGGGCGGCTGGCGGCGACGGATGAGGAAGTGATCGCGGCCGCGACCGCTGTCGGTGCGGATGCGTTCATCATGAAAATGGCCGAGGGCTACCAGACTGATGTGGGGGAGAATGGGGTCAATCTCAGCGTGGGCCAACGGCAAATCCTCTCTTTTGCTCGTGCCCTGTTAGCCAACCCGAGGGTGCTCATTTTGGATGAAGCCACCAGCAGTGTAGACACCGCCACCGAGAAACTAATTCAACAGGCGCTAGATGAACTAATGGCTGGACGCACCAGCTTTGTTATTGCCCACCGGCTCAGTACGATCATTCATGCTGATAAAATTGTGGTGCTGGATCGCGGCCGCATCGTCGAAATGGGCACGCATGAGG
This sequence comes from Candidatus Trichofilum aggregatum, assembly GCA_016716885.1. Taxonomy (GTDB): domain Bacteria; phylum Chloroflexota; class Anaerolineae; order Promineifilales; family Promineifilaceae; genus Trichofilum; species Trichofilum aggregatum. Next base: position 9,186 of record JADJUV010000017.1, on the reverse strand, counting down.
AGTTGCTGGCGCAACGCGGCCGCTACTACCACCTGTACACCATGCAGTGGGCACAGACCCAACCAACCGTATAAACCAAAACGTGTGTTTCATATCAGTTGAAAGGTGAGGAGTGAGCATCCCCAGATGCGAACGGGCCGGCATCTGAGGATGCCTTTCTGCTCTCAAAATTGCTTTATAAAATGTTAAGCGCCGTTTGCCGACTTTTGAACCACGCCAGAAAAAGCTTTGGACTATAGGGGCAACCACAAGGCCAACCTCTACCCCCCAATCATTATCTTGAGGTCTATAGCAACACTTTGACGACAAAAAGAGGTAAAATGAACCAATCAACAGGCAGTCACCGATAAGCAGGAGCAAAGAAAAATGGCGACGTCACTTTCTCCCCAATGGCAAGTAGACACAATTGAGCCAATCGAGTATCTCGATTTTATCAGCGAAGATGAAATCCTTCTTAAAGGCACACGCATTGGTTTAGAACAAATCATTGAAGCCTACGAAGCTGGGGCTACTCCTGAAGAGATTACGCTTAACTACCGTGTATTAACGCTGGAACAGGTTTACGTAGTCATTACCTATTATCTACTTCATAAGCAGGAACTTGAGGCTTATTTGCGCCGCGTCGCCATGTCTGCGGCCGCGTCGCCGGGCACATTACGCACGATACTACGCCAACGGTTGGGGCGTCGCCACAAGCTTCAAGGCACAGAAACGCGTCTACAAATTGTTACCCCACAATCATGAAACCCCGCTTCCTTTTGGATGAAAACGTAGAACTGGTTATTCAACGGCAATTACGTCGTCGAATCCACGATGTCAATCCTCGCCGTTGGTGATCCAGGTACACCACCCCTGCACGCCCTTGATCCTGATATTCTTCGTTGGGCCGAAGCTCACCAAACGATTCTGGTCACCTGGGATCGAAGTACAATGCCCGATCATATTGCCGATCATTATGAGGCCGGGGGATGCCTCTATGGTGTTTTGCTCATTCGTCGAGGCTCAACTTTGGGTCAGGTCATCGAAGCACTTCATCTGATCTGGTCCCTCTCGGAATTAGAAGAGTATCAGGACACCATACAGTACATTCCGTAAGACCTTACGCAGCCCGTCTGTCCGTGTTATAATCGCCCTTAAATATAGGAACATTTGAGCGATGGCGACGCGGAAACAGGAATCACCCCCCAAACAACAACAGCAAGCCCGGCCCCCGGCCAAGGCCCCCGCACGAGGCAACGGGAGTCGCGGCCGCACGCCTACCACCACCACCAAACGCCCCCCGGCTAAAACCACGAGCAAAAAAACGCGGCCCGGTCTCTCCATTCGCCTCAACCTACACCAAAAAGCTATCCTCGGCGGCCTCGTTCTTTGTATTACCACCTTGCTACTGAGCATCAGCCTACTTTCCCCCAACAAAGGTAAAATCCCTGGCGAGATTGCCAGCCTGATATGGCAGGGGTTTGGCTGGGGGGGCATCTTTGTCCTGATCACCCTCTTGATCAGCGGGTTTTATTTGATTTTGTGGGGCATGGAGCAACCGCCCCGTTTGCCCACCTACCGGCTCATCGGCCTGGGGGGGCTGTTTCTGACGTTTGAAGCCCTGGCTACCTTCATTGCCGTGGCCCAACGTGCCCCATTCGGTGATGCCTGGACCGTGGCGGCTGAAGGGTTCGGGGGCGGTTATCTCGGGGCGATGTTGGTGGCGACGTTACAAGATGTAATTGGCTCAGGCGTGGCGCTGTTGCTTTACCTGGTCATCGGGGCCATCAGCACCATCCTGCTGACGGGCCTGACCAAAACGGACATCTTCAACACGCTGAGTAGTCTGCGTGAACGGGCGCCGGAACTCACGTTTGCCAATGGTCAAGCGCGGCCGCAACCCCCCGCCTCATCCCGCGCCTCTCTACGCCCTTCCACCGACCAGCCGGTACAACCTGCGTTAAGTTTTGACCGGGCGGCGCAGGCTTCTGCCTCAGCCCCGGCCCCCACAGCCCCGGAAGCCAAAGAAGGGAGGGAACGCGGCCGCGGCAACCGTTCTGCCCCCGCCCCTAGCCGTCCCGCCCCAGCGCCCGCCAAACCAGCCACAGTGGAAGAAGCCCCGGCCCCTCAGCCTATTTTTGTGGGACAAGCGGCCGCGCAAAATTGGAAACTACCGACCCTGGCGGAGATGTTGGAAGTGGGCAGTGAACAAAATGCCAACAACGACCACATCCGCGAACAGGTCGCTATTATCGAAAAAACCCTGGAAAGTTTTGGCGCCCCCGTCAAACTGGTGGATACCCAATTTGGCCCCACCGTCATCCAATATGGGGTGGAGCCGCTGTTTATCGAGCAACGCAGTGGCAAACGCACCAAAGTGAAGGTCGGTAAAATCGCCAGCCTGGCCGATGACCTCTCCCTGGCCCTCTCCGCGCGGAGCATCCGCATCCAGGCCCCTGTGCCCGGCAAAGGGTATGTGGGCATCGAAGTGCCCAACATGGCGAAATCGGTGGTCTCTTTGCGTGATGTCATGGAGTCCGCCGCCTTCCAGAAGATTAAATCCCCGTTGGCGATTGGTTTGGGGCAAGATGTGGCCGGTCAGGCCGTAGCGGCTGACCTGACCAAAATGCCTCATCTGCTTATCGCCGGGGCTACCGGCTCCGGTAAGTCCGTCTGTGTCAACGGCATCATCGCCTGCCTGATCCTGCAAAACACCCCCGACGACCTGAAGCTGGTCATGGTTGACCCCAAACGGGTGGAACTGACCGGCTACAACGGCATTCCCCATCTGGCCGCGCCGGTGGTGGTGGATTTGGAGCGGGTGGTGGGTACGTTGCAATGGGCTTTGCGCGAGATGGACAAACGGTACAAGGCATTTTCGGCGTCTGGGGTGCGCAACATTCAGGAGTACAACAAGAAACTGCTCAAGGAAAAAGGGGAAAAACTGCCTTACATCGTCATCATTATTGACGAGTTGGCAGATTTGATGATGCTAGCCCCGGAAGAGACGGAGCGGGGTATCACCCGGCTAGCCCAGATGGCCCGCGCTACCGGCATTCACATGATTTTAGCCACCCAACGCCCATCGGTGGATGTGGTGACAGGGTTGATCAAGGCCAACTTCCCGGCCCGTATCGCCTTTGCCGTGGCTTCCAGCACGGACAGCCGGGTCATTTTGGACAGTGTGGGGGCCGAGCGGTTGTTGGGCCAGGGGGATATGCTGTTCCAAAGCCCGGACGCGGCCGCGCCCCTGCGCCTGCAAGGTTGTTTTGTGAGTGATGGCGAACTAGACAAACTCATCGCCTACTGGCAACGCTCCCGCCGCAGTAACCTCATCACCCCCGAGACTCATGCCCAAGCCAAGTCACCCGTGACCACTCTCCACTCTCCACTCTCCACTCCCACGTCCCCGCGTCCCACCACCGCTCCCTCTCCCACCCCGCCGCCCATCATCAACACCGATCCCAAGGCTGTGCCCCCAGCGGCGACCTTCTCCACCACCCGCCCGGTGGACCCGGAACCCCGGTGGCTTCCGGCGAAACCAGCGGCGGCTAAGGTGAGTCAGAGTCAGCCGTCAGCGAGTCAGTCAGCCGGTCAGCGGCGTCAGCCAGTCAGCCGTCAGCCAGAGGTAAAACCACCTCAGCACTCAGCACTCAACCCTCAGCACTCCCCATCTCCCCATCCCCAGGCGCAACAGCCGTTGTGGGAAGAGTTGATTGCCCAGGAAGAGGCGGCCAAGTATGAGGATGAACTGTTGCCAGAGGCGATTGCGATGGTGCGGGAGCTAAAGAAGGCGTCTACCAGCCTGTTGCAGCGCCGCTTCCGTATTGGTTACACGCGGGCCGCCCGGCTCATTGACCTGATGGAAGAGCAAGGCATTATTGGCCCACCCACGGGGACGAGTAAAGCGCGTGATGTGGTTGGCCTCGGCGCTGAAGAGGCCGCGGCCGCGCCCCCTACCTCCCGCACCAAAATGGGTGGTGAGGCGGTTGCTGATGATTTAGAGATAGAATTTGATGCCGGTGAATAATCCCTGATTGATACCCTCTGGAACAAAACGAAAACTATGGCTCATTTAACCGGGCAGGAACGTGCCCACTATGTTCAGAATATGTTTGCCCGCATTGCCGGGCGTTATGATCGGATGAACCGGCTGATGACGTTTGGGCAGGATGTGCGCTGGCGGCGTTATGTGATCGCCCAGGCCAATATCCCGCCGCAGGGGCGTTTGCTGGATATTGCCACGGGTACGGGGGACATTGCTTATGAAGGGGTGCAACAAGTGCCCGGTTTGCAGGCAGTGGGGGGGGATTTCACCCTGGAGATGATGCAGGCGGGTAAGCTGTACCCGGAGCGGCGCACGATTCAATGGGTGGGGGCCGATACGTTGGCCCTGCCGTTTCCCAGTGATTATTTCGATGCTGTGACCTCGGGGTTTCTCATGCGCAATGTCATTGATGTGGAAGGGGCGTTCCGGGAACAGTGGCGAGTGACGAAGCCTCGCGGCCGCGTCGTCGTCCTTGAATCGAGTCCCCCCAAGCGTAACCTGCTGCGCCCGTTCATCTTGTTCCACCTCAACCACGTCATCCCCACCCTGGGCCGTCTCATCAGCGGCGAATCGGATGCGTACCGCTACCTGCCGGACAGCACCCAGCAGTTCCGCACCCCCGATGCCTTGTCTGAAGCCATGCGCCAGACGGGGTTCACGCAGGTGCATTACAAGCTGTTTATGTTTGGCACGATTGCCATTCATGTGGGGGAAAAACCGGGCGGGGCGTAGGGTTTGAAGATTAGCCACGAATTACACGAATTAACACGAATTTTTCTCTGGTAGCTTGGCGTCTTGGCGTCTTGGCGTGCGTTATTTCAACAGCTCATTCGTGTAATTCGTGGCAAAAATCTCTCTAGGCTTCGCTCTCCAGCGTTTGCGCGGCGATGGTCATGATGGTTTCCAGGGATTGACCCCGTGCCTGTTCCAGTCGGGCAAACCGCTTCTGGAACTGGCTCCAGGCGTATTCGATAAACTCATCTTCGTTTAGGCCAAAGGGAATGGGGTCGTAGAAGGAGAAGGCGTCGGTGATGACGCCCGCGGCCGCGACCATCAGTTCACTCATTGTCGTCTCCACCACCTCCCAGACCGCCTCATCACAGGCAATCAACCGGGAAAGCAAGTACAACCCATAAGCGATATGGCGCGATTCATCTTGTTTGGTGTGGGTGATGCCCTGGAGTTGGCCGGGCATGATGTTGTTACGCTTGAGGACGGTGTAGAAAGCGTGATAACCCGTCTCGGCCAGCACCCCTTCGACGATCATGTTGTAGGTCGCGGCCGCACGGGCCTGCGCCACCGGTGAAGAATCCGTCGCCAGGGCTTGCAACGCCTGGGGCAGGGCCTCGCTGAAAATGGCGGTGTAGTTGGGGGTGAGGTAAGCGCTCAAATCATGGCTCACCCCAGCCACCTCATCCAACGCCCGCCGGAAAAAGTCCACGTGTTTGGCCTCTTCAAACAAAAACGTCGTCAGATACATCTCCTCTTCGAGGCGCCCTTCGCGGGCGATGACTTGAATGAGGGGCAATAAATCCAGCGTGACCGCTTCTTCGCCAGCCTGGAACAAAGCCGTGAGGCGCAGAAGCAAATCTTGCTCCTCAGGCTTGAGCCGTTGCCAATCCAGCTTATCCTGGCTCAAATCCAAATCGCTGGGGTTCCAGATGCCGAACCGTTTGGCCTTTTCAAACAGTCGCATGGGCGGCGATTGCCGCTGTAAACCGTGGGTGGTGGTGAGGTAGTTTTGGCGCATGGGGACTCCTGGGGAGAGACTGAGAGATTGAGAGACTGAGCATTTCAGCTTTTAGGCTCTCGAGTCTCGCTGAGTCCCTTGATTTCCCTCCATTATACCCTTTTCCCTACACCCAAATCGTGATATACCACAGGGCATGAAAAAACGACCCATTGGCATGTTTGATTCGGGGGTGGGGGGGCTGTCGGTGTTGCGCCATGTGCGGGTGATGTTGCCATTTGAGGATGTGGTGTATGTGGCGGATCAGGCGAATGTGCCGTATGGCCCGCGGCCGCAACCCCAACTCCAGCAGTTCAGCCACGCCATCACCCGGTTTTTGCTGAATGAGGGGGCGAAGGTGATTGTGGTGGCTTGTAATACGGCCAGCGCGGCCGCACTCGCTTACCTGCGTGAGACCTTCCCCGATGTGCCCTTTGTGGGCATGGAACCAGCCATCAAACCGGGGGCGGCGGTGACGAAGACGGGCAAGGTGGGGGTGATGGCGACCTCGCGCACCTTTGACAGCCAGAAGTATGCCAACTTGCTGATGCGCTTTGCCAACGGCGTGCAGGTGTTGGAAGACCCGTGTATTGGGCTGGTGGATGCCATTGAGCGGGGGGAAGTGAACGCGGCCGCGACCCACACCCTGCTCGAATCCATTCTCCACCCCATACTGGCGCAAGGGATAGACACCCTCATTCTCGGCTGTACCCACTTCCCGTTCGTCGAGCCGCTCATCCGCCAGATCATCGGCCCGGCTGTGACCATCATTGACCCGGCCCCGGCGGTGGCCCGGCAAACCCAGCGGGTGTTGGCGGAGCGGGGGTTATTGACGAGGAGTACGAGGCGCGGCCGCGACCATCTCCTCACAACGGGCGACCCCGTTGCACTCCGGCAGGTCAGTTTGCATTTGTTGGGGCAGGAACATGAGGTGCGGCGTGTTGAGGTGGTAGGGTAGATGAGCGGCATACCAATTCGTCACGATCAGGGGTCAAGAGAAGCAAGTAAACCATGATGAAACAAACGATATATAGAACACGCCAGTTCATGATTGCTGTCTTTATTCGAGCAGGTTGCTAATTTTGATTGCCTTGTTTGGGGTGTACACCAAATCTTGCGATGAGTCCAATCAGCTGAAGCAGCCCAACGATATTAGTACCCATATCCGCTGACAACACAATCATAACCCCAGATAGCACACCCGACTCAGATTCGGTGGCGACAACTCACGCGTCCGATCCGCTTCAACTTGAGGACTCACCGGTTGCTCGAACATCCCCTGAAGTAATTGGTTGCCCCATGCCGCCTCATTTGCAGGTTGAATATAAGGGAGAGCAAAGCAACCCTGTGTTTTCCTGGTCGCCAAACAGCAAAGAAATTGGACTTACTGTAATGTTGGATACCAGCAAAGTGCTATTTTTCACTTTGCTGTGGATGAAGTAAGGCAAACAGGGCAGGTTTTTAGTCTGGTTGCACCATCTAAACTGATTAATGAATATGATTTCTCCTGGTCTCCTGATAGCTATGTAATGGCTTTTGTTCTACTCCGTGAAGCTGGTATTGGGAATACTGCCTATAAAACTTCAGATATCTATTTAATGAATTTAGAGGATGGCACAAGAACGCTGTTAGTGGAGGGTGAGCATTATTGGCCTAATGCAGCCCGCGTTGGTCCCCTGATGGTCAAACAATTGCCTTTATCCCTGGTGAGTATGGTCGTCTACATGCTGTTCCTGCAAGTGGTGGTGAATCCGTTCAACTGAGTACTGTATTTGCCAGACATCATAGCTGGTCTCCTGATAGTTCCAGATTGGTCTATACGGGATTTGTACCAATGAAATCACCACCCAATTTTTCAGATTCATATCTGCATATTTATGTGGTCGGTGCCGACGGATTCAACGAACAAAATCTGACCTTAGATTCGCCATGCAGTTTAGTACCGAACTGGTCGCCCGATGGGGAAAAGATTCTTTGAGTCGTATCGTAATGAACAGTGGGATTTATATCTCATGCGGTCAGACGGGACTGGACTAATCAATCTAACGGATGATTCTCGCTATGACTTTGACGGTGATTGGTCGCCAGATGGGCAACAGATTGTTTTTGCATCCTATGATCTTTCCCCTGAAATATATGACCCTGCATGGGCAACTGGAAGTGACCAGGAGCTTTTCTTGGCATCGGCCGATGGGAGTGAGATTGTTCAGTTGACTGATACACCCGATCAATTTGAACTGTTGCCTGCATGGTCACCGGATAGGCAGTACATTGCTTTTCTTACGTTCGATGAGAATTGGGACTTGCATTTAGATTTAGTGAGGCCAGATGGTGGTGAGCGGCTCCGTCTGGTCTCTTTCCCGTCACGGCACTTTAACTGCGCGGCCGCGTACCACTAAACGTAAAGGACAAAAACAATATGGGGAAAAAATACCAACTGATCGAGAATAACGAGGCTAATGATTTCTACGCACGCTACGATCTGCTGTGTGATGATGAAATTATCCTCAAAGCTGGTTTGAATGAAAAAGCTTGGCGGTTACTGCTTCAGTTAATACAGCCCGGTGATACCTACCAGGAGTTTCACAAATCGATTTATGAGTTTCCTGTACTTGATTTTGATACAGTAATGAGTCTTGATAAAAAGATGAAAGACTTTGACGAAGGACACGCTAGTGCAGATAACCAAGACCATCGCCCTAACTGAGTTGGTTTTATCGCGGCCGCGTTCCCGGTAAGCGCGTTATAATCAACATATCAACAACAACAAGTTTCCACTTTACCGTAGCTGGGTGTTACTCTTCGGTTGTTAACTAAAGGAGTTCTAACATGTGCTCAATAACAACCAGTTGGTCGCTGTAATTCCATTCGTATACAGTAAAATTGAGAGCAAAAGCACGTTTTGCCGTAGCCAGGTAAACTACTTTGATTTTTAGATTCCGACCAAAGTAGATCTTTTTCGTATACGTCCTAACTAAAGCTGGATAATTGCCCTGACCAATTTCAACTTCTTCTAAAGTAGACCGGTTATAGCCACGGTGTCGGTTTATTATCTCCTCTCCCCACACCGACACTTGTTCTAGATCTGGTTTGTCCATAGGCTTTTCATAAACTATGACATCAAGAGGAGCCCAGATACTTCCGAAGCGACTGCGTATATAAATAGACCCTTTGTAACCCCCATCACCATAAACATACATATCGAAATTAGCAGGATACTCAAGAGCATAACCATATTGTTCACTAACAAAGGGGCTCCATTGTCCTTGATATAGCCAATACCGTATTAGGGAACCGCCAATGATAACAGACAAAATTGCGACGATTATCGGCACGGGAACGTTCAATCGGATACCAAAAAGATCGATCAAGGCTCTTTGTCTCCAAAACTTGAGGGCATAATCCTTCCACGGAATGTTATTAGACATGG
>JADJUV010000016.1 GCA_016716885.1 Candidatus Trichofilum aggregatum | reverse complement strand
TTGGTAGAGGAGCCAGAGGGCATTATGGGCGTCAGGATTTTGGCCGCGCCGGGGATGCGTTCGGCATATTGCGCAATGTTGAGTTGATCGGCGTGGGCGATGTCGAATTTCGTCTGGGCACTCAGTTGAGAGAGCAGTTGGCGCATGTTGGCCCGGTCGTCACGTACCATGAGGAAGGGCTGATTGGTAAACACGCTTTTCAGCAGGTAGCGCACATCGTCCACCGCCTTCCGCTCAATCGGCACGGTGTGCACGGCATGGCAGACTGTCTTCAAATGGGCAATTTCGGCCGACTGGTCGCCACGCACAAAAGAGAGACGAGGGGTGACTTGTGGTGTTGGGGCCAAATATTTGAGGACGTTCCAGGTTTTGACTTTGGGGCCGCTGTCGGGCGGGTAAGGCAGGACTTGGGTGAGGAGAAGGATTTTCATGAGTTTCAGGTTTCAAGTTTCAAGTTTCAGGTTAGGAGTTCAACTTGAAACCTGGAACCTGAAACCTGGAACCAAGTTATGTTAGACGCGAGCTTGGTAGCTAAATGGCTGAGGAGACGACGTCGCGGCCGCGACGCCCTCCTGTCACCAATTTCAACACTCGGTGGGTGATGATTTTGACCAGGGTGAAGGTGTAAATTTGCAGCTTGAGCAGGTTCGCGGCCGCATTCCCATAATGTTTCCTGAAAAAACGCACTCGTCCCTGGTACAAATCCGCTTCCCGGCTGGTACGGCGACTGCCACTACTCCCCCCGCCCAGGTGAATTACCTTCGCACCGGGGTCATACCAGATTTCCCAGCCTGCTTTCTGGAAAGAGTAGCACCAATCCACCTCTTCCGCATACATAAAAAAGGCCGGGTCAAAGCCACCTGGCCTGCCGGTACGCTTCCAACCGCACCAGCATACAGGCTCTTCCACATAATCCACTTTTCTGTTGGCCTTTAGCTTCATCTGGGCCGTGGCTGGGGAAGTAATAACCATACAGCTTGCGCCCCAGCCCGGAGAGAATTAGAAATTCCCGCCACAAAGTCGGGAAGCGGGTGTGGGACGCCTGAAAAGAGCCATCCTGGTTGAGCAGGTGCGCTCCCACCATGCCTACCTTCGGGTTGGCATCGGCCAGGGCGACCAAACGTTGCAGAAATCCAGGTGTCGCCAGGGCATCGCTGTTGAACAGGAGTGCGTACCGCCCTGTGCCCCATCCATCCCCCTGATTGTTGGCCCGACCAAAGCCCACATTCTCCTGATTAGCCATCAACCGCACCTGGGGGTACTGCTCCGCCAGCATCGCCTGACTGCCATCGGTGGAACCATTGTCCACCACGATATATTCCAGACTTAACCCATCGGCTGTTTTGATGAGCGAGTCCAGGCAATCGGCCAACAGTTGTCGCGTATTCCAGTTGACGATGATAACGGAAACGTCGGTCATAGCGAGGCTTATCAGTTATTAGTAACCAGTGACCAGTAACCAGTAGACTGGTCACTGGTCACTGGTTACTGTCAACTGGTCACTCCCTTTTTGTGTTTCAACCATGTGATACAGGGCCATCATGCCGCCAATAAACACCCAGGTGAAAACGGCATTATCAAATCCGGATATGGTCTGGTTGTAGGCAAAAGGCAATACCCAATCACCCAAGGTCATCGCGACGAGTGCCCCCACCAATCCGGCCAAGACAGCATTGGCAAAGGCTTCTTCAAAGTTACGCTGACCGGTCAATTGGCGGCGGAGATGGTTGCCCAGACGGATAAAGGTAGCGATCATCCAGATGAAGCAGATCAGACCAATAACACCGCTCTGGGCCAGAATATCAAAGTAATTGTTGTGGGTAGAACGAGCATCCTGAGGGTGATAACTCATGTTGTACAGGGCATAACCAGCCGGACCCATCCCAAACAAGGGATGATCAGCCACATGCTGTAGGTTAAGTCGCCAAATTTCTAGCCGTTCGCCGCCCCCCTTCATCCAGATTAGCGACCACTACTTCTTCGTAAAAATATTGATAGTTGATGCCCACATAAAGGAAACCAACAAACGCCATCACGAAGAAAGCTGGCGCGAACGGGCCAGGGTCAGAATGAGGCGAGGCGACCCCAGGAACCCAACCGGATAACCAGATGCGATGCTGGAGAAGTGCCCAGAATATCCACATGCCCAGCAGGAGTAACAGAGCGCCCCGTTTCCAGGGGGGGAGCTTTTCGTTGAACAGTGCCTGTCCATAGGCTAATGAGCCGACCCAGGTAATGAAGACGCCGCGCATCCCATTTTCGACCATGCGGATAGTTGGTAGGTTGAACTCACTAGAGAACCAGGTAAAACGCCTATCCCTAAAGAGGATCCAGGTCATTTGTCGGAGCCATTTGATGTCCTGGATTTTATTGATGACATAGATAATCATAAACGGAGCAGACTATTCCACGAATAAGGCCGCAACCTGGACAATGGTAAAGGAGCCGTAACGGTAAATGAGTGGGTCTTCCATCAGGAAACTCCAGATGAAAGAGATGATACCTACAGCGATGAAGGTCAGGATGGGTTTGTTGACGGGGGATGGTTTTAGGGTAAAGCGTTTTTCAACCAACAGCATGTCCAAAAACCAGATACCACATAAGGCGGCGGCCATGACCAGGCTGAGAACCAGTTTGCTTTCCGTTCCGGTGGGGATAGTGAAGAAATTAAATAGACCGCCCAGGAGCAGAACGGCTAAAAGACCATATTCAGATTGACCAAAGCGGTTGAAGCCAATGACAATGGCCACTGCGCCTACGGCTCCGGCGAGGGCGAAGAGTTGCAGGTTCGTGCTATAGGGTTTCCAGGCAAGAACGGCTCCAATGCCCGCGGCCGCGACCAGCACTCCCAGCACAATCGCCAGCCGCAACAGGGTTGTCCACTGAGCAGTCAAAAAAGCTGTGCCATTTCTGCCATTGGTGCTCTAAAGAAACCATGGTTTAACCTAATGTTTCCACAAATTGGCCAGTTCGGACCCAATTTTGGGCCAATCGTACCGCTTCACCGCCTGTTGCCCGTGCTGGCTGAGCAGTGTGTGCAAGTTGGGATCATGCAGAAGTTGTATCACCGCGGCCGCGAACGCTTCCGGCGTGTCCGCCACCAACACATCCCGCTCTGGCATTAGCTCTAACCCTTCCATGCCCTTGCTGGTTGTCACCACCGGCGTGCCCAACGCCAACGATTCTAATACCTTGAGCCGTGTGCCCCCGCCCAGACGGAGCGGTATCACGGAAAGCCAGCTTTGGGCCACCCGTGGTCGCACATCGTCTAAATAACCAGTAAAAATCACCCCATCTTGTTTTGGCAGTCGCTCTACGGGAACACCGTCCAGTTTACCCGTCACATAAAAAACGGCTTGCGGCCGCGCGGCCCGGATGAGCGGCCAGATTTCCCCTAAAAAGTAAGCCACGGCATCAAAATTAGCCTTGTAGGTCATGGCTCCGGCATAAACCAGGGTATCTGGTTGCACCGGGCCAAAATCCTGCTGATGGGCCAGTTACATCCACCCCATTGGGAATCAGGGCAAATTTCCCCTGGTAGTCAGGCAAAATCGCCTGCACCTGCTCCAGCTCCCCTGTGAGGCGGAAGTGTAACCGACAAAATGGGGTAAACTATCACGCACATAATTTTGCAGTTTCCACCAGGTCAGGCCATGGCGGGCTTGCGTAACGGATTTCGTTCTTGACAAACTGCCTCATGGATCGTGGTAGTTCAATTTCTTCAAACAGCCGGGGTACACCGGTTACATCGACCCATAAGGGATCATATCAATCTGAGAAGGGATGAGGCAATCGTACCGGTTTTCTTGCACCCATTGATGCACCAGATTTTGTAGCGCTGGATGGAAGGTGTCTATGACGGAACGCGGCCGCGAGGCCAAAAAACCCATGATCGCCTTTAGCCCGGGTAGGCTGGAACGGTTGATAAGGTACATCCGCCACCCGCTGGCAAAAGACCTGCATGGCTTCTCGCTCCGTTGTACCGACTGGCCTATCGGCAAAGGCGATCAGATCAACGGTATGCCGCTCTGCCAGATGTTTGAGCAGGTTGAAAACACGGATTTTAGCTCCGTTGTCGGTTGGGTATGGATACCAGCGAGAGAGAAATAAGATGTGCATAAGTGGAGGTGGTGGTGATGCGTAATGTATGAGTTTGGTTCCCCAGAATTCCTACGAGTTCCCCTGAGTTCCCTTCTTTCTACGTCTTCCGCTTCCCTACGCGGCCGCGCCAGAAATCGCCCATCCCCTGCACCATTGCCTGACGAGCCTCAAGGTTGGTTTTACGTTCCGGTTTAAGGCTCATGCTAGTATACGTCCGCAAAATGCGATACCAGGCCCGCAACCGCACCGTGGTCGGCGCTTCATGTTTTCTCAACATCATTAGATAGTTGCGGGTGTTGTAATAAGCCACATTTGGCCCTGGCCGATAATCAATCTGCACACCCTTATGCCATAATCGTGCCTGGGGTACGTGCATAATCTTCCAGCCCGCCCGTTTGGTGCGCACACACCATTCCGTCTCTTCCCAATAATAAAAGAAATGCTCGTCCAACATGCCCAACTGCTCAATCACCTCGCGCCGCACCATGATGGCACAGCCGGATACCCAGGCCACCGCATGGGGTTCGGCAAATTGCCCTTTGTCCGGGTCGTTTTGCCCTTTGTGGCCGGCCTGCCAGTGATGGTCGATCCAGCCACCGGCTGATTGGATCACATCCGGGTTGTCGGCGTGGTAGACCATCGGGCCGACGATGCCAATGGTGGGATCACTTTCGCCGACAGCGACCAGATGATCCAGGCAGTCAGGGGCCTGTATGGTGTCCTCGTTGAGCACGTACACCCAATCCGCCCCTTGCGCGACCGCGGCCGCGATGCCCACATTGTTGTTACCGGCATACCCCTTATTCTCCTTCAGGTGAATAAGCTCTACCCGGGGAAACTCAGCTTTAATCGCTTCCGCCGAGCCATCTGTCGAGGCATTATCGAGAACGATAATCGTATGCCGTTTATAGGTGCTATGATGCAACGCGGCCAGACAGGCCAGCGTGTCATCCCGCCGATTGGTGTTCAGAATAACAGTAAAAACGTTGACCTTGTTCATAGGCAGAAAGTGAACAGTAATCCGTCACAACCATTGGTAATTCCCTCATCCCCGGCCCTTCTCCCGCACCGGGAGAAGGGAGTCTGTCTCCTCTCCCGGTGAAGGGTTAGGATTACCGCGTCAATCCACGCGCTGCCAACTCGGCCGTCGCATCGGCAACCCGGTCGCTGGCGGTCTGCTGGCTCACCCAGCCAATGAGTTCACGCACACCATCCTCAAAACGCACCTTCGGCGCAAAACCCAACAACTGGCGCGCTTTGCTGATGTCGGCAAAGCAGTGGCGGATGTCGCCGGCGCGGAATTTAGTGACGATTTGTGGCTCAATATCCAGCCCCAACTCCCGATTCAACGCCTGAGCCACATCCAACACCGACGTTTGTCGTCCTGTGCCCAGGTTAATGGCCTGATAATCAGCTTCGCTCCGCTCCATGCCCAGCACCAACCCTTGCACAATGTCACTCACATGAATGAAGTCACGGCTTTGTAACCCATCTTCAAAAATGACCGGGGCATGACGGTTGAGTAAGCGGCCGCTGAAAATCGCCGCCACTCCCGTATACGGATTCGACAAGGCCTGGCGCGGGCCGTACACGTTAAAGAAACGGAAGGCCACCGTGGGAATTTTGTAAGCAATCCCCACCGATAAACACATCTCTTCTTGATCCCGTTTGGAAATGGCATAAATCGAGGTGGGTTGGAGCGGTTTGTCTTCACCCGTGGGCAAAGGAGTCAATTCCGTGGCTGAATTGCCCAGATAATGTTCCCATTGCCCCTGGCGCAAGCGGGCTTCATCCCGAAGCATCGGGTGGAGCACCTGCCCATCGGGGGTTTGGTAAGGCCCTTCGCCGTAAATGGACATGGACGAGGCGACGATCACTTTTTGGATGCTGTGATCGCCTCGGCTGAGGATTTCCAGCAAAACGGCCGTGCCCATCGTGTTCACTTCCATGTAACGGACAATTTCGTACATGGATTGCCCCACGCCCACTTCGGCGGCCAGGTGGTAGACAACGTCCATACCGTCGAGGGCTTTCACCCACACGTCCGGGTTGCGTACATCACCTATCATGCGCTCCACACCGGCGGGAACCCAGGCCGGCCAGGTCGCATTTTCGCCATGCACCTGAGGAATCAGGGCATCCAGAATTCGTACCGCATGGCCTTTAGCCAATAACACATCTACCAGATGGGAACCGATGAAACCAGCGCCCCCTGTTACCAAGATTTTAGACATGAAGACTCTCCTCAATTAAAGTTGAGTAAGCCGTGATCCGTGACCGGTAGGAATAACTGGCTGGTCACGATACGGCTTACGGGTCAGTGCTGACTATTTACCACACGTTCATAACAGGCCAAAATCCCTTCGGCGGTGTTGCGCCAGGAGAATTGGGCCGAGCGGGCATACCCTAGCTGGCGCAGACGCTCTTGTTCGGCCGGATTGGTTAGCACGGTAAGCAAATGTTGGGCCAAGGCCGCGTCGTCTTCGGCATCCACGATGATGCCGGCCTCACCAGTTACCTCGGGGATGGACCCCCGGTCGGAACCGATAAACGGTGCGCCGCAGGTCATGGCTTCTAAAATGGGCAGGCCAAACCCTTCGATCCAGGATGGGAAGACGAACGCCTGGGCATTGGAGAACAGGACGATCAAATCTTCCCGCGAGGGGCGAATGAGCAGGCGGGCGTGCCCCTCGGCCACAGCTTCGTGAATGACGGGCCAGGGGTCGGGGCGGCGGGAGAAGAAGACGATCTGATATTGTTGGCGCAAGGCTTCCGGCAGGCGACGCCAGGCACGGATGATGACGCCAGGATTTTTGAGGCCATCGGCCAGGATGTAGGGCCGGGTGAGACCATGCCGCTGTTGGACATCCTGGTACGCGGCCGCGTTGTCTACCCGTCGCAGATCAGGGGTGGGTGCATGGTGAATGGCCGTAATCCGCTCCAGGGGTTGGCGGCTATAACGGGCAATCTGCTGGCGGGCATACTCTGACACAGTGAGCAGCCAATCCGCTTGCCGCGCCGCTCGCGTGGAGCAGAGATGCAGGTAGGTCATCATGAACACCGTGCGGGCATTTTTAGGATGCCCCTTGATAATGTCCCACCAGGGCAAAATATTGATTTCATCATGCAGGGTGATAATGGCTTTTGTGCCTGTGGGGGCAAAACCATAGTTGGCCGGAAAATGGGCAATATCCAGCCGGTCATGGGCCATCGCCTGTTTGAGGCCGCGCAAATCGAGTTGGAAGCTGGACAGACTATTTTTGTAGGGCAGGGTGCGAACCGTGACCCAGCCAGGCAGGTCGGTTAGTTCAAACGGGGCTTTGGTGTCGGCGTAGAGAAAAATCTGGTGGTCGCGCGCACAATCTATCAGGGCTGGAACCATGTGTTGTACATAAGTATGCACACCGCCGACCAACCCGTGGGAGAGATAACGCACATCAATGCCGATTCGCATTACAACACCACCCTTTGGTAAATGGCTTCTAGTTCATCAATTTCCTGGGTGACAGTCTTGACTGGTTTGATACCGGCCTTTAGCTGACTGAGCAGGGCGGGTTCTTCGATGAGGCGGCGTAATTGTTGAGCTAACGCGGCCGCGTCCCCCGCCTTAAAACGTAGCCCATCCTGCTCATCCGTCACCAATTCCGCCATACCCCCAAGGTCCGAAACAATTACCGGCGTGCGGTGAGCAAAGGCTTCAACGATGACATTGGGGCTGTTTTCATACCAGAGTGAAGGGACAACCAACACATCAATGTTCTGGAAAACCTGACTGACCTCATCCGCCTGGTACAAACCAGCCAGGGATAATCGTTTATCTTGTTGGCACAGGGCTTGTAGCTGGCGGGTGTAAGCAGGGAAGGCGGTGCTGTTGCCGTAAGCCTGAACGGTAAGAGGGAGAGAAGGGAGTTGGGCCGCGGCCGCGAACAGCACATCTACCCCCTTATGCGGCGCAATCTGCCCAAAATAGCCCACCCGCAACTGTTGCGCCGGGGTTTTCTGTAACAACGCGGCCGCTAGCTCAGGTCCATCAAACCCCTGTCGGGAAAAAGTTAACTTCTGGGCCTGGATTCCCGCTTCCGTAAACACCCGCCGGAAAAAATGGGAGCGACAAATAATGGCATCGGCCTGATTAAGCGTCTGTTGTAAAAAAGCCTGCCGCTCCTCTACCTGATGAGTTCGATTGGTTTGCCGTCGCCAGTAATAATTCATTACACCGGGTAAATTTTGGTCTAACCAACGGAATCGGCGTCGCTCTTCACCCAAACAACGAGCACACACGGCCGCCTCAATCGGGAACGTAGAAATATCGCCATTGCTCCGTAACATCGTGATACGAGGACAAAGGAACCAAAAATCCATCAGGCTGACCACCACTGGTACATGGAGATCGCGGGCGACGAGGATGGTACTGGCAGAGAGCAAATAACCACTGATCAGGTGAAACAGGTCTGGTTTCTGTTCGGTGAGATAATGAGCCAGGTGTTGGGCTACCCATTGGTTATCATACGACCAGCGAAACATATCCGGTGCGTCGGCCAGGTTGAAGAACAGTCGCCGCACGGGAATGCCGTGATAAACCTCGTCTTGCCAAAGCAACCCGTCAGGGGCCGGTTGGTCTATGCGTTCAACACAGATCACCCGGATTTCATGCCCACGTTGCCGCAAATTCTGGGCCATGCGATAGGCTTCTTGCTCGGCACCAGCGGTGTAGGTAGGCGGAAAATGGTGTACGCCAATGATTATTTTCATCGCGTCGCTCGTAACCGTTGCCAGCGTCCCATCAATTTAGCCTGGAACCCTTTGATAATTTCCCATTCCTGATTGTTGAAGGGGCGCAAAAGGAATAAAGAACCCACGTAAATCACTGCCCCGATGGGTACAATGATCAATAGATTCCAATCGCGGATGAAGGAGATAACCAGCCCCATCAGGAGACCCGCAACGATGGGTTTGAACAAACTGTTCTTAAAGTCGGTGATGGGGAAATCTTTATGCAGAACCAGATAAAACATGATGAGCGCGGCCGCTTCCGTAGCGATAGTCGTAACCGCAGCCCCGATATAGCCGTAGCGAGGAATGACGTACAGGTTAGAGAGCAGATTAAGGAGAAAAGCGCCAAAATAAACCCGCACCGCTTTCTTCTCCTTGTCTGAAGCGGTGGTTAAACTGCCACACATCCAGCTTAAACTAAGCAGGGGATGGTCCAGATCAGAATAGCCAACACAGGAACGGAAGGCAGATAAGTTTCACCATAGAGAAACAGGATGATCGGTCGGGCCAGAACAGAAATACCTATGCCAATAGGCATCGAAACCACAGCCATAAATTTGATGACACTGTTGAAGGTTTGGTGAACGCGCTCTTTAGACAGCCCAAAATGGCGCGACATCTGCGGTGTGAGGGGGGTCACCACGGCTAACGGAATGAAAAGAAAGCGTTGCGTCAAATTGTAGGCCGCTTTGTACCAACCTACCTCTTCCGGGGGGCGGTTTAGCGAAAGGATAACCGTATCCAGGTCGGTGGCGGCCATGATGGTGAAGGTGATCATGGCGAAGGGCAGACTATGCCACAACATGGGCACCCACTCTCGTGGGGTAACATGGAATTTGAGTTGAGCCAGTTTGAGGCGGCGGATGTACCGTAAGCCGATGAGGGTAGAGATGGGCAGACCGATGTAGGAAGCGATGATGAGGCCGTGAAAGGTGATCCCCGCCACCAGGACAATCGTGCCGGCGGTAACAAAAAACAGTTGGTTGACGGTGTTAAGGGTGGAACCGTAATCTACCCGCTCGTGCGCGGTCAGAACGACCTGCATGGGGCCGAAGAAGGCGAACATAAAATAGCTGAGGCAAACAAGAAAGATGCCCCAGACCATCGCCGGTTCATAGTCGGCGGCGAAGGCGGCGCTGAGGGTAATGAAGAGGGTGGCGACAGCGGAGAGGAGTAACCGGACACAGACCACGTTCCAGAACATTTCGTCGGCGGTTTTGCGGCCGCGAGCAATCTCCCTTGTCACATATTGGGTCATGCCCAGGTCACCAATGATGGAAAAGATGGCCGCGTAGGCCAGGGCCGTGTTGTACAGGCCATACCGCTCATCCCCTAAACGGCGAATGACAAATACATTGAAGATGAAGCTGAGGATAGAAACGATGGTGCTGGAAGCCAGAAAGTAAAGGGTGTTTTTGACCAGGGTTGCGGCCGCGTTTTGAGCGCTTTCCAAACCAGGAGTCACCGCTGGCGGGACCAGGTGTTCATCTTGCATAGAGTTGCCCTCAAAGATGTGTATTGAAGATAAGGAGTTGCTGGTTGTGGTTTCGGCTAAACCCCACAGCGCATAGTCCTAAGATAAAATTCCGGCGCGGGCAACGGACGATAAGCCGCACGTCAGGCTATGGGATTATTTTGGGCCGACAAACTTACATGCGGACTTACACCAGATGGTGCGGGAGGCACGACGCCAGGATATTGGGGTCTTCAGGATCTCAGGGGGTTGATATCATCTGTAATGGCAACCCTGGTAGTTGCCCCTGTCTGGGTAGATACAAGGCCAGCCGCACCCCCACGGATTCCCTCAGAACCGGATTTTTTGCCCCTCAGGGTATCACCCGCTCGCCCCCTCGCATCCCCTGAATCTCGGTGTAGTGCGCAATAAGCTTCGTCAGTTCATCATCCAGTTGCGGTGTTGGTTCAATGCCGCTGCGTAGGTGATTGAGTAAATGGGGGTCGTCCAACAATCGTTGCAACTGCAAAGTCAAATCAGTTACATCATCAACCGCAAATAATAACCCATTCTTCTCGTGGGTTATCAATTCGGCCATTCCGCCTAACCGTGCGGCGATAACCGGTGTTTTTGTCGCCAGCGCCTCCACGATGACCACAGGGTAATTTTCATACCAGGTGGATGGCACAACAACCACATCTAGTTGCTGCAAAATCTGACCCACTTCGTTATTGGGATAGGACCCGGCCAAAACAATATCCGGATCGTTGTTCACCTGATGCAAGATTTTCCGCTGATAAGAATCATCCGTGGACAACATCCCATTCAGGATGAGCTGACAAGTTCCGGGCCGTTTATTCAGCCGTTGGAAAGCCTTAACCAACAAGTGAACGCCCTTGTGCGGCACAATTTGGCCTAAATACCCCAGACGTAACGCATAGGTGGTGGGCAGGGACGTTTCTCTGGGACTCTCTAAATGATTATCATCCAGGCCAATCGGGATGTGAACGACTTGCCTGGTGGACAGGCCGTAGGTTGCCATCTTTTCCAGAAGGAACCGGGAAGGTGAAATCACCAGGTCAAACTGGGCAAACACTTGTTGCAGGTATTTGCGTCGTTCGTGAATCTGGGTTTGTAAGACGTTGGTTCCCGTAAGCCGAGGCATGTTTTCATTCAGTTGGTTGAGGCGCACGAAAGCATCCATTAGCTGGCCCTTCGCCCATTGATCGGGTCGCCGGTAGCGCCGTTTGGCGGACAGTACACACCAGGTGCAGGCCGTTTCTGGTACGGGTTCACTACATAGACGACCGTTTCGTTGTCGTAAGGTAATTTGCGGGCAAATATACCAGTAATCGTGCAAGGTAAGCACGGTGGGTATGCCTAAGGCAAAAGCCGCTTCAGGCACGGTTCCACCCAAAAGATAACCACTATTCACATGGACGATATCGGGTCGGGTTTGCTCCAGGTAGGTTTTTATCCATTTACCAAGCTGGGGATTACGAAAACTCCACTCAAACTGGTTAGCAGCACCATCAGGCAAGCGGTAAAACAGGCGGTGAACGGGGAATCCCTCGTTGTGATCGGTCTGGCAGGTGGGGTAGGTTTCGCCTTTGGTGATAGATTCAATCGTAACGACTTCCACGGTAAAACCTCGGCGATGCAGGCCGTGGGTTAACCGATAGGCGTATTGTTCACCACCCGCCCTAAAGCGAGGGGGAAAGTGATGCGTCAGTAAAACGATCTTCATGGATATGGTGATCCCACTGAAAGAAGCTACGAATTTTTCTCTGGTGACTTGGCGTCCTTTGCGCCTTGCGTGCGTTTTTCAGCAGACTCATATTGTGATTAAGATTTCTGGCGAGGAAACATACGCTCAATGAACATATCAGCTTTCATGCTCAGAGCGGGACGAGTATCGGTCATAAAACGGGTGGCGACCAGGCCTTCGAGTTTGCCCCGGATGTTGCTGCTTTCGGCCAGGAGCCAGAGCCAGGGGATGGTGGCTTCGTAGGCGGTGATGCGGCCGCGGGCCAACCGTATGCCGCGCAAAACACCCGATGCCAGGTAACGGGGCAAAACCAACAACTGCCCCATCATGCGCCGCAACTGATCCGGCCGCGAGCGTGGATAACCCGGGTAAGCCCCAAATAGCGTATCCAATAATATCTCACCGAACCCATATTGCCGGTATTGCCGACTTAGCCCCTGGCGGGTGGAGCGGTGATGATGGTAGACAACGGCCCTGGGTGTAAAGATAAGTTTGGCGTCTAGTTTCATCTGGATTCGCCAACTCATTTCCACATCTTCGCCTGTGAGAAGCCGTTCATCAAACCCCTCAATCGCCACCAATAACGCCCGCCGGTATGAAGCATTGGGGGTATACAGTTGGGGCAAAAATTCTGGTTTCCCTTCCAAATAGTTCATCCAGGGTGAATGTTGATCATTGAACAGTTCGATGAGGGTGCGTTCAGGATGGCGGTATGGTTGAATATCGCCGCCAACGCCACTGATGGTGGGGTCGGCATATGGTATCATGAGTTCCGCTAACCAGTTGGGCGTGACGATGCAATCAGCATCGGTAAAGGCGATGATGTCGGCGGTGCTTTCGCGGATGCCCCGATTGCGCGCGGCCGCAGGGCCACGCACCTCGTTGTGAAACAGGCGTACCGGGTATTTTTCCACTACCACCGTTGTCTCGTCGGTAGAGCCATTCTCCACCACAAATATCTCATACTTGTCGGCAGGGTAGGTCTGGGCCAACAGGCTTTCCAGGCAACGGGCAATGGTCATGGCCCCATTGTAAACGGGGACAACAACGGTAACGGTCGGAACGGGTGGGGGTACTTCTGCGAAACTCATGGGTTAATAGCCTGTGATTGCCCGGTATATGATGCGTAAAAATCCTTTGTTCAACAAGGCACGTGGGTACCAGCGGATGGCTGGCAGGATATGGGGGTGTAGTCGTTGGTACTGTTGGTTCTGGTAGGCCTGAAACGCGGCCGCGATGTGCACATGCCCATAAAGCCGCGGCCGCAACCGGGCCAACGTCACCGCTTCCGGGGGCAGATGGGCCAACACCGTGTCCAAAAACTGCCGCGCATCGGCTACACCAGGGCTGAGGGCATACGCCGCCAGCCATTCTACCAGCCAATCTTCGTCTTCAGCCAGAGAAGGACAGTGTAAGGTGGCCTGACGTAGATAATCCTGCCCCTTCACCCGATCGCCCTGGTGGAAATATTTGCTGGCGTATTCGTAAGTCAAAATGGCATACGCCTGGGATTGGAGAGCCTGCACCTCGGCGCGCAAATCTGGGGTGGCAAAGAAGGCATCCAGCCGATTGAATTCATCCCGCTCTTGCCGGGCGATCTGGCGCGACATGCTATCGCTGACCGAACGGTAAAGGAATAGAGGCTCGTCTACACAGGCAAACGTGTACCCGGCATACGCCAGCCTCACCCACAGGTCAGTGTCCGCGGCCGCGGGGCAATGTTCAGCAAATAACCCCACCCGCTCCAGCGCTTCCCGCCGGATGGTGGCGGCTCCGGGCACACAATGGAACCGCCGCAGGAGCAAATCTTCCAGAAGATGACCGGCTTTTTGCGGCCGCAACTCCCCCAACACCTGCTCACCATCTTCGGCCACATAGCGCCAGCTACAATACGCCATCCCCACCGCCAGATCGCCTTCCAGTAGAGCGACATCCCGCGTCAACTTATCCGGCAAAAAAAGATCATCGGCATCCAAAAAGGTCAAATAGGTCCCTTGCGCCAGGGCAAAACCATGATTGCGCGCGGCAGAAACGCCCGCGTTGTTTTGCCTCACCACCCGGATGCGCCCGGCCCATGGTTCCAACACCTGCACCGTCCCGTCAGTTGAGCCATCATCCACTACGATAACCTCGACGTGTGGGTATGTTTGCGCCAGCACACTCTGCACCGCCTGAACCACAAAGCGGGCGTGATTGTAGGTGGGAATGATGACGGACACGAGCGGTGCAGCGGTCATGTCGTCCCCCTTTCGCGCCGCAGCGATTTGAGTAAAATCGCCCATGCCCCCCGATTTGTGAGGAGTGCGGGCCGATACCACCAGGCTCGCAGCACGCGCCGGGGCACATCTCCCCACGCTTCGGCCGCATAAGCCTGGAATGCCCACCCCAATGCCACATCCCCCAGCGTGGAGCGAGCCGAAAGGGGCAACTGAGCCAATGCTGCGCCCGCAAACCAGACCGGTTCGGCGGTGGGCAGGCTGAGGGCGTATTGGGTGATGAAGGGGGCTACCTGTTTTGGCTGCTGGGCGAGAGCCGGGTAAATACGAAGCGCGGCCGCGAATCCCGCCTTCGCTGCGATGATGCTCCCCGCCGCCAGTTGGCGCAGGGCCAGCCCCAGGTGAGCATAGGCCAGGAGCCAGGGCTGATGCGGCCGCAAAAATTCCGCTTCACCCGGTAAATGGGCAAAGAGATCAGCCACAAATTGGGGCGGCTCAGTCACCCGCACATCCAGAGCATGGCCACGCAGAAGGGGCAGCAAAGTCGTCGGCTCCTGCTGCCAATCGGGTTGTTGGGTCACGGCCTGCCCTAAATACCCGGCCCCACGCTCCCTTTGCCCGGACGCATACGCCCGTGCTGCCAGCCAGAGAAACATCTGCCCGAAGGCTTGCCGTTTTGCGGCCGCGTTCTGGGCTGTCTCCGGAACCTGCTGCCAGGCCCGGTCTAGCACCCGTGTGACCCCCTCTTCCATCCGCACCAGATTGGTGCTCATGCCGTCAGGTAACTGGGTGTATGTTCCCAATGGAGTGGGCAGGGCGGCCAACCCACAACCGGCCTGAGCCAGCCGCAGCCACAGGTCCCAATCCTCGCACGTGGGCAGCGATTCATCGAAGCGGCCCACGTTTTCCAGCCAACTGCGCCGCAACAACGGGCCGCCCGACCAGATAAAGTTGCCCTTCAGCAATTGCTCGTAACTATCCTCTTCAGGAAAAGAATCTATTTTGTCTTGCCAATGCCCTGATCCATCGCTCCGGTAGTAGCCACAATGCACCAGACCCATCTCCGGGTGCTGCTGGAGATAGGCCACCTGCCGGGCGATTTTGGTAGGGGCGATCTCATCGTCATCGTCCAGGAAGGTGAGGAAGGTTCCGGTCGCGGCCGCGATACCCCGATTCCGTGCGGCCGCCAAACCCCCGTTTTCCTGCCGAATAACGCATATCTGTTCCTCTAACGCCTCCAACCATGCCCCTGTTTCATCGGTAGAGCCATCATCTACCACGATGATTTGCAGATGGGGGTAGGTTTGGGCCATTGCGCTGGCCAACGCCCGGCGCATTAGCAGGGGACGGTTGTAAGTCGTCAGAATAAGGGAAACGAGGGGCAGAACATCGGTGACTGTCATGGCAGAAATGATTGAACGAAAATGGAGAGAACGCCTCGATTACGGAGATAAGCGGGTTGGTGGCGTACTGCTTGAGCGACATGCCCCATCGTGTCTCGTCGCTGCCGGGCTGCATACGCCTCAAACGCTTTGGCGATGTGAATATGACCCAGGAGCCGCGGCCGCAACCCTCGCCGCGCCCGGGTATGTTCCAGCAAACCGCTCAGCACACTAGCCACAAAACGCTCCGGCTGGTTGAGAAGCAGATGGAAGGCCGTCTGGCTGATCTGTTCGACAAGTTGGGCCTCATCCTGGAATAGATGGGGGGCAAGCTGCCACGCGGCCGCGAAATGGGTTTGCCCCACTTCATCATCGCCCGCGTTGTAGCCGCGCAAAGCCAGGTGAAACGCAATTGTGCCGAGGGTCTGGCGGCGCAGCGCGGGCAGGAAATCCGCTTCTTCCGGCAAATGGTCAAATACGCTTTCGGCAAACGCCACCGGATCGGCGACGCGATGGCTGAGTGCTCTGGCGGTTAATTTTTCCAGGCAATCATCCGGCTTGAGGCGTAGTTCCGGGGAGTGGCGGATGGCTTCACCCAACATCTGCTGCCCTTTGTCCCACTGCTGGGCGGCGTAGTAGAGAAAACTCAGCCACAAATAACAGGCGGTATAACTCCGCTTTTGCACCGCCCGCACCGCTTCCGGCAGATCGGGCTGCGCGAATAGCTTATCCAGCACCGCCAGGCTACCTTCTTCGGCGGGCGTCAAGTTGGCGGTGGGGCGGATGGGGGTCAGGCGGTACGCGCCCAGGAGTTCTTGCACACAGCCAAACCGAACCCCGGCTCCAGCCAGCCGCAGCCACAAATCCCAATCTTCGGCGAAGCGGCCGCGCCAGGGCAAATTCGTATCAAATTCCCCCACCGTTTCCAGGCATTCCCGGCGCAGCAGCGGCGCACCCGCCCAGATGAAATCGGAGAGGGCGAGTTGGCTGAACACCTCACCTTCCGGCAACAAACCGGCCCGGCTCACCTTATTCCCGGCCTCATCCATCCGGTAATGACGGCAGGTGACCAGCCCCACCTCTGGGTGATTTTGCAGATAACGCATCTGTTGGGCGATTTTGGTGGGAAACATCAGGTCGTCGTCGTCCAGGAAAGTGATGAACGCCCCGGTACTGGCCCGGATGCCCTGGTTGCGTGCGGCCGCCTGCCCCTGGTTGGGTTGGGAGAGGATGGTGATGCGGCCGCGATACCCTTCCAGCCGTTGGGCCGTGTCATCCGTTGAGCCATCATCTACCACGATCAACTCCACCGCCGGGTAGGTCTGTGCCCACACGCTCTGCAACGCCTGGGTGAGCCGTTCCCCCCGGTTGTAGGTGGGCATGATGACGGAGACCAATGGAGTGGACATACTCATGGCTATCATTCAATCACCCTGGTACGGCTGGGGTGGTAAATGGAGCAGGGTGCGTAAGGTCATCGCTAAAATGCCCCGGTTCCGCACCCAGGTGGGTTGATGACGAACGGCCCTTAAAATGTGGCGGAGTGTGCGGCCGCGTTGCTGATTATTGTACGCCTCAAACGCCCCGGCCAAAGCAACCTGGCTGATGAGCCGCGGCCGCCATTTGGCTAACTTCTCCGCTCCCACAGGCAAATGGGTGAAGACCGTATCCAGATAAACCAGTGGCGTGGGGGTCGGCAGATGGGTGGCTTTGTACAGTAACAAGCCGCTCAATCCAGCGGGGGTCGCCAGGTCGGGGTCTGCTTGCATCGCCTGGCGCAAACATTGCTGCGCGGCCGCGATCTCCCCTTGAAAATAGAGATCAAATGCCCGATGCCCATACAGTTGCCCCAACAAGCGGCCGCGATACACCACCAGATGATCACTGTCAGGCGGCACATGGGCAAACACCTCGTCGAGATACCCTACCGGGATCATCCAGGCGGTAGCTCAAGGCTTGATCGGCGATGCGTTGGCTCCATTCGGTCGCGGCCGCGTCGGGGCAGCGGTGCAGAGCTTCCTGATAAGTGCGGTGTGCTTCATCCCATTGCCGGGCGGCGTAATAGCGGGCACAAAGTAGCAGGTAACAATGGGCATACGCCTGCTGTTTGACAGCGATCACCTCATCCGGGAGTTCCGGGTGGGCAAAAAGCCGATCCAGGATGGCTATATTGCCCGTTTCCAGCCGGTACACATTACTCGTCTGGCCGATTTTGGTGAGACGATACGCGCCCAGTACCTGCTGCACCCCACCGAAAACCGCTCCGGCCAACGCCAGTTGTAGCCACAAATGCCAATCTTCGCCGTGCATCCCGCCATAGGGCAGTGTCGTGTCATAGCCGCCGACCTGCTCCATCCACTGCCGCCGGATGAGGGGTGCGCCTGACCAGAGGAAATCGTTGAGAGCCAGCAGACGCAGCACACGCCCTTCCGGCAGCAAACCAATGACGTTCAGCGCCCGACCCATTTCGTCTATATGTTCAAAACGGCAATGCACCAGACCTACATCGGGATGGGTTTGAAAATAGTTGACCTGTTGGGCGATTTTGTCGGGGTACATTAGGTCATCATCATCCAGAAAGGTAAGGTATTCCCCTCTGGAAACCCGGATGCCGTGGTTGCGGGCGACGGATTCGCCCTGGTTGGCTTGGGGCAGGTACGTGACGCGGCCGCGATACCGACTGTCCATCATTTCTGCCGTGCCATCCGTTGAACCATCATCCACCACAATGACTTCCACCGCCGGGTAAGTCTGGGCCAACACACTGTCAATGGTCTGTGGTACCAGTGTGGCCCGGTTGTAAGTGGGGATAATGACCGATACAAGTTCCATAATCGTTTGGTCACTCCTTACGCGGTGAAATGCCACGCCACCGGGGGTTGGAAAACACCACTCTGATCATAGGTATCGGCCTGGCCTATGACCGTAAATGTGGTGCCGGAATACGTGGCATAAGTAGCTGGTTTGCGGCCGCTAATGAGGGATACCTCAATGGTATAAACATCCGGTACCAATTGGATGGCCGGTAAGTGCACTTGAATATGGCCGATGGGGCCAATGGTGGGCATGGGCGACCGTAAAACCAGGCAGACCAGCCCATCGGCCCGTCGTAGATATATCTTGACAACAGGAGTATCAATGGGGGCAAAGGTTTTGTAATGGACGCGCATCGTAAAAGCCGATTGGGGTTGCCATTCCGTCTGTACCTGCCCTGAATCTGCCCCTAGCTCTATCTGGGTAATGATGGCCCTTTCCCCCGTTAATTCCCGGGCAACGGTACTCCGGGCTAACTTTTTGGCCCGCTCCGTTTCTCGATATTGCTGAATGATCAGGCCAGGTAATCCGTCTGCGACGATGTGCCCAGAATCGAGAAGCAACACCCGCTGGCAAAATGTCGCCACACTCCACAAATTATGGGACACGAACACAATGGTTGTGCCTCGATCCCGCATCTCCAGCATCTTGTCCAGGCTTTTCTGCTGAAAGGCCGCATCCCCCACCGAAAGCACTTCATCTACGACTAAAATGTCGGCTTTGACGTGGGCGGCTACAGCAAAGGCCAGACGCACATACATGCCGGATGAATACCGTTTGACTGGGGTATCTATAAATTTTTCCAGTTCGGCAAAGGCTACAATCTCATCAAATTGGGCCGCAATTTCGCGCCGCTTCAGGCCCAAAATAGATCCGTTCAGGAAAATGTTGTCTCGCCCGGACAGGTCGGGGTGGAAGCCAGCCCCCAGTTCGATAAGGGCGGCCATGCGGCCGCGCGTATGGATGCGGCCGCGTGTTGGGTATGTCACCTCCGACAGCAGTTTCAGAATAGTACTTTTCCCCGCCCCGTTGTGGCCGATGATGCCCAACACCTCACCTGGCTGGACTTGAAAACTGACATCATCCAACGCCCAAAACAGGTCGGTGGGATTTGCGGCCGCACGCGGCCGCAACATTCCGCCCAAGGCCTCTCGCAAACTGCGGCGATAAGCCCCCAGATGATATCCTTTGCCCACATGCTCAAACTCAATTGCCGCTTGACTCATAACACCCAAACAAAAAGGGTCAGATTGGTTCAATCTCCGAGATTGAACCAATCTGCACCCGGTAAACCTCAGATCACGTCCGCAAATTCCCGCTCTGCCTGCTTGAAATAGCGATACGCCACACCCACCAGCACCGTCGCCAGAACGGTGGCTATCCCCAAATAAGGCCAGTTCGGCCAGGTATCGAAGAACAACAGCCGCCGATACGAATCAATAAAGACGGCCATCGGGTTCAAAAAATAAAGCGGCCGCCACGCTTCCGGGATTAGCTCCGCCGGGTAAATGATGGGGCAGAGGTAAAACCAGATTTGTAGAGCCAGGGGAATCACAAAACGGATGTCCCGAAAGAACACATTGGCTGCCGAAGCCAACAAAGCCAGGCCAAAGGTGAACCAGATTTGCAGAAACAGCACCACCGGAATAAACAGTACCAGCGGGCTGATACGTATGCGGTACAGAAGCAACATCGGCACAAATACCAGGGCGGCAATGGCAAAATCAATCAGGCTGACCAAAATGGCCGAAAGGGGCAAGATTTCACGGGGAAAACGGATTTTACTGACCAGATTAATGTTGTTGACCAGGCTGGGAATGGCGAAGGTCAAGGCACTGCTAAACAACGTCCAGGTCAGCAAACCCACGTAGGCAAAGGGGGGATAAGGGATGTCGCCGGTAGGGATTTTGAGAACCAGCGAAAAAACAAGGCTGAAGATCACCATCAACGACAAGGGTTGCACGATGGCCCAGATAGCGCCCAACAACGATTGGCTGTACCGCACCTTAAATTCGCGTCTTACCCAGGTGTAAAGCAACTCGCGGGAAGCGATTAACGCTCTTATATGAACTATCATTCTTTCACTTCGTTATGACGATATTGAGGCTATCGGGCAAGGATTAGAGGGACAAACTCGCTCTTTTGGGGGGAATACGAGTTGGGCCGCAACCACTGGTCGTTAACAATAAGCCTATTCTTCCATTGTCTATGCCTGCACTTACGACAACCCTTACCAACAAGGCTCCCTCTCGCGGCCGCATGTTACACAGATTTTACAAACCCATTGCAACTTTCGGTAAATCCATCGGTAATACTGGATAGCAGGTACGAAGTGATGCGTAAGCAAGGGAACGAACAATTAATTGGTGAACTGTTGAATGTGATGAATCGGCAGAACTGCCCCATTAAACATTCACCAATTCACAAATTCAACAATTAATTATTTTCTTCCGTCCCCCTTAACCGAAAACACCATCTCCCACCTGCCCTCATCACCCAAAGGAAGGTGCCCCATGACTGATGTTTACATTGTTGTTTTTACCTTGATCGGGATTTTGCTGAGTTTGCCCGCCTTGCTGGTGGCGTTGAATTTGCTGCTGCCTAATGTGACCCGGCACGCGGCCGCACGCCTTGACCATCATCCCTACCAAAGTTTTGGCCTGGGCCTCTTTGTCACCAGCGTTTTCCTGGCCTTCATCCTCATCACCGCCAACGTCGCCTTTGGCCCGGTGCGGGCGATGTCCTTCTTCGCCACCTTTGCCGGTATGGGACTAGGCACACTGGGCGCGGCCGCGATGTCCCGCCTGCTGGGTCAACGTCTCAGCCACCTGGCAACCCCCAACTCCGAACTCACCAACCTGGTACGTGGGGCCATCGTCTACGAACTGGCCTGCCTGTTTCCCCTCGTGGGCTGGTTTGTCTTCATCCCCCTGGTTGGCGTCACTGTCATGGGCGCGGCCGCGCTCGGTCTGTTGGATCGGGTGTGGCAAATGGCTAAGAAACCAGCCCCCGTTCAGTTAGCCGTAAACAGTCAACAATGAACAGGGGCTGCGGCGGAACCATTTTCTGATGCGGCAGAACCATTTTCTACATCAAGTGCCTGGCACGGGGCGGCGAGTATTGGTCTGACCAGGCTTTTCTGCCCCGTGCCAGGCACTCATTCGTTGCTCACCACTCAGTCCTCAATCCTCAGTCCTTTCTTCTGGAGTAACCCATGAACCTCTCGCGCCGTGAATTCCTCAAACTCGGTGGCCTCGCGGCCGCGACCCTCACCGCCAGTGGTTGTAGCGTCATTGGCCGCGAAATAGCCAAAGGGCAACTCCCCGATACCCTCGCCACGCCCGTTCCGCCCCCCAACGCGCACCCATCCACCCCGGTGGCCGGTCTGCCCACCATCCAGGTAGACCCCATCTGGCGGTTCCTCAACCGGGCCGGTTATGGGCCAAAACCGGGCGACCTGGAACGCGGCCGCGCCCTCGGTTTGGCCGCCCTGCTAGAGGAACAACTGAACCCGGATGGTCTAGACGACGCGGCCGCGGACGCTTTCCTGGGTAATCTCACCTACTACCACCAAGACATTGACGCCATCATTGACCTGGAACCCCAAGAATTAGCCCCCGAACTGGGCCTCTCCGTCTATGGCCGAGCCATCTTCTCCGCCCGCCAACTATACGAGGCGATGGTCGAATTCTGGTCTGACCATTTCAACATTTACGTCCGCAAAACCCAGACCATGCTGGCCCTCAAAATCGTAGACGACCGTGATGTCATTCGCCCCCATGCCCTGGGCAAATTCCGCGATCTGCTCTTCGCCTCAGCCCAAAGCCCGGCCATGCTCGTCTACCTGGACAACGTGCGCAACGAGAAGGGGCAACCCAATGAGAATTACGCCCGCGAACTGTTAGAGCTACACACCCTGGGCGTCAACGGCGGTTATAGCCAACAAGATGTCCAGGCCGTGGCCCGCCTTCTCACTGGTTGGAGCGTGGGGCGTCGCGGCCGCAACCAGGGCCAATTCACCTTCATGCCCGACCAACACGACAACGAGGCCAAAACCGCCCTCAGTAACACCTTCCCGGCCGGGCAGGGCGAACAAGACGTCCTGCAACTGCTGGAAATCCTCGTCACCCATCCCAGCACCGCCACCTTCATCGCCACCAAACTCGTCCGCCGCTTCGTGGCCGATGAGCCACCCCCCGCCCTGGTGGCCCTGGTGGCCCAAACCTACCAACAAACCGATGGTGACATCAAAGCCATGTTGCGCGTCATCTTTCTCAGCGACGAGTTCCAAAGTGGGCCACCTAAACTCAAACGCCCGTTTGCCTACTTTGTCTCCAGCTTACGCGCCCTGCACAGCCCCACCATCCAGTTTCGCCGCCTCAATCCCTGGCTCGACCGCATGGGCCAACCCCTGTTCCAATGGTCCCCGCCCGATGGTTACCCCGATGTCGCCACCGCCTGGGCCAGCAATCTGTTGCCCCGCTGGAACTTTGCCCTGGCCCTCACCAGTGGTCAATTGGGCGAAGCCGTGGCCTTGGAGCGGATCGTCACTGCCACAACCAACGACATCCCTACCGCCCTGAACCAGTTGGCGGGCATCACCCTGGGCCGTCCGTTGGACAGTGCGGCCCTTTCCCTTTTCACCGCTTACGTCGGCTCCGTCCCCGCTCGTTTAGGCGACGCGGCCGCGCTCATGCTGGCCAGCCCAGCCTTTCAATGGACGTGATGAGAGACTAAGAGATTAAGAGACTGAGAGATTGGTTCGCCAGTCTCTCAGTCTCTTAATCTCTCAGTCTCCTCTTTCAAAAGGAGACCCTATGCCTACTACCCTCACCACTCACTGCCAGGAATACGCTCGTGTTAGTCGGCGCTCGTTTTTACAGGGGGGGATGGCGTCCGCGGCCGCGCTCTTTTTTGGGCGCAACCTCGTCGCCTTGCCCACCTGGATGCCCCGCCTGGCCCTGGCCGACCCCCACGTGGGGCCACGCGGCGACACCCTGGTTTGTATCTTCCTGCGCGGCGGGGCCGATGGCCTCAACATCGTCGTGCCCCACGGCGATGATGGCTACTACCAGAAACGGCCCACCATCGGCATCCCCCGCCCCGACGACAACAGCGCCAGTCTGCGGGCGGTTGACCTGGATGGTTTCTTCGGTCTGCACCCGGGACTCGCTCCCTTGCAATCCATCTACACGGCGGGCAGTATGGCCTTCGTGCAAGCCACCGGCTCCCCAGACGAAACCCGTTCCCATTTTGAGGCCATGGATTTGATGGAGCGGGGGGCGGATGGCAGTGGCATTTATACCGGCTGGTTGGCCCGCCACCTCACTTCGCTGGACACGGGCAACAGTTCGGCCTTGCGGGCCATCGGCATTGGCGACATGTTGCCCGCTTCCCTCAGCGGTTCCGTCTCGGCCACCGCCCTGCAAACCATCGCCGACTATCACCTGCAAGGGCGTGATGACCAGGTGGGGCAGATGCAGGCTCTGCTGATGGCCCTATACAACCAGGGGGATGATGTGCTGACCGCGGCCGCGCAGCAGACCTTTGCCACCATTGATTTGCTGGCGCAAATTGACACCGGGACGTATCAGCCACGCGGCCGCGGCTATCCCGAAGGTGAACTGGGTATGGCCCTGCAAACCGTGGCCCAACTCATCCGCGCCGAGGTTGGGGTGGAAGTAGCCTGTGTGGATTACGGGGGTTGGGATACCCATATCGCCCAGGGCAGCACCGAAGGGATCATGGCCCGCCAGCTAGAGGCGCTCGGCCAGGGGTTGGCCGCCTTCTACGAAGATTTACAACCGCAAATGGGCAACGTCACTGTGGTGGTCATGTCCGAATTTGGGCGGCGGTTACAAGAAAACGGCAGTCTGGGCACGGATCATGGGCATGGCAACATGATGATGGTAATGGGGGGTGGCATCCGGGGCGGTCAGGTGTTCAGCCGGTGGCCCGGCTTGCAACCAGAACAGCTCACCGGCCCTGGCGACCTGGCTATCACGACCGACTACCGGGACATTTTGGGCGAAATCATCCGCGGCCGCCTCAACAATCCCCGCCTGACCGACGTGTTCCCCGGCTACACTACCACCGAACTGGGGCTGGTCGTTCCTCGTGGGGCGTAATCTCAAGGTTTGTATACCCGGATGGGGAAACACGGCTGAACGGATGTTACCAAGCGTAACGTTCAGGTCTTATTCCTACGCTCTGCGTGGGAATACCATCTGGGACGCTCTGCGTCCTATGCGACGCAGAGCGTCGCGGGGAGCATTCCACGCAGAGCGTGGAACGAGAAGATGTTAGCGTGTTAATTCGTGTAATTCGTGGCTTCTTTCTATGAACCATCACCGACGTTACACGGTATCCCGGATGAGGGGGTTGTGAACAGCACAGAACTGGGTACCGCCGACCTCGGTGATGGTTTTGTTGCGGAACGCGGCCGCGAACTGCACAAATCGGTACACATCCGCAAAGTTAGTCGCCAGCCCCACCGAAATACGGGTGGCCCCGATCTTCTTGCCACTTTTTTGCTGCACCCAGCGCTGAAAATCCAGATAACTCATCGCTCGCCCCTCGAAATAATAATCCGTTATGTCCTCAGCCGTCAGCTGATGGGCCACTTCCCCCGCCCCCGGATTACAAAAACAGCCCGTGCGAATGGAGATATGGGCCTCATTGGCTAACTCTTCTACCCGCTGTTCATCAAACGGACAATCGTTTTTGTCCAGGAACGAGACGGAAATGGTGCCGCCACGAGCTTCCGTACTGGTTGGCCCAAAAATTTCGACCAGAGGCAGACCATTATCGTGGCGCAAACTTTGTAACTGTGCCAACAACCACCCCGTCAGGCAGGTGACTCGTTCGTGAATCGTTTCCGGCCCAATGGCGGCAATATGGCGCAGGCCGATTTCGACTGCGGGTAAGCTCAAATAGTTAACCGTCCCATCTTCAAAACCGGCCTCATGGGCAGCCAGGCGATGGGCATTGAGATTGATAGAGACGAGAGAGACCGTCCCCCGGCAAACCAGGGACGGTGTAATTTGGAGAGGGCCGACTTGCGGGCCAGTAGACAGCCTACGCCAGTGGGGTAACCAAAAATTTTGTAGAAGGAAAGACAAACGAAATCGGGATGACACTGGCTGAGGTCGAGGCGGTTGGTGGGTGCGAACGCGGCCGCGTCCAACAACACATCCCACCCCCGCTCCTGGGCATAGGTGATCCAGTGCAAAGAATGTTGCACTCCGGAGTAGTTAGATTGAGCCGGGAAGGCAAACAAACGGGGCTGTCCGGTCGGTGGTGTGTCTAATACCTGCTTCAAGGTTGCCCCGGCCAACCGGAGTTCTGGCATTTGCACGGGCACATAATGCACCTCAGCCCCCTTGGCCTGGGCAAATTCACGGATACCATTCACCGAGTTGTGATTATCAAATACCAGGGCATAGGTCCCACCTGGCGCAAAGGGATACGCTTCACCCACTAATTTGAGCGCCCCACTGGCATTGGCCGTAAAAATCGCCACATACTCTTCCGGGTCGGCGCGGAAGAATTCCAGCACGTAGGCGCGGGCCTCTTCTACCTTGTGGGTCATCGCCAACGAGGTGGGGTTATTCGAGTGAGGGTTGCCCCAAACTTGTTCGGTGAGCAAGGCGGTATGCTGTTTGATCTGGCTCTCGGCGTAAAGGCCACCGCCGGTATAATCCAGATAAACTTGCCCGGTGCGGTCGAGACGGGCATATTCACTGGCGCGCAGCTCATCGAGCCGTTGCGTCTGGCGAAACGTGGGGAATTTTTGCAAAAAGGCATCGTACGCGGCCGCATATTGGGGTAAGGTGTGGAAATCGGTGAGGGAAAGGGTGGGGTTCATCTCGCCTCCTGGTTGATGGTAAGATACGTGGGTATGGTGGCGCAAAATGGATAAGCTGTCAAACTCGCCGACCAGGGCTTTTCCAAAGTCAACTCGTACACTTACCAACTCGTTAGCCGATTTGGTCGGAGACCTTCCCCTAACCCCTCCGGGGGGGGAAGCGCCTGGGGGCGGGGTTGGGGTGAAATGCCCGGGGGCCTAAGAAATCGATGCCGTGACTCGCCGACTCGCCACTCGCCCCTTTTTCCCGCAGGAGACTTATGACTGTTCGACTTGATCCTGAAGATAGTGAAATGAATACGTTGTATCGTCTGGCGGGTGATTTGCGGGGGCTGACGGTACTGGAAGTGGGTTGTGGCGATGGGCGGCTGACGTGGGGCTATGGGCACAAACCGGCCCTGGTTCATGCCCTTGATCCGAAAGCGGAGAAGATCGCGGCCGCGAAGCGCACCTTGCCCCCCCAGTGGTATGGTCGGGTTCAGTTTTTCGCTAGTTCCCTAGAGGAGTTTGCCGCGGCCGCGAACCAGCTCTACGATGTCGCCATTTTCTCCTGGTCACTCTGATGTATGCCCGCCGAGGGTATGGTTCATGCCCTGAAACAGATACACAGCCTGCTCAAACCGGGAGGACTGCTCATTGATATTCACCCCGCTGGCGAACCGCCGCCTATCCATGTGCGCCTGGCCCAGCAACAAATCTGTGTGGGCTGGGTCAATGAAGAAAGCGAGTTTGTCAGCTATTTCCAAACAGATACGGCTCTGGCCCAGGCCGTCAAAAATGGTTGGTTTAGCCAGGAACAGCAAACCCGTTTTGCCTTCGTCACCTTTGCCGATACCATCCATGAGCTTTATGACCATCTGGCCCAAAGTTGGGAAGATATGATCATTGAACAACAAGTCATGACTCAGGCGGATGATTTGCTCCGTTCCGCCGAAACAGATAAGGAAGTGATGGTGCGTGAATGGATCAAAATGACAGCCTTACGCCAACAACCTCTCCCCTGATAGACCGATGGCAACAGATTCAGACAACCTGGGAGCGGTGGCGTAAATCTGATTTACCCCTGCGTTGGCCGGTGGTACTGCTTGTCTGTGTCAGTGCTTTCTGGTTTGGTAGCCACGTAAACATCCGCGAAGATTGGCATTTCACCTTCTATCCCGCTGGACAAAACTGGCTCGACCCGTATGAGAACAGTTTTCATTTGGTGTACCCCCCCTGGTTAGCGGTTATCCTGGCCCCGTTTACCCTGTTCCCGGAAGACCTGGCCCGTGGCCTGTTCGCCGCTTTCAGTGTGGCGCTCACGGCTTATGCGGTTCATCGTTTGGGGGGCGGTTTCATGACCCTGTTGCTGGTTTTGTTGACCCCTTTCTACGTGACCTTGTTGATCCGGGGAGAAACGGATGCCCTGCCAGTGGCGGGGTTAGCTCTGGTTTTGCCTAACCCGGTGGGTTGGCAGGTGGTGGGGTTGGCCCTGCTGTTGTTGAAACCACAAACAATGGGGTTCGCGGCCGCGTTCTTTTTCCTCTTTTCGCCCCAGAAAAAACAGTTGATTGTCGGACTGGGCCTGCTGTTTCTTCTATCCTTCCTGGTTTATGGTGTATGGCCGCTCGATATCTGGGAACGTCTGCCCGATCTATACCGGGTGGATGATGTAAGTTTATGGCCGTGGGGTATCCCGCTGGGTTTGTTGCTGTTGGGGTATGCGTATCGCCAAAAAAGCCTGACCGTGGCTGCCCTGGCGACCTATTTTTTTGTCCCGTACTTGAATTGGTACAGCCTGGCTGGTTATGCCGTCATTATTTTCGCCCGTTCCCCGCGCTGGTTCGCGGCCGCGTTGCTTATGCTTTCCTGGGTGTGGTTCTTGTCATACGCCACCTGACCGCGACACGCACAGATACTAACGCACCAACATCGGCCAAAAATTGTCGATCTTCTGGAAAAATGGCAGGCTTGGGAAATCTTGTGTACACGGATAGGGGAAACACCGAGGGCTTTGGCTTTTATCCGTGTTTTTCCTATCCGTGTTCACACCGTTTTTCCAAGCAAAGTCTGGGAAAAAAGGTAGTGTCTTACGAGTTAACTGCTTGACCAGTTAGCAAAAAGTTTAACCGCAGATTTTGGGGATTAACGCAGATTCTTTAATCAGCGAAAATCGGCGTTAATCGGCGGATAAATTTTCTGGTTTATCCAGGTTAGTACCTTACAAGATCATTTCTTGACCAGTTAGCAAGAAGTTTAACCGCAGATTTTGGGGATTAACGCTGATTTTTTAATCTGCGAAAATCGGCGCTAATCTTCGGATAAATTTTCTGGTTTGTCCCGGTTAGGGTGGATTAACGCCAAAAACGAAGACGCCATCATGATGGTAAAGCAGCGTCAGTTCCGGGTTGCGAAGCAGGGTTGAAGGGTCTAAAAATCCCCCCCGTTGCCCTACAAATAGATGGGTGATTCCCTGGGAACGCAACCACGCGGCCGCGGCCGCGCCAGCCCAATCTGCCTGTGCCGTCATCTGTTGGTTCCAGCTTCGCACCTGTAAATTGAGCAAACGGTTATACAGATAATCGGCGGGTGGGGTGGTTGTACGGAGACCCGTCATTTGCACCAGCCAGGCTCCGCCATCACTGCCCGCCCAGGTCTGACCCAACCATAGCCAGCTATTGACAGCGATCACAGCATCCTCAGGTAAGTTAGCCTTCACCCAGTCAATCCCGGCAACATCCGCCGGGCGGGCCAGAATGGTTTGTTCATTGAGGATATTGACTTGACGCTCCAGGCCAAACAAGGTCGCGGCCGCAAACCAGCCACCTAACACCGCGTAACCGATAAACTGTAGGAGCCAGTGCGGCCGCATCAGCCAACGTCCCACCCGTTCGCCCACCAGCGCTATCACCACCGCCACAGGCAAAAACAGCGTAATCGCCATGCTATTGGTGTTAATGAGCCAGGTCTCCGGTAGCCCCAGGTCGCGACCGCTCAGGAGCAAAAAGAGTAATCCTACCCATAATGCCAGCGTGAGAGCCGGTCTGGCCCAGCGCCGTCCGCGCCACCAGGCCAACAAAATGATGGGCACACAAAGCAATGCGGCATAGGCGAAAGGGGTTTCCCAGCCCGTCGTAAAATAGGCAATGGGAAAATCGTTGTACCCTTCCGGGCTACCACTCAAGGCCCCTTCCAGGTTAGCATCTTGCCACAAACGGAGCAGGCGGGGGGTGATGAGGAGAAGAGCGAGGATGGCCGCGGCCGCGAACGGCCCAAAATAGCGCGTGAGGCGTAGTGCGTAATGCGTAGTGCGTCGGTGGCGGATGAGCGTGGGCAGATGGACGAGCAAAAGCACCAGGACAAAGGGGACATACAATAGAAACACCCGAAAATGCACCAAAAAAAGCCCCGCCGCCAACATGCCTATCAACCCAATCCGCCCCCCAACTCGAAACTCGAAACTCGAAACTCGAAACTCCAAACTGGAAACTCCCATCAACACGGGCAAAATCAGCATCCCCATCAGTTGGGTGAAGCGGCCCCAGGTGGCATAGTACGCCGGGAAGAAGAAGGGCAGGGCGGTGAGGAACGCGGCCGCGAGGGCTATGGAACGCCGACGGGTGAAAAGCATTGCGGCCGCGTACACCGCCAACGGGACTAATCCATTTAGTAACGGTCCCAACCACAACAACAACGAATCCACCTCGCGCCCTGTCATTAGCAACAAACTGGCCGAAATAGTATGAAAACCATAATGGTACGGGGCACGCACCACATCCAAAAACGGTGTGTAATCGGTCAAAAACTGACCTTGCTCAGCCATGACGACGGTAATCAACGCATGACGGCTAGAATCCACCCACGGGGGAAACGCCTGGTCGCGGAGTGCCAGAATGCGTCCGGCCAATCCGAGGACAAGAATGAAAAGCAACAACAAATGATGAATGGTAGATGGTGAAGGGTGAAGGGTGAATGGCGAATGTGCTCCCCTGAAACGCTGAAACTTGAAACTTGAAACGCGAAACCCCAAACCCCAAACTATCCCCATCCCCACGAGTAGCCATAATGACCAGCCCGACCAGCGCCAACCGAGCAGGCTCGACCACAACCATAAGACGGCCCAAAAACTAATTCCTAGTGCCAGAGCGATAGCCAAACGGGTAGGTAGATCGTAGGAAGTCGTGCGTCGCACCACCCAAGTGGCGGTTTGCTGGAGCAGTAAACCGGGCAGGAAGAGGAAAATAAGTGCTAGCAGGAAGAAGATACCCTGTTGCCAGAGGGTCTGGCCCAAAAAGGCAAGGGCATCAGGCAAAGTAAGCTGATAATGGGTTGTGAAGCGCAGCTCCTGAGCCGAACTTTCTGCTCCCGTTACCGTGAGTTCGCCGCCAGCCAGCACATCCTGGTCATAGGCCCAAACCGAGACATTGTTGTTTTCGTTGCCACGCAAAACCAGGGTGTAAGTTTGTCCACCGGGTTGGGGTGAGAAACGAAAGCGGCGGTTGTCGTTGTGCCGGATGGGGGCCGTGGGCCATTCCTCTTCAGCCACCATCTCACCGGCTGAATTGAGCAGTTGGAGAACGACGCGGCCGCGTTCAGCGCCCTCTATCTCGCCATACCGTACCAATACCAGTTCAATCTCGCGCAGCCCGCCCCGGTTGGCCGTGAAGCTCTGGCGCAAAGTAACTGAGCCATCTAAAGCCGGTAAGGCCGTATTCAGTCGCCCCTGGTTGATCTCTGGTTTGAGGCCATAACCGGGCCAGCCGGTGGCCCAGGCCCAACCCAGCAACAGCAGAACGCCGGCCAGCCAGGGTAAGCAGAGAAAACGGGGGGGAATACGCGGCCGCGGTAGTTCAGACATGCACCAGCAAGCGTAACAAACCCCAACCCACCCGGCAAGTTCGGCATCGCCACAACCAATCCACGGTTTTCCCCGGTTGCCTGGGGCTGGAAGGGGAAAATGCCCCAGTACAGTTTTACGAAAGGTGGACGTATGTTTTTAGGACAAGTCTGACCGTTCGTTTGTCGCCGGAACCCCCCACTCCTAACCCCGCTCCTAGGGAAGGGGGGATGGGTCTTCCGACTAAACCCGCGAAGGACTTGTGTAAAGCTGTACTAGTGCCGGTTTTCGAGCGTGCCAGCACGTTCAAAAACCGGCACTTTAGAAAGTTCCCGCCCCTGGATGCAGGGCTGGGGGTAGGGGAAAACCCGAGTATGCAATCGCTCTGGCAACTATGAGAATCGCTTGACCTGAGTGCAAATTATTGCGTATGATTAGACGTTGGTTTAACAGAATGTTAACCAGCCCCTTGACTTTGACATTTGAAATATGCTAGACTGCTCCCGCGTGACACGAAAACTGTACTCTGAAATGCACTCCATGTGTAAAGTAGTTTACAGTTTTTTTATTTGGTGCGGAGCCGCCTCAAACATCACGTGGAATTTACTTGAAGAGGAGCAACAGAACCTATTATGAATACCATCGTGCCACCTGAACAGATGGATATATTTAACACGCTTTTAGCCGAAGCTAAACAAAGAGGCTATATCACTTACGACCATATCCTAGGTGCCTTCCCGGAAGTCGAAAACAATTTACAGTCACTGGATGCTCTTCTAGAAGAAGCTCAATCAGCCGGCGTGCATGTTTATGAGAGTGAAGACGATATTGACCTTGACCATCTGGATTTAAGTGGTCCGCTGGAAGATGTTATAGATGAAGAAGACCTAGAACTAGAGTTAGACCTGGAACTAGAATTAGAGTTAGAACAGGAACTGGCTACTTATCGGGGTAACAAACACCGCCGCAACAGCAAGGATCCCCATGCCGCCCCTCTTTTTGATCTCAGCACCGTACCGATTGACGATTCTGTAGGGCTGTACTTTCGGGAAATGGGGCAACAACCGCTCTTGTCAGCAGATGAGGAAGTTCAACTGGCAAAGGCAATTGAGGCGGGTCGGGCCGCCACGATGCAGATGGATAGAGGTGGACTTTCTGATGAAGAATGGCAAGAATTCTATCGAATGAAAGACCGGGGAGATGCTGCTCGCGCTCATTTGATTCGGGCCAACACCCGTTTGGTTGTGAGTATTGCCAAGAAATATCGCGGCCGCGGTCTTCAGTTCCTTGATCTCATTCAAGAAGGTAACGTCGGGCTTATGAAAGCGGTAGAAAAATATGACTACCGCCGGGGCAACCGGTTTAGCACCTACGCCACCTGGTGGATTCGCCAGGCCGTTACCCGTGCGTTGGCCAATCATGGCCGTACCATTCGTATTCCGGCCCATTTGGGCGGCCGCATTAGCAAACTGTATCAGGTGGCTCAAGAACTGGAACAGGAATATGGTCGCCAGCCCACTGCTGAAGAAATCGCCGTTCATATGGATTTGCCCGCCGACCGTGTGCGTTGGATGCTCCGCACCAGCCGCCAACCCGTTCACCTGGAACGGCCTGTTGGTGATGAGTCAGATGCGGAATTAGGCGATTTCATTGAAGATGTGGAAGCGCCGCCACCGGCAGAAACGGTCGCTTACAATATGCTCACCGAAGAAATTGGTGAAATATTGGACCAGCTAACCCCCCGTGAGGCTCGTATTTTACGTCTGCGTTATGGTTTACAGGATGGAGAATCTCGCACGCTCAAAGAAGTGGGTGAGATGTTTGGTCTTTCTCGTGAACGCATTCGCCAGCTAGAGAAAGAAGCCTTACGCAAATTGCGTCACCCCAACTTTGCCGGTCATTTGCGCCAATATCTGAACTAAATATCGGTTTCCAGTCAAAACCTTGACTCCGGAATAGTGATAAAAAAAAGCCCCTCTGTAATGAGGGGCTTTTTTTATGCTACATCATGTCATCATCTTCTTCATCAAGATGTTCAATGATACGTTGTTCCATCATTAGTCGCTCATGACGATCAGCTAGCGATTCTGGGGGTCGGTCTTGTTTTTCAATGATCGTGGTTGTACCAGGAGGACGCCAGGGGCGAGGGCTAACCAGTTGAATATAATTGGACTGATACCCATTTTCCCGTCCTTCCGGAGCCGCCAGTTCAAATTCAAACACATAATTCCGGCTCGGTAATTCGTCTACGTCCACATGATCCGGCAAACGCGAATTGTGGAAAAACACACTAATATAGGGGGAATCTGGTTGGCGGGAGTCAATTTTGCCTAAACCGGGGCTTAGCGTTTTAAGAACACGCATGAAGCCATAACCCTTTTCGGCATTGTGGCTGTAACAAACGCCACGTACCCTGGAGCCGTATTCTCCCCAGGCCGGGCCGCCGCGTGTGCCACTGGTAGGTAGCAAGTTGGGGATGAGGTAACCAGACATAAACATATCGGCTTCTTGGCGTAGGTCGGTGGATACGTTTTCAAACGCGACGACTTCAACCCGACAGCCTCTGTTCTGCAAAGCCCGTACGACCTGAACAAAGTCACCATCGCCGGTAGCCAATAAGACACGATCTAGATTTTCTGATTGTAACAAGGCATCTACGGCCAGGTCTAAATCAGCGTTGGCTTTACCGAAGCGATTGCCGTTTTCATCGGTGTACCATTTGACATTTTTGGCGATGACTTTGTAACCGAAATCGCGTAACAAAGAAAAGAAGCCATCTTGAGCATGACGATAGTAGGAGTCTCGTTCGGCCCGTTCGATGTCGTAACCAACATAGGCATTTAGTCGGATGGCTTCGGCGCTTCCCCGACAGGCGAAGTCGCGCAAAACGTCATAACGCATGCCGTACCCACCGTTTCTTGCCAGATTAGCCACATCAATATAAACCCCCACGCGCAAATTTGTTTTTGATTCATTCATAAAAAGTGTCTCCTTATGGCCCACAATAGTTTGAGTTGAATTGTTTGTTGTTGAGACAGGTTGTATACAACTTAACTTAACAAAAGGATCA
Organism: Candidatus Trichofilum aggregatum; assembly: GCA_016716885.1. Taxonomy (GTDB): domain Bacteria; phylum Chloroflexota; class Anaerolineae; order Promineifilales; family Promineifilaceae; genus Trichofilum; species Trichofilum aggregatum. The sequence goes on along the minus strand of JADJUV010000016.1, from coordinate 49,957 downwards.
TATCAGATCACACGATGCCTGACACCTTTCGTTTTGGGCTTTGGTTGGTAATCTCGAGAAATACGGTTGATCTTTCGTGGGCGATGGGGCGAATCAGCCTTTAGTTTGTGAGATTAATTTGAATCAGGCCATTTTTCTCTTTGACGGTTCGCTTGTTATAATGAGTTTGTTTGTACAATCACATAAGGTTCAACCCGTTGTTGATGGGTCAAGAACCAACCTTCGGGGCAGGGCGTAATTCCCGATCGGCGGTAAGGTGGCGCAAACCAAGCCCGCGAGCCTGAGAATCGGCCACGATTTTTGGGCAGATCTGGTGTAAGGCCAGAGCCGACAGTTATAGTCTGGATGAAAGAAGGTTTATCATTTGACCCGGCGTATGGACTGGTCTTTTTGAGATTGGTTGAAATGGGTCAGATGGATGAATGCGACCTTTTTGGCCGCGGCCGCACGCCTGGTTGGGTGTGGTTTAGCGCCAAAAAGGCTCGCGGCCGCGGCATTTCCTGGCGAAATGGCTGTTCAGGCTTCCCTCTTTCCCCTACCCGTTGGTCATAATTTCATATTCGGCATGAGCATTTTCACATATACCACAGGTAGATGAAAGATTTGCCGCCGTCGAGTTTCATGTCATGAGGTGACACGCTGTGTTGATACACTTGCGTCGGCAACCACCCTGGTTGACCTTTTTAACTTCTTTTGTCTTACTCTTGTTCGCTTGGCACTTGGGGGTTGTTTGGGGTGAATATGATCGTTTCATTCTGCCTGGCCCCCTGGATGTAGCGCGGCAGTTTGCCCTGGTTTGGGCCGATGGCCGCTTACCGAAACATACCTGGATTACCCTGAGCGAAGTATTACCAGGGTTGTTTATTGGCATTGCTATTGCCACCCCATTGGGATATTTGCTAAGCAAATCCCCCTTGGCGGCCCGTCTCATTTCCCCTTATCTCATTGCTTCCCAGGCCATTCCCATCATTGCCATAGCTCCGTTATTGACCATATGGGTGCGCTCAACTTACTGGAGCCGGGTGTTGGTGGCGGTGATTGTGGTGTTTTTCCCTATTCTCATTAACGTCATTGTGGGGTTGCGCTCGGTGCCGGCTGAGCAATATGAACTTTTTCGATCCCTGCGCGCGACCCGCTGGCAGATTTTCCGCAAGCTAGAGTTGCCAGCGGCTTTGCCGATTTTGCTGGCAGGACTGAAGGTCGGTGCTACTTTGTCTGTCATTGGGGCTTTAGTAGGAGAGTTTGTTCAGCCCAAGAGTGAGGGGTTGGGGTTTCTGCTCATTACCGCACGTTATCAGTTCAAAACCGACCTGGTATTTGTGGTCATTGTGATGCTGGGGGCGATGGCTCTGGGGCTTTATGGAGGGGTGAGTCTATTGGAGCGGCGCCTTTTGCGTTGGCAAGCAGCGGCTACCCCTAATAGTTAGTAATCGTCCAAAAATAAGTTCCACCCAGACCTGACAGGTTTTCGGAAACCTGTCAGGTCTAAACCAGGAAGTTATTTTTAGATGCTCACTTAGCGCACAAGGTATCACTGGACTCAGCTTTTTTCCTTAGTCTCAACATCTGGAGTTTATCGGTAATAAGAAATTGGCCGCCAAGAACGCCAACTCGCCGAGAGAAAATCGGTGTCCTGTGCACTTTAACGTGACATAATGCTAATTCCGATAAGGTCTAATCTAATAGAAGGAGTAAAACAAATGAGGCGTAAACTGATTAAGTTACTTTTGATAGCAGTTGTTATGCTGCTAGTAGCCTGTGGGGGAACCGGCAATGAACCGGTCAATGAGCCAGAGGAAGGGGATAATAGTGCCGCGGCCGCGACACCACAAACCATTCGCCTGCCTATGGGCTATATTGCTGATCCGCAATATGCCCCCTTTTATGTCGCTATAGAAAAAGGGTACTTTGCTGAAGCCGGCATAGAGATAGAGTTTGACTATAGCTTTGAAACTGACGGCATTGCTCTGGTGGGGGCGGGCGAATTACCCTTTGCCGTGGTAAGTGGGGAACAGGTAATTTTGGCGCGGGCACAGGGGTTACCCGTCGTCTATGTATTTGAGTGGTTCCAAAAGTTCCCCATTGCCATCATCAGCAAAACTGAGGCCAATATTACCAGCCCGGAACAGCTACGCGGCCGCAGCGTAGGGTTAGCTGGTTTCTTTGGCGCCAGCTACGTGGGTTACGTCGGTTTTCTTGAGGCCAACAATATGACCCTCGAAGATGTTAATACGAGTGATATTGGCTTTACCCAGGTCGAAGCCCTATTAACCGATCAAGTTGAAGCTGTTGTTGGTTATGCCAACAACGAGCCTGTCCAACTAACCGGACGGGGTGAAGATATCCAGGTTCTCTATGTGTCCGACTACATTGATATGGTCGCCAACGGCATCATCACCAATGAAAAAACCATGTCTGAAAACCCCGCTCTGGTACAGGCATTTGTAACTGCCCTCTTACGGGGCTTGAGCGACACACTGGAAAACCCAGATGCCGCCTATGAGATAAGCAAAAAATATGTTGAGGGACTGGATGATAGCCGTCGCCCCGTGTTAGAGGCTTCGCTGGCGATGTGGCAGGCGCCCAACCTGGGGCTAACAGACCCCGCTTCCTGGACAAAAACGCATGAGATTTTACTAGGCATGGGCCTGTTAGATGCACCGGTAACAAATTTGGAGATGGCCTACACCAACCAATTTGTTCAAAATGCGCAGCCATAACAGAACAGCCATGCCAACGCCGTTTGTCGAATTAGCTCAAGTTACACACACCTTTGGCAACGGCTTCGCCGTTGTGGCTGATGTCTCGTTAACCATTCAGCCGGGTGAGTTCGTCGCTCTGGTAGGCCGTTCCGGTGTGGGCAAATCAACCCTCTTGCGTTTGATGGCCGGGTTGCTCCACCCTGATGGTGGTCAGGTTTATTTGAAAGGACAACCGCCGAGGCAATCGGTTGAGCGGATTGGGCTGGTTTTTCAGAAGGACAATCTGCTGCCCTGGCGCACGGTCTATGACAACGTGCGTTTGCCCCTGGAGATTCAAGGACAAAGCTCCAAGGCAACCTACGCACAAGTTATGGCCTTGTTAGATATCGTAGGGTTGACGGGTTTTGCTCGGCATTACCCAGCCCAACTTTCTGGGGGTATGGCTCAGCGGGTGGCTTTAGCCCGGGCGCTGGTTCACGAACCAGCACTGCTTTTGCTGGATGAACCGTTTGGGGCACTGGATGCCCTGACACGGGAAAAGATGGGGCAGGAGCTTTTACGTATCTGGCAGATTTTGCCGGTCACGGTCTGTATGGTGACCCACAGTATCCCGGAAGCGGTTTTGCTGGCGGATCGGGTATTGGTGTTGAATGGGCAACCAGGCACGATCATGGCTGATATACCGATTGAGTTGCCGCGGCCGCGTACTTTAGCCATGGAAGGGACAAGCGCGTTTTACGGCTTTGCGGCCGCGATCCGCGCCGCTATCGAATAAAACGCCAATCCCACAAGAACAAAAAAGAGGCCATCCCCATTAGGGATGACCTCTTTTTTTATCGGTCAACGTTTAGCGTTGATACCGAAACTTATTGAGTGGGTTGGCGGCGAACATACAAGAAGCCAGCCAGACCTAACAAGAGAATACCCACGACAACTGTAAACCAACCAGACCCAGCCTGATTACCAGCCACACTGCTCAACTGAACATCCGTGGGCGGTACCGTGGCTGTAGCGGTGGGTGCTACAACTGTGGCCGTGGCCGTAGCTGTAGCAGTTGGGGTTGCGGTGGGTGGCACAGCCGTAGCTGTAGCCGTTGCTGTCGGTGTGGGTGTCGGTCCACCGGTGGCAATTTGCAGACACCAGCCTGTGATCGAACCCGTATCACCTGCCGCATCGTCAACCACATAGAGGCTCCAGGTTCCATTCGGGTCTGTGCCATTAAAGGTTGCTAATGTTGTCGCAGCAGAAGGAGCCGGAGCCGGAGCCGGGTAACTATCTGCACCATCGTTAATGTTGGTGGGCCGATAACTACCGGTGGCCAGTGGGCCAGCGTCGGGGACGCCCGCGGCCGCGCTATCATCAAAGGTAACATCAGCATTCACCGCATCTGTGCTACCACCGGCATCCGACAGAATGACCAGATTTTGGCCTTGCGGTCCTACCAGCAAGAGGTCAAGGTCATCGGGCCAGGTATGGCTCAGGCCATCGAGGATGACATCCACATCAACCACGGATGTACCGATACCAGCGACAATATTGTTTGATGGGTAAGGTGAACCCGAACCACTGCTGGGGATGGTGATAGGTGTGCTCACACAGAACTGTTGTCCTGTGGTGAAGTTGAAGGTAGCCGAGTTGACACCTGTACCGCAAGGATTGGTGGCCCGTACTCGCCAGTAATAGGTCGTCAGGATGGCTAAACCACCCACGTTATCACTGGTACCAGCAACCGTATTGGTGTGGATGATGTTGGTGAAAGCAGCATCGGTCGCCACTTCAACGGTGTAACCGGTGGCACTGGCTGAAGCATTCCAGGACAGTGTTACTGAAGTACCTACACCACTGGCGCCGTTAGGCGGAGCAACCAGAGCCGGGGCGGTAGGAGCCGCGTTGAGAACATCAAGACCAACCGTGGTGGTACTGGTTTCAGTGACAGTGACGCCGGTAATGTTGATGTTGTACGACCCAGGGGCTGCCCCAGCGGTGTTCCCAATTGTCAAAGTTGTACTACCAGGGGCAGTAACAGGATTGGGGGCGAAAACCGCGGTGGTCCCAGCCGGATGTCCCGCTGCACTCATGGCAACAGCCCCAGTGAAGGCTTGACCAACCGTTACGTTATACGCAGCTGGTGTTCCTACACAAATGCTTTGTGAAGCCGGGGTTGCTCCCAGGAACGAACAGGCCGCGGGGATATCGAAGGCGGGTGTACCGTCAGAAGTACTGCCGGAACTACCCTGGCTGGCACTGAAACCCAAACCACGGCGAGCAAAGGCTTCCCAAATGAGACATTGATTTTCCCCACCGGTTAGGGCCTGATCTGCTGCCAGAATGGCATTACGGCCATCCACGAAGCCGGGGCTACAAGGTTGCAATTTCATCCCATCCAGGACGAGCTGCATAGCCAGATTGTTACCACCAGTACTCCAGGCACCATAGAAGTTAGGGTTAAACCCATGCGCGTCAATCAAATCCCAATACATGTCCCAGGTCATAGTTGCCCAAAGGAAACCTACACCATGGGGCACGGCCAGGCTACCAACGTTAGTATAGGTGTAGGTATTGACAGTTATGTCTCTGGTGTAAGGAGCAGGGCGAATGCCAGCCCCATTAGCTGGTTGACCAAAGAGGTAGTTGCCAACGGGGCGTTGCGTGTCTGCGGTGGCCCCATTCGGGTGGGTAATCGTCAAACCGAGCCAGTCACTCCAGCCTTCACCCATCTGTTCTGAATTGCTTAAACAACTGGTTGTGCTGGGTCCACCGGTCAGGCGGTTGGAGATGCCATGACCATATTCATGCACGATAACATGGTTGTCCAGGTCGCCGTCTACGTCCGGGGTGGGGTTGGTACCAATGTACATCTGCATCCGGGGCAACTGGCCATCGGGGGGAGTGGAGAAGTTGGCATTGTTGGTGCCACTACCGTCTTGGGCTTCGGCCCGAACATAGTCATTGCCTAAACCACCATTACCATAGTTGTTGACCTGGAAGTTACCGGCTGCTTCAGTGAAGCCATAAGCGTAGTAAACATCATGGACGATGTTGTTCCAGTAGAACAGGTTGGTCACGGCGGCTGGCCGGTAGGTGCTGGGAGCCTGGGTTAAATCCAGGGGGAAATTGAAGACCAGGCCAGCGCCACCGTCGGGGCTGGAGCCTGCATCAGGGGTGTTGTTGGCGTCGGTGTCAGTATAGGCATGAGCATTGTTGCCCTGGGTTGTGGTGAATTCAGCCCCGGCGGCACCATTGGTATCATGCCAGCCAAAGGGAGAAGCAGGCGCATAATCCGGGTCATTAATCAAGCTTCGGGCATCAGCTGGGGGTAGGGGAACAGTATAAATGGGGCTATGAACAGGCATAGCGTAAACATTATATGATCCTACCAGGCTATTGCCTTGGGTGTTGCCACTCTGACCACTGCTGAACAGGGGGGAGTAACCATTGTTGGTTGTGACAAAGGCATGAGCAAGATTGGCTGATGCGGGTTCGTTCTCGTGAACAACATAATCTGTTCTTGAGAGCACATTGCCACTGAGGGCATCAGCCCGCAGACTCCACCAATGCAGGGTGTCTAAGGTCTCAATTTCCATATCCCAGGTCAACAGGACGCCAGAGTGTGTGGGCATGTAGACGAGGCGGACCGGAATGGAGTTGAAGGAGATACCACCATGGCTGAGGAGAGTGCGGCTGTCAGACCCACGGGCTTCTTCTAAGACAGTGAGCGGTTCGCTGACAGTGAGGCTCATTTCCGCGGCCGCGGCAGTAACTGCATCAGCCGGAGCCAAAGCCGGGTCTGTCACATTGACAGCATTAGCCAGATTGCTGACAAAAGAACTATACAGATTAATAATACGGCCATCCGCGGTCACATGAGAACTGATATTGGCATTGTAGACTTCAATGCCCTGATAGCGTTGACGCAGATAAATATGGGTTACGCCATTGTGAGCATCTGTGTATTGATCGGTAACGATCATATCACTCAGGTCAGCCTCAGTTAAACCATAATCAGCTTTGTGAGCATTGAGATAAGCTTGAACAATCTGTAGGGGTTCACCTGTGTTAGGGCCAGTCAAAAAGGAAACATCACCAGGGTGACGTCCCGTTTGATTGGGGGCCAAAGCCGCTGTAGAACTGGTCGCCGGTTCTGCTACGGTATCGGCCATGGCTGTGCGGGTCAAGGCTAAAATAGCCATAATCGCCAGAACAGCCAGAGCAAAAAAATAATGCTGTCTCGATCTTTTCATTTTCCCTCCTAAACTGGTTGATAAAGATTTGCCGGTAGCTACATCTAACTTTAGCACAATCTCATGAAACATTAAACTCCCTTGTCCTTTTTGCATTAGGGTTATTCACCCGGTTTATTCGGCTGATCTCAAACGATATTGGGCGTAATTTTGCTCGTTAACTTGCACCAGACACACCCATACAAAGCGGAGATTTCGGCCACACAGGGGAGTCAAATCAGGTTAGACAAATCAATAATTCGCGACTGTTCCTGAATAGAGAGTTGGTGATGAGTAGCACCAAGAGGTGAAAAACGCGGTTACAAAGTTAGATGTATATCTATTATGGCATCAATCGCCAGTGAATGCCAAACAACCTCTAACAATATTTCGCTGCCAGAGGTTGGTCAACTTAAACAAAAAGGCGCCTTGGAAATTCACGGGGTTGACATCATTTGCAGGAGGAACCCTTGTGGAATCTGGTCCATCTTTACGAAAGGTGAGCTTATGGTTTTATGACAAGTCGCAGTATTGGTTTGTCTGCGGAAACCCCCACCCCTAACCTCGCCCCCAGGGGTGGGGAACTTTGGAGTGCGGTTTTTCGGGGCATTTCCCCGAAAAACCGCACTGTTAAGCATTCCCCTTCCCCCGGCCCCCCCCCCCCCCCCCCGGGGGGGCCCCCCCCACCAGGAAGGGGGAAGGGGATTGGTCTTCAGACTAATCCCCCAAATACTTCTGCCAAGCTGTACTATAGCTGTTTATCATTTGGGGTTTGGTTTGTCGTGACCGCTTTTGTCAAATAACCGGGCTAGAGGGTGTCGCCCGCCAGCACCAAACACTGCGCTAAAGCGGTCACTACGAACAATAGCTGTTGTAGTTTAAGGTGCTTTGGTAGATGCCGCGGCGGGGACAGCACGTCGCCAGCGGCGCCAACCCCAACGGATGATGAGGAATAGGGGGATACCAAAGAGGAGTAACAAGGTACCCCAGAAATGACAAAGTAAATGAGGAAATCGGCCAGATTCTGCAATGTAGCTATCAGATTTTCTAACGCATCTTTGGCTACACCTTGCGGCCGCCAACCCGCTACACTGACCGGTTGCGTGGCTTCATCGGGAGTCAGATTAACGGTGATACTAGAAAAGGAAGCTGATTGGCTCAAATATTGGATTTGCCCTGTCAATACTTCGATTTCCCCTTCCAGGCGACTCAACTCCTGATTAACTGCCAATGCCTCTTCAACATTACGCGCATCATCTAAAAAGGCACGCACCCGAGTTGCCGTTGCTTCAAGATTGGACAGTCGAGCACTTAAATCCACATATTGGTTCGTTACATCCTCACTATTAGTGGATTCGGATGTTACTTCTACGGCCATCGCCTTAATAGCATCCATGATGGCATCAAATTGAGCCACAGGAACACGAATATAGATAGTCCCTGCTTTGGCATCAGGATAATAGTCATAGACGTTACTACTAACGACCCAGCCTTCCCTTTGTTGAGTTAATCGGCTAATCTCCTGCAAGACTTCTTCCGTATCGGTAACGACAAGGTTGAGGGTGCCATTGCGAATAATAAGCCGTTCAACCGTCTGATTTTGAGCTGATACCGCATCATTCAATATGGGTGATTCTCCACTATTACCATCCTCATCATAGAACGAAGGAGCACTTGCGTTCCCTTCCGCCTCAATCGCCGCCTCTTCACTATACCGAGTATTGGCGCCACTATCATCCATGTCGTAACTAGCTGTATACTGCTCAGCTGCGCCACCACAAGCCGCTAACATCAGGATACAAATCAATAAACAGGACCACAAACCTTTGCCTCGCATAATTGACCTCCGTTGATTATTTTCATCTGTCCTTAAAACGATAGAACCAGGCCAACAGTTCCATCGATTGTTGTTTTCTGGGATATCAGCGATTCCGCAGTTTCCTTATGCCACAATAAACGAGAAAAGCCGAAGAAGGAACTCTTCGGCTTTTCTCAGTTGACTCGTACAGCGGATAACGATGGGTGGCACGGTCGGGAGACCGGCCACAGCCACCTGACAAAAAATGTTTGTTGAACTACTAGCGTTACTTGTCAAGAGCGCCAATATTCTGTGGAAGTAACCGTAACTCGTATTGGTGAAACCAACGTTGGCCAAGTTAAGACCGTGAAATTACCAGCCAAATTCCAGGCGGGCGATGAGGCGTTGAGGTAAACCATGGCGACGCATCCGTTCTTGAGTCTCTTCAAAGGGGTAAGCCACTCTATGGTATTCCCAGTTCATTTTTTCCATGTCCAGAATGGCATAAGCGGCGCGAGGATCTGAATCACGGGGTTGACCGACACTGCCTGGATTGATAATCAGGCGATTACCATTGAGGTGCATGCTTTCTTTGTAATTGGGGGCGTGGATAGCCACGCGGAGTCCATCTATTTCTTCAAAAATAACGGGTGTATGGGTATGTCCAACCAGACACCAGGGGGTATCAAAGTAAGCAAAGTTGATGGCAGCCGTTCCTTTGTCCAGAATGTATTCCCAAACCGGGTATCTGGGGCTGGCATGAGCCAGTGTAAAAGGGTCCCGGATAATCATGGCGGGCAAATTATCCAGATATTGGCGGGTATCTTCGTTTATGGTTTCCTGAGTCCAGCTAATGGCGATACGGGCATCCCGATTAAAGGTGTTGATATCTATTTTGCCCAGGACAGCCCAGTCGTGATTGCCAGAGAGGGTTACTTGAGCCAGTTCTTTTAATAGAGCGGCGCATTCGTTAGGGTCTGGACCATAACCAATGACGTCTCCTAGACACCATAAAGCATCCCACTGGCCTTTGGCGTCTTGTAATACAGTTTCAAGGGCAACTAAATTGGCATGAATATCAGAAATGATCAGCACACGCATGGGGACTTCCTCTTCCTCGTCACAACTGTTGGTTAATGATACCATGATCCTCTTGAGAAGGTATAATAACAATTTTGACATGGTTTAAGGTATTTTGATGTTTTACAAGGTGATTGACACCTTTTTCTGGCAAAGCGTCAAGTAAACTGTGTCCTTGATATAGACCTCAAGATAATGATTTGGGGTTTGGGCTGGCCTTGTGCCTGCCCACGTAGGAGAGGGCAACCACAACGGTTGCCCCTACAGCCAGAATCTTTTTCTCACAAGCTATGGTAGGCAATAATGGCCATATTAGACAGCCAGAGTTTGGATTTTGTTAGTAGCAGCGTTGAGCAAACGGTGCGCCTGGGTGTGCGTTTGGGTGAGTTACTCCAGGTGGGTGATGTGCTTTGTTTGTCTGGTGATTTGGGAGCGGGTAAAACGGCACTGGCTAGAGGGGTTGGGCGTGGTTGGGGGACATCCTTCGGGTAACGAGTCCTACTTTCACCCTGATTAATGAGTACCCGCGAGCGAAGGATGGGCGGATTTTGTACCATGTGGATTGTTATCGGTTGGAAGCTACTGACGAAACGGGTGAAGCACGGGCCGGAGATTGGATTACGACCGGTTTGGAAGATATGCTTTACGGGGGAGCTACGTTAATGATTGAATGGCCGGAACGAATTTTGTCTCATTTGCCCGAGGATCGGTTGTGGATCATGTTGCGCTATGTCAATGAAACGCGCCGTGGCTTGCGCCTGGGAGCTTCAGGGACTCGTTCGGCGCAGTTGCTCCAGGAATTTCGTCGTAATGCTTTTGGTGTTTAGTAACTGACATTCTATGTTATTAGCAATTGATACAGCAACAAGTTGGACAGGGTTGGCCTTGCATGATGGTGAGGCGATTGTGGCGGAGTGGGGCTGGCGGGCACGGAATACGCAGACGATGGAATTGGCCCCTGCCGTTATGCAGTTGTTAGGACAAGCGGCCGCGGCCGCAACCGACCTTCAAGCCATCGCCATCGCTTTGGGGCCTGGTTCTTATACCGGGTTACGTATTGGCCTGGGTTTTGCCAAAGGCATCGCTCTGGCTAATCAAATCCCTTTGGTGGGCATTCCGACGCTGGATATTTTAGCCGCGGGGTTAGGTGAATTGCCCGGTAGTTTACTCCTGGTGGTTGAAGCGGGGCGCACACGGGTTTGTGTGGCGATGTATCGCTGGCAAAAGCGTTTTGGTTGGCGCACGGAACAAAAACCGGAAAATTTAACCTGGGAAGAAGTTTTGACGAAACTAACGACGGATGAATCTGGCCCCGTTTATTTTGCGGGAGAGATAGCCCCTGGTCCGGCCCGACTCATTCGCGGCCGCAGTCGTAACTTTCATCTGCTCGCGGCCGCGGCCCAACCCCGCCGTGCCGGTTTTCTGGCCGAATTGGGCTGGCAACGCCTGCGCAAGAACCAAACCGATAATCCGGCCACGCTGACGCCCATCTACTTGCGCGATGTGTAGCAGACGACGGCAAAAATTGCCATTGCCAGCCGTGCAAGGAAGCTAGAAAAGTTCGTTTTGATGCGGGCCATTCAGGGCTTCCTTCCGTGGCTTATTGATGTCTCCATCCCCTCCATTGCCTCATGCTTATTCCCCCCTCACCCTGGCAACTACGTCCTATGCAATTGGCTGATATTGAACCAGTTCTGACCATTGAACTGGCTTCTTTTCCCACGGCCTGGACCGCCAGTGGCTATGCCCATGAGTTGGCCGAGAACCAAATTGCTCATTATGTGACCTTGAGCCATGAGACGGCCGGGATTGTGGGGTATGCCGGGTACTGGTTGCTGGCCGATGAGGTTCATATCAGCATTATCACGGTGGATCCGGGCTGGCGCGGCCGCGGGCTGGGCGAATTACTGTTGCTAGAAATTCTGTTTTCCGCTTATTCTCACCCGGCCCAACTGGCTACCCTGGAAGTTCGGCGTAGTAATGAAGTCGCTCAGGCCCTGTACCGCAAATATGGGTTTGAACAGGTGGGATTGCGGCCGCGGTATTATCAGGACACTGGTGAAGATGCCTGCATCATGACCATCGAGCCATTAGACGACGCCTACCGGCAACGACTTGAGGGGGCCTGGCAGACCTTATCCGCCCGTTTAGAGGGATAAAACGGCTCTACCGGGTTTAGTGGGGGAGTGGAGACTTTAGTCGGAACGACTTGACCGGCTAAAACCGCGACCCCTGATTCACCCCGTCCGATCTGGAGAGCCATAGAAATAAATGGGGTGCTATTTTTGGCTTAAGCCCGTGTATAAAATATGACTGACTAAATGCGGGTCATCATCCAGGGTCTTTGGGATTTGGCGGGTTGCCCTACAAATGGTCTCACCCCCTAAATTCCCAAAGAGCCACTATGTTGAGGAAGAAATAAAGATGAAAATTTTTATCACTGGTGGAGCGGGTTTTATTGGTAGCAATAGCACCGCCCATTTTTTATCCCAGGGTCATCAGGTGACCATTTTCGATAATTTGACCCGTATCGGCGGCCGCGCCAACCTGGAGTGGCTGGCTACCCTGCCCGAATACCCCAACTTGACCTTTGTCCAAGGCGATATTCGTGATTTTGCGGCCTTGAGCAAGGCCATCGCCGGGAGTGACGTGGTGCTCCATCTGGCTAGCCAGGTGGCGGTGACGCTCTCAGTGCAGAACCCGCGTGAGGATTTTGAGATAAACGCGCTGGGAACCTTTAATGTGGTTGAAGCCGTGCGTCAGGTATGTCCGCAGGCGGTGGTCATTTATGCCTCAACCAACAAGGTGTATGGCGGTTTAGAGCACCTGCACATCACCGAAACGGCTGACCGTTATGTGTATGCCCATCAGCCCGAAGGGGTGGGGGAAGATTGCCCGCTGGATTTTCATTCGCCGTATGGCTGTTCCAAAGGAGCGGGCGATCAATATATGTTGGATTATGCCCGCATTTATGGGCTGAAGACGTTGGTCATGCGCCAATCCTGCATCTACGGCCCGCGCCAGTTTGGGGTAGAGGATCAGGGGTGGGTGGCCCATTTTGTCATCGCGGCCGCGAAAGGGCGACCCATCACCATTTATGGCGATGGCAAACAGGTGCGTGACCTGCTCCATGTGCAAGACCTTATCCGGGCGTATGAACTGGGCATCCAGCACATTGATCAGGTGGCCGGGCAGGCATTTAACCTGGGAGGGGGTCCCCAAAACACGCTGTCAGTGTGGCGGGAGTTTGGCCCCATGTTGGCGGCCCTAAAAGGTGAGCCTGTGCCCGCGGAACTTAAGGCGTGGCGACCAGGGGATCAACGAGTGTTTATCTCTGATAACCGCAAAGCCAACAGACTTTTGGGCTGGCAACCACACATTTCTCCGGCTCAGGGGATTGGGCAACTGTATGAGTGGGTCAGTACAAACCCGCATCTCTTCCCCTAACCTGGGCAAGCCAGAACCAAAGAGGTTTTGCCACGAATTAAACGAATGAGAAAAAATAAAAATTCGTGTCAATTCGTGTCTGATCTTCTTGCCAGATGATTCATTTCTTGAATATTCGCAAGTAACCGTTCCATCCAGAGACCATATTGTGCCATTTTTAGTTACATCAACGGATTTGGAAAGGAACGGATTAAGAGTAGCCTCTGGAAAATCCGTTTGTTTCTTAATCCGTTGATGTAACCTAACTGAACGGTTACTGTTTGCAGAGCGCGCCATAATCTCATCAACTTGTTCACGAGCGGTTGTGGAGAATGAGGTACAATCCCGGCAATTAGGTTGAGTATCGTTAGCCAGGTTCGTCATTTGTTATGACCACATTAGAAGAGCAACTCAAAGCCTTTGGACTGGATACGCAACATCCCCCAGCCGCGGCCGCGTGGCAGGCGTTTATTCAACATGTGCGGCAAAATGAACTGGCCTCTACCGAACGGGCGGACATCTTTAGCACCCTGGCCGAATCCGATTTTGAAAATATTATCATCTATGATGAACGCGGCCGCATTCTAGACTGTAACCGCAATGCCAGCCAATCCAGTGGTTATGGCCCCTCCGAACTCATCGGTCACGAACTATTCATCCTCTTCGCCGCTCCATGTCACCCCCTTATTCAGCAAATCATCACGGTAAAACGGTCCGTGACCCAGGAAGTAACCTTACAGCACAAAAATGGCAGCACCGTCATTGGGGAAGCCCGGGGTAAGACCATTACGGTAGCTGGGCAGACCATTTATGGCTTGTTAACCCGTAGTATCGCTGACCGCAAATATATTGAGCAGGAGTTAGAGAGCCAGTTGCGGGAGTCATTACTGCTCAACCAGGTCATTGCGGCAGTTACCTCTACCCTGGATGCGCAGGCCGTCTTACAAACTTTGTGCCAGGAAGTGGCAAAAGCGTTCGATTTGCCTTCAGCGGCTTTTGGTTTGCTCGATGAGCCAGAAGAAAATTTGCGTATTGTGGCCGAATATTTAAGCGAAGAACAGCCACCCGCTTACGGCACGATTATCCCCATCGCCCAAAATCCCACGACCCAATATGTGTTGACCCATGCTATCCCCTTGCTGGTTCAAAATACACAAACGGATCCGCGTTACGCCGCGTTAGCACCCATTGCCCGGCACCGAGGCACGGTAACGGTGTTAATTGTGCCGATGTTGCGTCATCAGAAGGTGATTGGCACGCTGGGATTAAATACGACGGTGGAGCGGGTGTTTACCGAGGCGGAGATACAACTGGCGCAACAAGTGGCCGCGGCCGCGAGCAAAGCCCTGGAAAACGCCCAACTTTATGAATCGCTCCAGGAAGAGTTGGTGGAACGCAAACGGGCCGAACAGGCCCTGGCCCTGGCCCGTGATGAAGCCCTGGAAGCCAATCGTCTTCAGGCCGAACTCGTGGCCAAAGTCAGTCACGAACTCCGTACCCCCCTCAATGCCATCTTGGGGTACGCGGAAATGCTGAACCTGGGTGTTTACGGGTCCGTCAGTGCCCGCCAGACCGATATTACGCAGCACATTATGGAACGGACTGAAGAACTGATCTATTTCGTCAACGATCTGCTCGATCAGGCTCATCTACAAGCTGGCGGCTTCATCCTCATTCCGCGCCCTTTTGCGCCCCAGCAACTAGTTACTCACCTGCTCAATGTCATGGGCCTTATGGCACAGAGCAAAAACCTGACCCTCACCGCCGACACCAGCCCCGATGTGCCCGCCGTTCTGGTGGGCGATTTGGAACGTTTACACCAAATCATTGCTAATTTGGTGGGCAACGCCATCAAATTTACCGACAGCGGCCATATCCATCTGCACATTTTTCGCCTGGATGAAACCAATTGGGGCTTTTCCGTGTCCGATACGGGTCGCGGTATTCCTAAAGACGCGCAAGGCTATATTTTTGATGCCTTTCGCCAGACCAGCTATTCCATGACCCGCAAATATTCTGGCGTCGGTCTGGGCCTTTCAATTGTCAAACAGCTAACGACTTTAATGGGTGGTACAATTTCTCTGCAAAGTCAAGAAGGACACGGTAGCACGTTCACGATTGTGTTGCCGTTGACCACCCCCCAGGAGAAACGGTCGTGAATAAACCCTGGCTCTCATTGTTGAAGATGAAAAAGACCTCTCTGATATTTTTGCTGAAGCCTTGCAGCACGCTGATTTCGCCACTGAGGTCGTGCGCGATGGGCAACTGGCCCTCAATCGTCTGGCCGAAATCGTGCCTGCGCTGGTTTTACTCGACTTGCACCTGCCCAATGTCGCTGGCACCGACATCCTCAAATACATCCGCCAGGATGAACGGCTGACTAAAACCCAGGTTATCGTCGTCACCGCCGATGCCCGTTCGGCTGAATTTCTACGCACGGATGCTGAACTTGTGCTGGTCAAGCCGGTTCGATTTAGCCAGTTGCGTGATCTCACCGCCCGTATTCGTCCCACAACCATGGATTAATCCATCCATCACCCAGGCAAGGAAGGGGAAACTTTATAACCGACTGGCGTTTGGCGTTTTTACGCTGACCTCTGGAGACTGAGAGATTAAGAGATTTCCAGAAGTTGGGCTTATTTTCGCCTAGCCGATAGGTTGCTGAAGGGGAACGATGTACCAGAGGATAAACAAGAAGTGGCACAGGCTACCCCCCAAAACAAATAGGTGCCACACTTCATGGTGTCCAAAGACACCGGGCCAGGGATCAGGCCGTTGGAAATAGTAAGTGATAAACCCTACCGAATAAATCAGGCCCCCTAACAAAAGCCAAAGCCAGCCGTTTAAGGGGATGGCTAAGGTTATGTCAAACAATAGCAACAGAGGTAGAGCACTGCCCCAACTCAAGGCGATGTATATAGTGGTGTTAAAGAGGCCATGAATACGGGGGCTGAACAGTTTATAGGCGATACCCAACAAGGTAACGCCCCATACCCCGCCTAATATCCAGCCGCGTAATGAACCATAGGTCATGGCATAAACAATGGGGGTGTAAGTTCCAGCGATGAGCAGAAATATTGCCATGTGGTCCACCCGATTGAACCACATGCGGGTACTTTCAGACACTTTGGCCCCGTGAAAGAGGGTGCTGGCACTATACAACACCACCATGCTGGCTCCATAAATGGCTACTGAAACCAGCTTACCAGGCTGATTCCAGGTCACATAAACCAATATAAGCAATCCAACCAGAGAGGCGAGGGCACCAAAAAGGTGAGTGAGGGCGCTCATGGGTTCATGCAAAAGACGTTCTAACGTTTTCATATCTGGCTCCTGTTAATGAATATCCCCCCAAAATGGCCCACCGCCAAAACAGTCAAGGGTGCAAATTCTAAAGTAACTGTATAACAGGGTAAGGCTTTATTCCAAATGAGAGAATGGTAAAAATGGGGATGGAACGTTTGGGCGCGGCCGCGTTCCCCCGTAAATATTGCGCCGTAAGAATTCCCCCACTCGCCTGGTCAAAAACCCACAAACCAGAGCGTTCTTGCTCACAAACCCAACCCGTGCGTTGGCAGAACGCAAGAAGATAATTTCCTGGCTTGACTTGTTTTTTGAAGGTTGCTATATTCTGACACGCATTGATAAACGTCAATAAGTATGAAATAAGGTGCTCTTATGACATGGTGCATGTGTATGAGGCGAGGAAGCTAAGCCCCTTCGCCTTTCGCCAGATAAAAATCATTCTGGCGGGTCGTTCCTAAACAGAACAACAGATAACAAGGTGAACGGTGGCGGCTCTCCTCGCGGGTTAAACGAGATGAGCGATACGCGACCGTTTTTTGTTGTCTGTTGACCAGAATGTTTTAGGAGTGACTTGACCCATGCGACAACCTGTAGAATCCCCCTTATTGACGACAGTTCCCCCTGTTGCCGCCCCATCCGTTGATTTGAGCCGTGCTGTGCCGCTAACCCCAGAAGGTCTGGTGGGTAATACGCCGTTGTTGCCTCTGCGCCGCCTGACCGCGGCCGCGGCCCTGCCCCCCACCGTCCAAATTTTTGCCAAAGCGGAATGGTTCAATCCCAGCGGCTCCGTTAAAGACCGACCCGCCCTTAACATCATCCGTACCGCTGAAGCTCACGGGCTTTTGCGCCCTGGCATGACCTTACTAGATTCTACATCGGGCAACATGGGCATTGCCTACGCCATGTTGGGGGCGGCGCGTGGTTACAAGGTGCAACTGGCCTTGCCCGCCAATGCCAGCCCGGAGCGCAAAGTGATTTTGCAGGCTTATGGCGCGGAACTGATTTACACCGACCCGTTGGAAGGGTCGGATGGGGCGATTATGCGGGCGCGGGAGATCGCGGCCGCGAACCATCCCCATATCTTCTATGCCAACCAATACAACAACCCGGCCAACTGGCAGGCCCACTACTTCACCACCGCCAACGAAATCTGGCAACAGACCGGTGGACAGGTGACACATTACGTGGCGGGCCTGGGAACCAGCGGCACCTTTACCGGCACAACCCGTCGTCTGAAGGAGTTGAATCCGACCCTACAAGCCATCTCCATGCAACCCGATAGTCCGTTTAATGGCCTGGAAGGGTTGAAGCATATGCCCACCGCCATCAAACCGGGCATCTATGATGAGGGATTAGCCGATGAAGATATAACCGTCCGCACGGAAGATGCTTACCGGATGGCCCGGCAATTGGCCCGAGAAGAGGGATTGTTTGTGGGCATATCGGCCGCGGCCGCGGTAGTTGCGGCTCTCCAAGTAGCCCGTACCCTGGAACACGGCCTCGTCGTCACCGTCCTGCCCGACAACGGCTTCAAATACGTCAGCGACCGCTTTTGGAAGGAATAGAAGAATAATGTATGGGTGTATTAGTACCTTGCCAGTCAACTTCTTGTACAGAAAACAAGAAGATCAGCCACGAATTTCACGAATTAGCACGAATGGGAAAATAAAAATTCGTGTTAATTCGTGAAATTTGTGGCAAAAACCTCTTTGGTTCTGGCTCGTCCAGGTTAGGTTCACCAACACACGAATACACCAATAGACCAATAACCATCATGCTCAAACTACCGCAAACACTCCAAGAAACCATCAACGCCCACGGCGTCACCGCCTTCCCCTACGAAGGGTGTGGCCTGCTATTGGGACGCATCGAAAATGAGGACAATATCGTTGTGGCCCTGCATCCGGCCCAAAACAGTTGGCCCGTTGAGGCCGAAAAACCAGAACGGTTCCAAATCAGCGGCGCTGATATGCTCCAGGCTGAATTGGCGGCGATGGACCAGGATTTAGAGGTTATCGGCGTCTTTCATAGCCATCCTAATCACCCGCCCATTGCCTCACCCCGTGACCTTGCCTGGGCTTCCTGGCCCGGTTACTCCTACCTCATCACCGAAATCCGCGACGGTCAGCCCCGCCAAAGCCGCTCCTGGCAACTCACAACCGACCGGACAGATTTTGTTGAAGAGATAGTGGAGATTATTTGAAAGATGGCAGGCGTCACCGGCCGCCCCGGTTTCAAGGAAATGGCGCTTATCGTGCCTGACCCTATGGTCGCAACCAAAAATCGCAAATCGTAAATCGAATAACTTTGCTCAAGGAGATTTTTACCCAATGGCCCAAATTCGTATTCCTACCCCGCTTCGCCCCTATGCCGGTGGCCAAAGTGCCGTTGCCGTTACCGGTGACAGCGTGGGCACGGCCCTCAATGACCTCACCGACCAATACCCAGACCTGCGGCAACATCTGTTTGAGGGGCCGCAGTTACGTAGTTTTGTCAACATTTATCTCAACCAGGAAGATGTGCGTTACCTGCAAGGGGCAGAAACACCCCTCAAGGAGACGGATACGTTGTTGATTATTCCTTCTATTGCGGGAGGGGTGGGAGGTTGAGAGACTAAGAGATTGAGAGATTGGCGTGACACCAATCATCAATCGTCAGCGCCCCATGATCTTGATTTAGGTGAACTATGAACGAACAACAACCGACCCGAAAAGTTGATCATTCCGCTTTACGTGTGAATCAGGCGTTTATCATTGGCCTGTTGGTGTTGGCCTTTGTACTGGACAATCTACCGCTGGTGTTGTTGGTGGGGGTGGTTATGCTGGTAGGCACGGCTGTGCCTCAGTGGGGGTTGTTTAAGGCGGTTTATCTGTTTGCCCTGAAAACCCCTAAAGCTCATTCGCCCGGATGTGATTGTGGATAACCCGGAACCGCACCGGTTTGCTCAGGGATTTGGCGGCGTGGTGGTGATGGCGGCCGCGGCCGCGTTCCTGGCCCAACTGGCAACCGTAGGCTGGGCACTCGTCTGGTTAGTCATCATCCTGGCCGCCCTGAACCTGTTCCTGGGCTTTTGCGCGGGCTGTTTCCTCTACTACCAGCTTCATCGTCTGGGCGTGCCCGGTTTCACCGCCCGCCCCATTGGGAGATAAGAAGGAACTCAGGGGAACTGAGGGGAATTTGTGGGAACTCAGAGGAACTCACGCCTAGTTCCCAGAGTTCCCACAAGTTCCTAGAGTTCCCCGAACCCCACGAGTTCCCCTATGATCGAACGACTCGCCCTGACCCTACTCATCATTAGCCTGAGCTGGCTGGCTTTCCAGGTATTCCAGCGTGTTCACCGGCAAAGAGTAACCCTCGCGGCCGCGCCCGTTACCCAACCGGCCCTGCTTTACTTCCGCAGCGATGCCTGTGCCCCTTGCCATACCCAGGCCCTTTTGCTTGAACCGGTGCGACAACGTTTTAGCGGCCGCGTTCTTTTTGAGAAAATAGACGCCGACATTGACCTGGAACGGGCCAGGCAGTACAGTGTCTTTACCCTGCCGACCACCATCCTGGTAGATGGTCAGGGCGTCGTCAAACAGATCAACTACGGCCTGACCGATAGCCAGAAACTATCCCGTCAATTGGAGACGATATTATGAGTTTACGTGAACGAATAGACCCTGCCGCCGTCGAACTTTCCCATGAAGAAGTCAAACGATATAGCCGCCACCTCATCATGCCTGAGGTAGGCATGGCCGGGCAGAAAAAACTAAAAGCCTCCAGCGTTTTGCTGATCGGGGCGGGTGGTTTGGGATCACCGTTGGGCATGTACCTCGCGGCCGCGGGCGTGGGGCGCATCGGTCTGGTGGATTATGATGTGGTGGACTACACCAACCTGCAACGCCAGATCATCCACGGAACCAAAGACGTGGGTCGCCTCAAACTAGATAGCGCGGCGGATCGCATTCGCGACATCAACCCCCACGTCCAGCTTGACCTGTACGATGTGCCCCTCACCTCGGCCAATGCCCTGGAATTGCTCGCCCCCTACGACGTTGTCATAGACGGTACAGACAACTTTCCCACCCGCTACCTGACCAACGACGCCTGTGTCCTGCTGGGCAAACCCAACGTCTACGGCAGCATATTCCGCTTTGAGGGGCAAGCTTCCGTCTTCAACTACGAAGACAGCCCTTGTTACCGTTGCCTCTACCCCGAACCGCCACCACCCGGTCTGGTTCCCAGTTGCGCCGAGGGCGGTGTCCTGGGGGTTTTGCCCGGAACCATCGGCGCCATCCAGGCCACCGAAGCCATCAAAATCCTGTTAGGGATTGGCACTTCGTTAAGCGGCCGCTTACTCCTATATGATGCCCTTCACATGACCTTTGACGAAGTGCGCCTGCGTAAAAACCCTAACTGCCCCATCTGTAGCCAAAATCGCACCATCCACGAGCTCATTGATTACGAACAGTTCTGTGGGATGCCCGCTCACGACCGTAGCGAATTCACGACCCAGGCTGATGGTCACCAGAATGGCAACACCGTGCCGGAAATCACTCCGCTCGAACTCAAAAAGCGGCTGGATCGGGGTGACGATCTGGTCATTCTCGATGTACGTGAACCGCATGAGTGGGATATCTCCAATCTAAGCCACCTGGGCGCGCACCTCATCCCCAAGGGCAAGGTGTTGGAACGAATGGGCGAACTGGATACCGCCCGTGAGATGGTGGTGCAATGCCGCACCGGGGCGCGGAGTGCTGATGTCATTCGTTTGTTACAGCAACACGGGTTTAGCAAGATGCTCAACCTGACCGGTGGCATCAACCGCTGGGCGGATGAGGTTGAACCTGCTTTACCCAAATATTAAAGGACAGACAGAGGAACTGAATGTTTACACCTTCACTTCTCGTACGCTCACCACGAGTCCAAAAACGGTCTACCAGAGGTAGAAGATGAAGAATCGGTGAACTTTCTCTGGTAAAATCAGATTCACCCCTTGCATTCTCTGGTGAGTTGTTTTAAGATGGGGGCGTCACACTGGTGAATGACGTTTTACCAGAGAGAAAAATCACATCTTTTAAGGTAAGGAAGGTAACAGAAATGGCATATACTTACACTAACTCTAAGGGTAACAAATACGTTTTGCACAATCGCGAAACGACATTGAAGAATGGCCGTAAGCAGACCATCTATTTCTTCGCTAAAGAAGAAAAAGATGGAGCTTTAGATGCTGTTCCGGATGGTTATCAGGTTGCCGAAAGCCGCAATGGTTTGCCTGTTCTCAAGAAAGCATAATCACTGCGAATTGGTATGAAGCAATAAAAAAGCCCCGACATTGTCGGGGCTTTTTTATTGCTTCAACCCGGCCTAAAAAAGTTCTTTGCCCCAGGGGCGGGGTTAGGGGTGAGGTTTCTGTTCGTGAAGGTGTCCTATAGCAATTGTTCGTAGTGACCGCTTTAGCGGGCTAACACTAGCCCGCTAAAGCGGTCACTACGAACCAAAACCCCCAATGAGCTATAGCTTCTAACTCAGGCCAGGTAAAGAGGTGGAGCGAGATCAGGGTAAATTTATGCAGTTACCTGTCCCAAGTTGGACTGAATGGTTGGGGTTGGCAACCAAAATGCACATTTGGGTGGCCCCTGAGGGGCGCTCAGATACGGCGTAGCCGGTAAAGGGGCTGGGACTGCCATAGAGTTTCCAATTGCCGGGGTTCGCGGGCACACCAGCCTGGTCAGGGGCAATGGTGTTCCAGAAGAAATGCACATGGGTGCTGGATGTATCGGAGAAGTAACCAAAAACCTGAAAACTAACACTATAACGTCCGTCTACCACAGTAATGCCCGTGATTTCTGCCCGCAGGCCCTCGGTAGCGACTGGTGATGGGGCAACGGTTGGGGATGGTGGCGGTGTGTTGGTGGGCACAGTTGTAGCGGTGGCAATCAGGGTGGGTGAAGCCACAAGGGACGGTGTAGGTTGGGGTGGGGCAGTGGTAGATGTGTTGATGGGAGCGCTTGTGGGGGCAGTGGTAGCTGTCGCGGCCGCGGTAGCAATTGCCGCGTCACTCTCACTGGCTCCGGTCGGTTCTTCCTGGTCATCATTGGCTGTGGTAGCCGTGGGGGCTGAGGCAACGAAGAAAGTAGTAGGCGTGGCCGTGGGGTCAGTATTGCCAAAAAGCTCCCTGCCCCCCACAACGGCCACGGTGAGGCAAAGTAATAGGGTGAACAAGGTAACGATCGCGGCCGCGGGGATGAGCCAGCGGGGCCGTTTGGCGGGTGTGGCTACCGGGCCAGTCATGGGGCCAGTGGGCGCCTGCATACCGGTTGCTGGGGCCGTGAAGGTCGGAACCGTGGGGGCTGAACGAACGCTCGTTGCGGCCGCGTCCATCCCTATTTGGCGTAAGGCAAAAACCAACTCCTCCGCCGACTGAAAGCGCTGAGACACATCTTTAGCCAGAGCTTTTTGAATGATATTGACCAGAACGGGGGGAGTGTTGCGGTTAAACTGACGCACATCCGGCACCGGGGTATTCAGATGCTGCATCATTGTAGCGGCGGTGTTTTCCCCCTGGAACGGTAATCGGCCTGTAACCATTTGATACAGGATAATACCCAACGCATACAGATCCGCCCGGTGATCAGGTCGTTCACCACGAATTTGCTCTGGCGACATATAAGCGACGGTGCCGATAACACCACCCGTGGCCGTCATAGATTCTCCGCCCACGATTTTAGCAATGCCAAAATCCATCAGCACCGGTTGACCGTGGGGGTTAATCATTACGTTGGCTGGTTTGAGGTCCCGGTGAATCATCCCCTGTTGGTGGGCATAAGCTACCGCTTCACACAAGGGAATCATAATGTCGCGTGTTTCGGCTAGAGATAGAAGCTGGCCTTGCTGGTTGGCTCGCTCTAACTTCTCCAACAAGGTGTAGCCGGGCAGATATTCCAACACCATGTAGTAGGTATTGCCATCGTGGTTGAAGTCAAAGACTTGAATGATGTTGGGGTGGCGCAAACGGGCGACCGCGGCCGCTTCTTCTTCAAAGCGACGCACAAACTCGGGATCCGCAGCCAGGTGACTGTGGATGAGTTTGATCGCGACGGTGCGGCGTAGATTGGGGTCCGTAGCCCGATATACCGCCGACATGCCCCCTTGTCCCAGGGGTTCCTCAATTTTATAGCGGCCATTTAACACATAGCCGATCCAACTAGGTTTACTGTTCATAACAATTCCATTAGCGCCGTAAATGCTCCACACCCATCTCAGAAGCTAACATAACATCTGAGGCAAGGCCCAGAAAAAGACCATTTTCGACGATGCCGGGGCGAGAGCGCAAAGCTAATTCTAAGGCAAGAGGGTTAACAATGCCGTTAGCGAAGTAACAATCCAATATCCAATTGCCTTCGTCGGTGATAAAGGGCGTTTCCTGGTCTGCCTGGAACCGTTTAGCTACGGTTGCCCCCAAATTTTGTAGATAGAGCGTGATGGGCCATTCGGCCATGGGAATCACTTCTACGGGTACGGGGGCGCGGGTTCCTAGTCGGTCTACACGTTTGCTTGCCTCGCTCATGATGATGAAGCGCCGGGAGAATGTGGCGACGATTTTTTCGCGTAGAAGCGCTCCGCCCAACCCTTTGATCAGATTCAGGTGAGGATCAACCTCGTCTGCCCCGTCTAACGTTATGTCTATATCCGGGTAATCGGTTAAGGTGGTTAGCGGTATACCTTCAGCCTGGGCCAACCGGGCGGTAGCTTCGGATGTGGGGATGCCCAGGATGTCGGTGAGTTCGCCCTGGCGCAGGCGTTGCCCCAGTAAGCGGATGGCCCAGCTGGCGGTGCTGCCTGTGCCTAGCCCGACAATCATGCCGGAGTTGATTTCTAGAATAGCCCGTTGGGCGACTTTTTCTTTCAGGTGGTCGGTGCTCATAGGTTGTTGATTGAGGGAGGCTGATTTGGGGTGGAGTTATTCATCGTGGCTACAGCCTGTTTCCCAGCGGAAGCCTTGTTGAGATAGTAAGTCATCTGCGGCCGCGGGGCCCCAACTGCCGTGTTTGTAGGTATGAAGAGGGGGTGAGGACGCGGCCGCGAAGGTATCAATCACCGGATCAATCAGTTGCCAGGCGTATTCAATGCCATCACTCCGGGTAAACAACGAAGCATCCCCTTCCAGCGCATCCAACAAAAGTCGCTCATAAGCATCAGGCAATGCCTGCCCCTTAAATGAATGTTGATAATGAAACTCCATAGAAACAGGATTTGTCTCCTGGTCCGAATCAGGAACCTTTGTTTCTATCTGCAAATGAATGCCTTCATCAGGCTGAATACAGATAGATAATTTATTAGCCGTAAAATCCGCATCATCAACCAGATGAAACATAAGATGGGGTGGTCGCTGAAACTGCACCACCACTTCCGTGTTCTTCCGCGCCATGGCCTTGCCCGAACGCAAATAAAACGGAACCCCTTTCCAACGCCAATTGTCAATGTTCAATTTCAAGGCGGCAAAAGTTGGTGTGCGTGAATCTGCCGCTACCCCTTCCGCATCCTTGTAAGCGTCATACTGGGCTAATACCGC
This sequence comes from Candidatus Trichofilum aggregatum, assembly GCA_016716885.1. GTDB lineage: Bacteria > Chloroflexota > Anaerolineae > Promineifilales > Promineifilaceae > Trichofilum > Trichofilum aggregatum. The sequence continues at coordinate 24,868 of JADJUV010000016.1, read as the reverse complement.
ATCTTCTCTGGCAATGGGGCGAATAGCGGCAAACAACTTAGCTTTCTCATTTCGTACCATATCAGCATCAAACGAAGCTGGAGGTTCCATAGCCACGAGAGACAACAGTTGAAACAGATGGTTTTGAAACATATCACGCAGAACCCCAGCCTTATCATAATATCCGGCCCGGTGCCCCACATCCACTGTTTCTGCGGCGGTTATTTGCACATTCGCAATGTAATTGCGGTTCCATAGCGGTTCAAAAATCGCGTTGGCAAAGCGAAAAAAGAGAATATTTTGGGCCGTTTCCTTACCCAGATAATGATCAATACGATAAAGCTGTGGTTCGGCAAAATATTGGTGCAGGGCCTGGTTCAAGGCATGGGCTGAAGCCAGGTCAGTACCAAAAGGCTTTTCTACGACCAGTCGTCGCCAACCCCCGTTTTCCGTGTGCAAGTCAGCCCCCGCCAGATGCTCCGCTACCGTCACAAAATATTCTGGGCCAATCGCCAGATAGTAAAGGCGATTAGCAGTAGAAGATTGCTCTAGTTCCGGCAAAGTCTGAGCTAAGCGGGCAAAATCTTTCGGGTTATCCAGATCACCCTGAGTAAACCAGATATGTTGGGCAAATTCAGCCCACTTATCTTCGCGATAATCATTCGGCGCTAACTCTTGAAACCCTGCCTGCAAATTGGCTCGGAACTCCTCATGGTTCCAGGGGCGACGGGCCGAACCAACAATGAGAAAGGGTTCCGGCAGACGCTTTTTCAGGTAATTTTGAAAAAGCGCAGGGATGAGTTTGCGTTGGGTCAGGTCCCCTGATGCCCCAAAGATGACGATAGTCGTAGGAATTGTCATAGGTTTTTCACCTGAACCATCATCCATTATTCTTCGGTACGGTTTTGGAAATCCACAAAACGATAACCAACGCCGCGCTCCGTTAGAATATATTTAGGATTGGCTGGATCGTCTTCGATTTTTTTGCGCAGGTAATTAATGTACAAACGCAGATAGTGGGTTTCATCCCGGTACTCATATCCCCATACTTTGGCTAACAAGGTGTCATGAGGAACTACCCAGCCCGCGTTTTGAATGAGATGGCTGAGCAGGCGGTACTCTGTAGGCCGTAAATCAATGCGTTCACCCTTCACGATAACCTGATGCCGATTGAAATCTACGGCCAGGTTCTCATCAATGCGTAAAACAGTGCGCGGCTGTATGGACGGCCATTCAGCTCGCCGCAGTACGGCATTGACCCGGCTGTTTAGCTCACGCGGGCTGAATGGTTTGGTCACATAATCATCTGCGCCCAGTTCCAACCCGTGGATGCGATCTTCCTCGTCGCTTTTTACAGTGAGTAAGATGATGGGCACGGTGGAGATTTCACGCAGTAAGCGCAGACTCTCGAAACCATCCATTTCAGGCATCATCACATCCATGATGATGAGGTCAGGTAGATGTTGGCGGACTTGTTCCAGAGCCTGTAGCCCATTGCGGGCTTCAATAACCTGATACCCTTCTAGTTCCAGGTTCATACGAATGAACCGGATCATACGGGGTTCGTCATCTACAACTAGAATGAGGCGAGGAGCGGTTTGCTCCAGCGTATTTGGGACTTTGCCGACCATGTTATTCTCTTACAAAACCAATCACTTCTTCGGCGCTACCACTTGGTAGAATCTGAATGAAGTTGACGCGGTGCCAGGGAACGATAAGGGTAGAGACATCATCTTCCAGATAATGTATATCTTTACCATCTCTACGGCGCGGATTCATTAGGATAATGATGTTGTCTTGAGGATTGGGCATTCTATCTATTTCACCCACGACTGCATCCTCGTTGTTAATATGGACAATGATGGAAATACTCATGCGTTAGCCTCAGGAATTAGCCGTTATTACGGATAACGGGCATAAACGGACATGTTTCGGATTAGGTTGTCAAGCTCTTATTGTTCCGATTGCTTGGCCGGATGTGTGGAAATGCCAGGATTACAGGTATGGACTTATGGCTCCAGGAAATAACAAGACATAGGGCATTCTGCTTTCCTGCTGTGAAACGGTTCATCAGCCAAAGAAGATATGCACCAGTAAGTGACTGAATCTTACTTCATCACCGCTACGCAGGGCGTAAGGTAGATCGGGGGGCAGGCGGTAATTGTTGAGGTAGGTTCCATTGGTGCTACCCAAATCCATGATGGTGACCCCCCGGTCTACTTTTTGGATAAGGGCATGGGTTCGGGAAACACCTAGTTGGGAGCCATTGTCTCTGGCTAAATCTAGGGCGGGCAGAGTTGAGCTAGATGGATCGCTCCGACCAATCATGATTTCATCGCGCAGTTCCAGCCGTATACGTCTACCGCTGTTAGGAACGATGAAGATGAGCGGTTGTATTTCTACATCCGGGCCAAGTTCTAGACCCACCAGGTTGGGTGGGGGTGGTTGCAGGTTTTCGGCAAAGGGTGGCCGGTATTTGAATTCTTTGGTGTGTAGGCTGGGGTGTTTGCCGGTATCAAATTGGGCGCCGCTTCGGTTTGTTGTGGGAGCGGCGCCAGCTTTTGCTTGGGGCACTAAACGTTCGTCAAGCAAGAAGCGGCCGCATTCGCCGCAAAACAAAGCACCCGCTTTTTCCTGATGTCCGCATTCAGGGCAAGTTGTCATAGTCTATTCTTCCGTCAAGCCATTGTTTTTAGTCATGAGGGCGCGCGTACCATATTTCAATTTTTTGCGACCTTCTCCGGAAATTGTACCTTGTTTTTGCAACAATTCGGTTTCTATACGAGCATTTTGGGCCAGATGATCATATCCGGCCTCGAATAAGCGGGTAGTTAGCCGCTCCATCCTTCTTGTTGCTCTGTCAAGATGTCCGGTTTCTATTTCTTGCCAGGCTTTTTCGCTCATGCGGTATAGATTGAGTACCTGAACTGCTTCTACCAGGGCAACCGGTGGTTCAACATGAGGTTGTCCGGTGACAATATCCAACGAAAATGTGGCGGAGAACTCATGATTCTGTAATTGATATTGAGGTACATCGGCGACGATGCCCAACGGGAATTGTATGGTGGTACCAGCTTGGGCAGGGGCAACGTTTACTTCCAGGAGAATAGATAAGGTGTGACCACCTTCCAAGGCCCCTAAACTGATTCCTTTGGCATTGGGTGAGAGGGGCTGGGCGTAAGGGGCTGTTTTGAAAGCTGAGATGATGCTCATGCCTTCCGGGAAATGGGACATGATACGCACGTTGTGGGCATAAGCAGCACCTAATCCTTTTACGCGTTCTTGTAAAAGTTCCAGGATGCGATTGGGGTCGTCAATGTAGGCAGATTGTCCACCGGAAGGGGCGACGAGGGCATCTAGAAATTGGTCGTTCCATTCGGTGCCGATACCGAGGGCGCTGATGCCAATATTGCGGCTGGCGGCTCGTTGGGCCAGTTCGATGCATTGTTCGGCGTCACCGTATGTATGGCCGTCAGTGAGAAGAACGAGATGGCTTAAGCCCCTTTTGCCTAGTTGTTTGGACAGTTCTTGCATGCCTAAGGCAAGTCCCTGGTAGATTTCGGTTCCGCCGGAGGCTTGTATGCTTTGGACGCGGGCCATGAGGGTGGTGCGGTTGGTAACGGCGCTATTGGGGACGACGACTTCGGCTCGGTCGCTAAATGTGATGACGGAAAGGTTGTCGTTGGCGGTGAGTTTTTCGAGGATGAGCGCGGCCGCGGTCTTAACCTGATCTAACCGTTCTTCTCGCATGGATGTGCTTTTGTCTATCACCAGGCAAATATTGAGGGATGTACGCGACTGTTGAAATTCAGCCGGGGGGTGAATATTGACCAACAAATAAAGAAGCTGGGAAGTTTGTAAAGCCCCCAGTCTATTTGCGGTCGCCTGGACAGTGATATTCAGGGCATTTTCCATGAGTTCACACCACCAATGAGAAAGGACAACGAGAAAGGCACCGCGGCCGCGGTGCCCCCTTAGGTCAATAGACCCCTACACCGTAAAATCCACAATAATCACCGTTACATTATCATGACCCCCGGCCTTTATTGCCAGTTCTACAAGAATATCCGCTTTTTCGTCCAACGAAACATCCCGTTGTAACACCTCACGAATTATCTCATCACCCAGAAGCCCCCATAGGCCATCACTACATAAAAACAACATCCCTTTTCGGGGTAAAGACCGTGTATAGGCATCCACATCAAGCGGCCCCTGTTGCCCTAAAGCACGGTATAACAAATTCTTTTGCGGGTACATAACCGCTTCATCCACGGTTAACTGCCCCGCATCAATCAGTCGTTGCACAATGGAATGATCCGTAGTGATCTGTTCCATGGCATCCTCTGTCACCAAATAAGCCCGCGTGTCCCCTACATGAGCCACATATAAACGCTTGCCAACCATCAATGCCGCCGTCAATGTTGTGCCACTGTCCTTTTCCGGGTCCGGGTTCTGCAATGACTGATGCGCTACCTGCACAGCGCGAAGCATCACTTCTTGAATAGGCTCCTGATACCCAGACGGCCCATCCCGCTGCAAAAGAGGCAAATACACCTTCTCCAGCACATGATGCATAAAAAATCTTGACGCCTTACGGCTGGCCTCGTGCCCAGCATAGTGCCCTCCCATGCCATCGGCCACTACAAAAAGACCGATGCCGGGAAGAATCTCTTCACCCCCATTTTCCGTTATAAAAACACAGCAGGAATCTTCATTGCGACGGCGGACTGCCCCTACATGAGAGCGTTGCACCACATGAATCATAGGGACGAGAGGCAGTTCTACCACTGATCGGCTAATAACCGTCTCTAAAATTCCAGGGTCATATTTTTGTTGCGCCAGAGGTGCCGTGTCCAGCAATTTCTGATCTTCATCCATCATAACGACCGAGGGGAATAACGGTTTCGTCTCCATAACCAGGGGCCTTTCGGTCTTCTTCTCTTCACTACTATCGGCATCGGGTAGGGGTTCTTGATGTGTTGACAAGGTATTCTCTTCTCTACTAAGCGAAAGTAACAAGGAACAAATTTCAGTAAATAACTAGGCAGAAAACTTCAAGCATACAACTGAAATCTCTCAAAGCAGCGCCAATTCTAAATGCAAATTGGTACCAACCTCAAAAGAGAATGAATGATGATGATTTTTGCCCAGTATAACAATAACCAAACCCAGAAGCAGACTATTGAACTTTCCCGAAACAACCCAGGTAGAGAATGGTTCCCCAAAGACCTGTCTTTCCTGCCCCGAAGAGCGGAATTCGGATTTGGGGAACCCCCATACCAGTTTTAATGAGCAAATCTTCAATAGCCATTCGTTTACAGCCTAAGACATGGGTATTTGGCGCAAATTAGAACGACCTCTGAAATCTCTCAGCCTCTACAGTTTCTTAGTCTCCAGAGGTCAGCACGAAAAACGCCAATGTCCAGCAAGGCACTATACGGGTAAAGCATACAGTGTCTTATTCGTCGAACCAATGTATAAAATGCCATCAACAATCGTAGGTGAGCTAATGACCATACTACCTGTGTCAAAGCGCCACCGCTTTTGGCCTCGTTTCATATCGACACTATATACATAACCATCTGTTGAACCAAAATACACCGACCTTTCCCAAATGGCCGGCGACGAAGCTACCTGCCCATCGGTATCAAAAGACCACATCTTGTGGCCGCGTCTGATATCTATGGCATACAAACTGCCATCAGAAGAACCAATGAACAGCATATCCCCGCTCACCACTGGCGAAGACACAATAGGCCGTTTCGTTCGCACCTGCCACACCGCCCAACCCGAAGCCACATCAAGCGCATAAATCGTGGCATCATATGAGCCAAAAATGACCATATCATCAACGACGACAGGAGTGGACACAATCGCTCTTCGAGCCTGATATTGCCACTTGATCTTCCCACTTAAATCAACAGCAAAAATATAACCGCCTTCAGTACCAATGATGATGAGTTCATCATGAATACATGGTGAAGAACGCACTGCACCATGCACCTGTGTTTTCCAGGCTAGTTTGCCATTGCTGGCGTTCACGGCATAAAGATGGGCATCATCCGAACCAAAAAAAACGTGATCGAATTCGGCCCTGGGCGAAGAATAGACGGGCCCCTGCGTTTCAAAACGCCAGTTAAGCCGCCCATTGTGTTGTTTAACACAATATAGATGATTATCCGCTGAGCCAATATAAACGTGATGATTGTAGACAAACGGGGAAGAAGCAATTTCATCTGTCGCGGGATATTTCCAAAAAAACTCGCCGCTATTTGCCTTTACAGCATAAAGATTGTTGTCAAACGCACCCACAAAAACCAGCCCACTATCTACGGCAGGCTTGGAGCGAATCTCATCTTCACACTTGAACATCCAGAGAGGCACAATCCCCAGCGAACCGGTTGTGGAGATCGTTTCTTCGCGGGGATTTGGCAAACTCACTTCTTTCGCCTTGCCATCAACAATTGGTGTTGCCAGGATGCCTGTGCCAATTTTTGTGGTTGGTGATGTTGGTGTACCAGCTTGCAGAATGGTTAAAAGTGCATCCTTAAATTCCATGCCCGTCTGGTAGCGGTCTTTTGTTTGATAGGACAAGCAGCGCATGATAATTGCCTCAAGCGCCGGACTAACCGTGGAATTCAACGCCCGAATAGGGCGCTCTGTAAAAGAAAAGGGGGGCTCAAGTCGGGGGTCTTGCAAGGTAAGCAGATGATGTAACGTGGCTCCAAGCGCGTATATGTCACCCGCTGTAGTGGCTTCACCGCGGTACTGTTCAGGGGGTGAGTAACCCTCTGTACCTACCATAGTGCCCTTTTCACCCCCTTCGAAGATTTTGGCGATACCAAAGTCAATCAGCGTAATCCGCCCAAAGGGATCTAACATGATGTTGGATGGTTTGAGATCCCGAAAGACGATGGGGAGGGGTTTTTGACTATGCAGATAAATAAGTACATCTGTAAGCTGTAAGGCCCAATCAATCACCTGTTCTTGAGGAATGACTTTTCCCTCATTTGCCTCCAGGTATGCATCTAAGTCCTTCCCCCGAATAAACTCTTGAACCAAATAACTTCGGTCGCTTTCACTGAAAAAATCATAGACATCAACAATGGCTGGGTGATCCAATGTTGCCAAAATACTGGCTTCGCGTTCAAAAGAGCGGATAGTCAACTCGCGCAGATGTGGGTCTGAGGCGAGATTGGTCATTTCTTTGATAGCACATAGTTTGGTGACGTTAGCAAAGCGCAAGTCTCGAGCCTGATAAACTGCACTGAAACCGCCAACCCCCAATGTACCCATGATCCGATAGCGCCCTTGAAGGATATCTCCTGGTTGCAATTGTGATTTTTGGTTGAGATTGACGACACGTTCACGTTTACCGGTTAGCTGTCTGGTTGTTAATCCACTCATGCTAGGATGACCTTCGATAAAATCAAGGAGAACGCCACTGGAGATAAATACTGGATGATTTTCTATTATAGCGGAACGATGTGGATTTTGTCATGGCAGGTTGAATAGCGGATTTCCCTGCCGGGGGGTTAGTGCTCTGTTCGGAAGAAAGTTGAAATCTCAAACAGTTCGCCGTGGCGTGCTCCTCCTCAATCTTGCACTAGGACAGTTTTACAAGTCAGCAGGTTTAGTCGGAAGACCTATCCACCCTTCCAATGGGAAATACCAGGAGTCCGGTTTTGAGCAGCCAAACGCCTCCCCCGGCCCACAAAGGTGAAACTTGTAAACTGTCCCCCGAAGCACCAGCAGGGGTGCAACTGAGGCGACGGGGTGTTTGGAGCGCCTGAGATGGGGATTTTTCTGGTGAAGGCGAAAAGTGGGCTGAATTGTTTTTCTCTGGGTGAAAAAGCAACATCTTGTATAATTGGCTTATGATTTCCAATCCACCAATTACGGCTGTACTAAAAACAGATGTCGGACGGGTGCGTGATCACAATGAAGATTATTTTACTTCTTGTGAACCGACACAGGCTGAGGATGCATTCCTCAATGGCTGGTGCTATGTTTTGGCCGATGGCGCAGGTGGGATGGATGCCGGGGAAGTAGCCAGCGAACATGCAACAGAACGGATGCGTTTTCACTATCTGGCCGATAGGGGTGAACGAGATTGGGGCAAGCGGCTGGTCAAGGCGATGAAGGCGGCTAACGCTGATTTGCGCCGTTTGATGGTAGAACAGAACGATGGTAAGTCGCGGATGGCGACGACGATGGTAGCCGTGGTCATTGATGGGGAGCAGATAACCTTTGCTAATGTAGGTGATAGTCGGGGCTACCATTACCGCGATGGAACCATTAAACAGATTACTAAAGACCACAGCCTGGTGGCTAAATTAGTAGAAGAAGGGGCAATTACGGCTGAAGAAGCGGAGAACCATCCACGTAAAAATGTGATTTTGGGTAGTCTTGGCTCTGAAGATGAAGTGGATGTGGATGTGTTTAAGGTGCAAGGGGAGGCAGGGGATGTTTTGTTGCTTTGTTCGGATGGGCTGACGAATTATGTGCGCGATAAGGAGTTGGCTGAGGTTATTCAAGGGAATAGTCTGGAAGATGCACCAAGTACGCTCATTGCATTGGCTAATGCGCGGGGGGGCGGGGACAATATCTCTGTAATATTGATTCGTATTAATGATACGGCGGCACCAGTGTCAGGGGTTGTTTTTTCGGGTAAAACTTCGGGCGCTTCACTGTGGCCCTTTACCTTCTTTCTTTGTGCTTTATTTGTCTTCATTGCCACGGTCGTTTGGGCTTTGTTGAACGTATAAATAAAGTGCACAGCATCACTTCCCAGGTGGTGAATCTGGGTTACAACAATTGAGTAGGAAATTCTATTTCCACACGAAGTGGGATTTCTTTGTATTTGGTGTGTGTGGCCGACGAGCTTGTCGATGGAGTTTGTATGAATAAGAAACTGCGTATTATTCCTCTGGGTGGTTTGGGGGAAATTGGCAAGAACATGACGGTTATTGAATATGAGGATCAGATACTGGTAATTGATGCCGGTTTGATGTTTCCGGAAAACGATATGTTAGGGATTGATTTGATTATCCCGGACTATCAGTATTTGTTGGATAAGCGGGAAAAGGTGAAGGGGGTGTTGATTACACATGGTCATGAAGATCATGTTGGGGCGTTGGAACATTTGATGAAGGAGATTGATGCGCCTATTTATGCTACGCCGCTGACGATGGGGTTGATTGAGATTAAATTAAAGGAAGCGGGCATTTTGGCTAAGGCGACAATGAAGACGGTTCAGGCCGGGGATGCGTTTGCTATTGGGGCGTTTTTAGTGGAGCCGTTTCATGTGGCGCATAGTATTCCTGACTGTGTGGGATTTGGCATTACGACGCCGGTTGGATTGATAGTGCATACGGGGGATTATAAGTTTGATCATACACCAGTGGATGGTTGGCCCCCGGATTTTGCTAAATTGGCGGAGTTTTCGGCGCGTGGGGTGTTGTGTTTGTTAGCGGATAGTACGAATGCGGAGAAACCCGGTTGGACGCCTTCGGAGGCGGTGATTACGGAGGCGTTTGATGATTTGTTTAAGGAGGCAACGGGGCGCATTATTGTGGCTTCATTTGCCTCGTTGATTTCGCGGATTCAGCAGGTGGCGAACGCGGCCGCGAAATATAACCGCAAACTCGCCATTACCGGTCGCTCCATGCGCGAAAACACCAAAATGGCCCGTAAACTGGGCTACCTGGATATCCCCGAAGGCATGTTGATTGATATTGACCAGGTAAATAAATATCCGGCCCATCAAGTGGCGATTATGGCTACCGGCTCACAAGGGGAGCCGACTTCGGTGATGGGGCGGCTGGCTCACGGGCGTCATCGTAACGTGAGCATTCAGCCGGGGGATACCGTGGTGCTCTCCGCCCACACAATTCCTGGCAATGAGGAGTTTGTCAGCCGCATCATCAACCGGCTAATGAAGCAGGGGCGGATGTGGTGTATGAGCATGTAGCCCAGGTGCATGTGTCGGGTCATGCCAGCCGGGAAGAGATGAAGCTGATGATTAACCTGGTGCGGCCGCGCTTCTTCATTCCGATTCATGGGGAGTTACGCCATCTGGTTCAGCATGGCAAAATTGCCCAGGAGATGGGCATTGCCCCGGAAAATATCGCCGTGGTGGAAAATGGCACGGTGTTGGAGCTTACCGAAGATAAACTGACGATCAGTGAGCGCCTTCCAGGTGGTTATGTATTCGTGGCCGGGCAAAGTGTGGGCGAAATTGATATCCCGGTCATGCGTGACCGAGAAAAACTGGCCGAAAATGGCTTCTTTTTGGTGGCGGTGAGTCTGGACGAGAAAGGGAAGGTTCGGGCGCGGCCGCGTATCATCACCCGTGGTTTTGCCAATCTAGAAAAAGAGCAGGCAGAAGGGTTGATCGAGGGCGCGGAAGAAGTGGTTACCCGTACCCTGAGCATTTATCAGGCTGGTTCCGAAGTGTTGGAAGCCCGGGTTGAAGAAGCGTTGAGCCGTTACCTGTACACCGAAACCGGTCGCCGCCCGTTGATTTATACCGTTGTGCAGTAGGGGCAGAGTTGCAGAGTGGCAGGGTTGCAGAGTTGCAGGAAACCATTTTACATTGCCACCTTGCCGCTGTGCCACTCTGCTCCCTTTATCTTTAGGAGTAAATCTATGTTAGCCCGTGCCCAAGCCTTGAAAGATGAACTGATCCGCCTGCGCCGTGATATTCATGCCCACCCGGAACTTGGTTTTCAGGAAGTGCGAACGGCGGCCCTTGTGGCGGATACGTTGCAGGAGATTGGTGGCATTACCATCAAGACGGGGGTGGGCAAGACCGGAGTTGTAGGGGAGATGGGCACCGGCGATGGGCCAGTGATCGCCATTCGCGCTGATATGGATGCCTTGCCTATTATGGAAAAGACGGGGCTGGCCTATGGTTCACAAAACAAGGGTGTTATGCACGCTTGCGGCCATGATTCCCATACCGCCATGCTCTTGGGCGTGGCCCACCTGTTGAAACAAAGTTTGAGCGAAGGGGGTTGGCGCGGCCGCGTGCGTTTCCTCTTCCAACCATCCGAAGAAGCCTTTGACGAAAACGGTATCAGCGGAGCCACCGCCATGATTGACGATGGCGCGATGGTGGGGGTGGATCGGGTCATTGCCCTGCATGTTATTTCCAACCTGCCCAGCGGCGAAGTGCATTTCAGTGATGGCCCCAGTTTGGCTAACGTAGACTCCTTCAGTGCCTGGATTTGTGGCGATGGGGGTCATGGGGCAGCCCCCCATGAAGGCAGTGATCCACTCCACATGCTGGCCTCGATTTTGCCCGACATTTATGCCATTCCTTCCCGCCGCATCAATCCCCTTAGCCCCTGTGTTGTCAGTCTGGGTATGATCCAGGCTGGCTCAGCCACCAATGTTATCCCTGGCGAAGTTCATCTGGCAGGCACAATTCGCTCCTTTGACCAACCCACGCGGGAAAAACTGTGGTTTGAAGTGGAAAATGCACTGCGCCTGAGCGAGATGATGGGCGGCTCATATCGCTTTGAATTGACCAAAGGCTACCCAGCGATGGTCAATTTCCCCGAGGTGAACGAGTGGATGCGTCAGGTGACACGTGATCTGGTGGGGGAACCTGTCATTAAAAATGAGCCGTTTGGCATGGGGGCCGAAGATTTTGCCTACATGACCCAAAAAGCTCCCGGTGCGATGTTCTTCCTGGGGGCACAAACGCCGGATAAGGTCATGCGTAACCACCACACCGATATTTTCGACATTGACGAAAATGTCATGCCTCTGGGCGCGGCTATTCTTGCCGAAACCGCCCGCCGGTTTGTCACCGGGCAGTTGGGATAAGAAAAACAGTTGAGGACTCCGTGCCTCAACTGTTCCTCACCCATCACCCATCCCCCTCGCCATCTGTGGATTATCCCCCTAAAATATGACGTTTGTAACTGTGAAGGATCGCGGCCGCGTATTATCCTGAATCAGTCTGCTCGTGTATAAAGCTATTGGGGTGTTGGTTTATTCAACCACCCGTAGATAAACACACGAATACACCTATCCACTTGAGTTCCTACGAGTTACCCATGAATCCTTTAACCGATGAAAAAAAACGGTGGGAAGCGCAAACCTTACAGCCCGTTATCCAAAAATACCCCGAACGCCAACCCACCTTCCAGACCAGTTCCGGCATCCCCGTTGAACGCCTTTATCTGCCCACGGACCCTGATCCCGATTACGACGACAAGCTTGGTTTTCCTGGCGAATACCCGTTTACCCGGGGGGTACAACCATCTATGTATCGCGGCCGCTTCTGGACCATGCGCCAATACGCCGGTTTCGCCACCGCCGCCGAGTCCAATGCCCGCTACAAATTCCTGCTCGGCCAGGGGCAAACCGGCCTTTCCGTGGCCTTCGACCTGCCCACCCAAATAGGCTATGACTCTGACGACCCTATGGTGCTGGGCGAGGTAGGCAAAGTGGGGGTCAGCATTCCTTCGCTGGACGATATGGCGATTTTGCTGGATGGCATTCCGCTAGATAAAGTCAGCATCAGCATGACCATCAATGCGCCTGCCGCCATTTTGTTAGCCATGGTGATCGCCATCGGCAAGCGGCAGGGTGTGCCTACCAACAAATTACGCGGCACGATCCAGAACGACATTTTGAAGGAGTATATTGCCCGCGGAACCTATATTTTCCCACCCCGGCCCTCCATGCGGCTGATCACGGATATTTTTGCCTTTTGCGGCCGCGAAGTTCCCCACTGGAACAGTATCTCCATCTCCGGCTACCACATCCGCGAAGCAGGCAGCACCGCCGCCCAGGAGATCGCCTTCACCCTGGCCGATGGCATCACCTATGTCCAGGCGGCCATCGAGGCCGGGCTGGACGTGGATGAATTTGCCAGCCAGTTATCCTTCTTCTTCAACGCCCACAACAACTTCTTGGAAGAAATCGCCAAATTCCGGGCCGCCCGCCGTTTGTGGGCCAGCATCATGCGTGACCGCTTTGGGGCCAAAAACCCGGATAGCTGGAAATTGCGCTTCCATACCCAAACCGCCGGGAGTACTCTGACGGCCCAACAGCCGGAGAATAATGTGGTGCGGGTGGCCTTGCAGGCGTTGGCCGCGGTCATGGGCGGAACCCAAAGCCTGCATACCAACAGCCGTGACGAAGCCCTGGCCCTGCCCAGCCAACAAGCCGCCCAAATCGCCTTGCGCACCCAACAAATCATCGCCTACGAAAGCGGCGTGGCTGACTCGATTGACCCCCTGGCTGGCTCCTACCTCATCGAATCGCTGACCGATGAACTGGAAAGCCGCGCCCTGGCCTACATCAAAACCATTGATGAGATGGGTGGGATGCTCCCGGCTATCGAGGCCGGTTATGTGCAACGAGAAATTCAGGAAGCGGCCTATCAGTTCCAGAAAGCCATGCAGGCCAAAGAGACCATTGTGGTGGGGATGAATCAGTTTGTGGACAAGAATGAGCAGATGACGATGGAGTTGTTGCGGGTGGACCCGGCGATTGAGCAGGCCCAACGGGAACGGTTGGCCGCGCTCCGTGCCCGGCGGGACAATGAGAAGGTATCGGCGTTGCGAGGGCAACTGGTCGCGGCCGCGAACCGCACCGACAACCTCATGCCCCTGTTCATCACCTGCGTGGAAAATGACGTAACCCTGGGTGAAATCTGCCACAGCTTGCGGAGCGTGTGGGGAGAGTATCAGCCCAGTGGAGAGATTTGATATGTGGTGCGTGGTGCGTAGAGCCGTGAGAATCACGCACCACGTTTTACAGCAAGAGGAACCAACATGATTAAAAAAATCAGCCATATCGCTGTGATTGTGCCTGACCTGGATGAATCTATGAAATTCTGGGTTGAGGCGTTGGGGTTGGAGTTAAGCCATGTCGAGCATGTCGAAGATCAGGCGGTGGATGTAGCCTTTTTGCCTGCGGGTGAGAGCGACATCGAACTGCTGAAGCCGATCACTGAAGATAGTGGTGTGGCAAAATTTCTGCAAAAGAAAGGGCCTGGTATTCACCATATCTGCTTTGAGGTGGAAGATATTAATGCCACATTGGCCCGCCTGAAAGAAAAAGGCATCCAACTGATCAACGAAGAACCGACTATTGGCACGGGCGGCAAGAAAATCGCCTTCATTCACCCCAAGAGCACCGGGGGGTGCTGGTTGAGTTATACGAACTCACCACCGAAGAGCATTGGTACCGGATGGAGAGTCTGGATAACATGCGGCAGAGAATAAGCCAGGGGAGTCGGGTGTACGCGGCCGCGGTCTGGGGGTTTGTCAATGGTCTCTACTACGGCCACTCAGAAGAAAATGGTACACACAATGGGGTCGGGGTCAAAGAAAGTGACCAGTATCACTGACCACCCGTTAAAAACGAAACCGCCCTTGTTGGGGGGACAAGGGCGGCTACTCTTTGGCTCGCGGCACCAGGAGGGGAGTACCTTGAGCATTGTTCGGGAAAAGTGCCTTTTTATTTGAGGAGGGGAGGCATTTCCCTGGGTTTGGTTAGGTTGTTCCAGTCGCGTTTCTCTCGTGCCAGTTTAGGGGAGTTTTAAAAAGGAGGTTAATCCTCGGCCCAACCAAACTTGTTAACATCATACAAGGTAATTTTAAGCGCTGCATGACGTGAACTTAAGCTTGCCATGAGAATATCATCCCCTCCGTGGTACTACAGTCCCAGCTAAACTTGCAGATAAAATTTTCACGCTTCAGGAACTTCCCCTGAAGCCACCAGATAATCTACGCGTGGTGTTTTGGGTTCCCACAGCATGGACATTCCCGCTTCGTGGGGAGTACGGTTGCCTTTGCGTTGATTGCAGGGGGCGCAGGCACAGGCTGTATTGCCCCAACTATTTTTACCCCCACGTGAACGAGGTATCACATGGTCCAGGGTGAAATCTTCACGTCGCAGAGCCATCCCTTTGCGCTTATCGCCCATCTTCATGCCGCAGTAGATACAGCGATAACCATCACGATGGAAGATGGCGCGACGGCTCCAACGAGCACCTCTCATGGGCACATTGACATAACGGCGCAACCGCAGGACAGTGGGAATGGTGAATACCCTACTTACACCACCAACCTGATGCATTTCGTCGGTGACAGCTTCGACGCGGCCGCGAGCCATGAGTGACAGCGCCTGCTGTTTGGGAATGACGGCCAGGGGTTCATAGCTGGCATTGAGTAAGAGTACGGCGACCATGATGTTTCTCCGTGTTGCGTGATGCGTGTGGCATGAATAGGCCGTTCAGGAATCGAACCTGATACCTGACGCTTATAAGACGCCTGCTCTCACCACTGAGCTTACGGCCCATTAGGTTCCAAGTTAGCAAGTTTCAGGTTCACAAAACGTGTTATGGAACCTGAAACCTGAAACCTGAAACCTGGAACTTGAAACCTGAAACTCAATCCAAAAAAGCGACACTGTTACTCCGCGTCTCCCCACTCATCAACACCCGATGCCAGAAGGGCAGGTTGATGGTGGCGTGATCGGGGTGGCGGACTTTGCCACGAGCGTAGACGGTGGGGTTACGACGCATGACACGCCAGGGCCACGCGGCCGCGGCCGGTTGCTTCTCCAACAGGCGGCGATACTGCGTTTCCGTCAGACCGTTGGGGCGTTTGGGGGCCACATAAACGGCTGTCCCACCGATGCGGTACAGTTCCTCAACCACATGGGGGGTCCCGCCGGGACGCTGCAACGGCTCGTGGCGCAGAATCAGGTGGTTGTCAGTCATGCGGAAGGCCGGTTCGGGGATGAAAAACCATTCCCCCTGGCGGATGAAACCCGCATTATGACGCTTGTGCCAATCCTTGTGGCGTACCCCGCTGCGATGTTGCGCCAGAGTCACACCGGCCGGTTTGAGGGCTTCCTTCGCCTGCAAGACGTTGGTCACGCTTTGCGCGGCCGGGACGGGGGCCACAAACCAGTGACGTTCATCGTGACCGCAGAGGAATTTTTCCTTGTCGCGGCCGCTAACCAACGGTTTTGCCAGCAAGAGCAAATGGCGGTCACGGGGCTGCACATCCACCGCCAGAAAGGTGATCAGATCCAAAGCCGGTTCACCCACGGTCAGCGTAAACGATTCGCCTTCATCCATCTGACGCACATTGAGCACAAAGTCCGGGCGCGCCTGGGCAAAACGGCTACCCAACAAGCGGTTGTTAGCCGGAACCACATTAACCGCCAAAGTCGCGCCGATTTGATTAAACTGTCGTTGTAAAGCGGAAATGTTCATGATCTCTCCAAAGGAACTCATAGGAGATTCGGGGGAACTCAGAGGAAGTTGTCCTATATTCACCCCTTTCCTTTTGTCATTCAAACTAACTCAAAGCACGGTTACAGTTTCTCGACAAACAATGCAGTTCCATACGTCACCTCCACCTGGAAGGTTGGCTGAGTTCCTACCAGTTCCCAGAGTTCCCAAGAGTTCCTCAGAGTTCTGTCAAGTCCCCAGCCACCTTCCTAAAACCCTTCCCTGATAAAATCCGCCATGAGCTGCGGCGCGGCCGCGTCAAAGCCCACCACGTCCAGCATTCCGGTATCATTCGGGTCGGCAATGCTAAACCCATTTGAGGTCATCCCGACCACAACCAACTTGGCCGGTAGCCCCATTTTCTCCCGGTACATCTGAAGGGCCTGAACCGGGTGTACTTTCCCGAACCAGGTTTCAGAGTCGGTGTAAACGATAAATGCCTCAGCCGGGACCTTGTTTTCTAATGCCCACAGCATCGGCAAGGCGCAGTCCGTGCCCATGAACGGCAGGCCGTTTGTCGCTTTCACCACATCATCCAGCCGCTGCCGCGCTGAGATGTTCAGCTTCATCATCTGCTGTGAGAAGGCGATGATGGTGTGGTGTGGCTCGGTCGCGGCGGTGATGAGGGCCATCGCGGCCGCGGCCACCCGTGGCGTCAAACCAGGAACCTGTGCCACTGTCCCCATGCTCATAGACCCAGATACGTCCAGGGCCAGTACCAGCCGTTTGCCCGTCGCTTCCACATTGGGAAAAGTCAGGTAAAACGCCTGATCCAGCGCATCCAGCAGCGCGGGAACCGGTGTCCAGGTCAGCTTGCCCCGCTGCCCTTGCCCACGGGCGTAAGTCAGCAGCCCGGTCAGCACGGCGATGGGATGGAGGCGTGCCTGACGCAGCCGGTTGCCATCTAGCAGGCGTGTCACCACCTGCGCCGTTGTATCCCCCAGAGGTGTCAGCAGGCCGTTGGCCGTCATCCGCGCCAGGTTACGCAGCAAGGCGGTCAGCGGCAGATGGGGCAGTAAGGCTTCCCACACCTGGGCTGAGGCCAGGAACTGCGTTGGAATCGCTTCCCACGGCAGGTCGTACCGGGTAATGAGTTCCACCACGTGCGCCTCATCGCTGGCCCGCTGTGCCTGCTCGTAAGCCCAGATGAGCCGTAATATTTCATCCGGGTGCGGCTCTGGCCCAACATCCGGCCAACCCTGTGTCATCCAATGGAAAAGAGCGTTCTGTGTCACGTCGTCGGTCTGGGGATGAGCCAGCCGCAGGGCGTCACGATGGCTCCAGCCATCCCGCTGCCGGTATTTCACGGCCTGATAAGCCAGTTTGGTGGCGGGCATGGTGGTGTACCAGTTGGCGACTGCCCGGCGCAGCCTCGCCCCCAGCCCCGGAACCCTTCGACGAAGGCCAGGAAGTGGAAGAGGTGGGTTCCAGTACGGGCGACACGCGGCAAAGCTTCCAGCGCGGCACGCCGTGTGGCCTCATCTCCTTGCCCGGCGGCCAATGCCAGGATGAAGAGGGCGGGATCGTTTTTGGGCGCACGGCCTGCTTCACTGATTTGCACTACCCGGTTGACCACACGCAGGCCATCTTCAGCCAGGCAGCGCAGCGCGGCCGCGGCATTCTCAGCCGTCAGTTGGCGGGGGGTGATGTAGTACGTCCCCTCTTCCGAACCGAGGATGAGAAACCGATCCAGGCGTGCCCAGTCGCTTACTGCCCAGGCATACCCACCTGCTGAGTTGGCAACCTGCGCCGTCCCCGGAATGGGTTGGTTCTGAGGCGTCTGCCGGATTGAAAAAAGTTGGTGTAGTTTGGTCATAATGCACCTCCGGTTCAGGAACAATAAGCAGTTATCAGTGAGCAGTGATAGTGGGCAAGGTGTGTTTCTGGGGTAAACATTCACTTTACAGGTGATAACCCAAAAACTTCGGCCCACTATGGGATAAATAAGACAATGCTGGCAGCGGGCAAGGTGCTGTTCCTGGGGCCGTGGTAAAGGATAACCCAAGAACTTCGGCCCGCTGTCAGGTCAGAAAAAGGGGAGAAAAGCGGACAAGGAGATTCATGGGAGCAACCGCACCACAAGCACGGTCCGTTGGGATCGAACCAACTCATCCTTTAAGGAATTACCAGATAACCCACGAAATTCGGCCCGCTTTATCTCCAAAGCTTTCAGGCGGGAAGAGAGGGAGTCGAACCCCCACGAGCATACACTCCGAACCGTTTTCAAGACGGCGGCCAGCGCCCATTGGCTTGTCTTCCCGTGATATAGCGGAAGGAGTGGGAGTCGAACCCACACAGGAGCGTTTTGTGCCCCTTTACCTGTTTAGCGGACAGGCCCCTTACCATTCGGTCATCCTTCCATGGCGATATATTCGTTATTGGTTATTAGCGCATCAATACACCAATAACCATTTTCATACCGACGGAGGGAGTTGAACCCCCAAAACCCGCTTTCTAAGAGCGGTGCGTATGCCAGTTCCGCCACGTCGGCAAGAGAGTGCTGAGAGTAAAGTGATGAGTACTGAGTTAGCCTTTGCTTGATACTCAGCACTCAGCACTGTGCACTTCCTAAGGGGGCGACAGGAGTCGAACCTGCAACCTGCCGGTTAGAAGCCGATAACCCAGTACCGTCGGCCCGGCTGGCCGGGCAAGGGGTGGTATGGGAAGTATGCCGCTCTGCCATTGAGCTACGTTTCGGAGTGTGGTGCGTGTTTCGTTTCATAACGCATCACGTACCACAAAAGAATCAGTTTATTTAGTTGTAAAGGAACAAAAGCTTGCTCCATCACGCACCACGTTCTAAGTTCTAAGTTCTAAGTTCTAAGTTCCCAAAGTTCCCAAAGTTCCTATGAGTTCCTTGAGCCACAAACCCGTGGAACCCTGGGAACTTTTTCCGGCCAGGCAGAGGGCGGAAAATAAAAAACGCGGGCTTCCCGTATGGAAAACCCGCGTTTTGCTCCACTCTGTTGGCCTGTGTGGTTTACACAGGCCTTGTATCAGGTGGGAGAGGACGGGTTTTCCGAAGGGACGAGAGGGGCGCATCTATAGACACGCTACCACTACCTATGCGCCAACTGCCCTTGAATCCGGGCTGGGATTGCGGCCGCAAAGCGGACACGCCACATTTGTGATATTGGGTTGGCTGATAGGTTGATATTGTTTGTGGCATAGCCACCTCCGTCACGATAGATTCAAACTTACCGGATAGGGTTGGGAAACCAACCCTGCTGCGTTACTTGAGTTGAGCCAGAGCTGGGGATTTCCAGTAGATCCCTGCCCTTCTCTCGCTCTACACTCAGGCATTAAGCCCATAAAACAAAAACGCGGGCTGGTGTGCCCGCGTCCGCTGATAAGCTGAGTGAATGTGTGTGCTTATCTTGCCATCAAAAATGGCGCGGCCGCGAGCCGATCCGAACTTTTATCACCCTGGCAATCGCCAAAGAGCGAAGAAGTCGCGCTATGTAATTGGGGTGTGGATATGTTCTGGATACGCATCATGGTTGCCCGATCAGTAAAATGGTTTACAGTACGCGCCAGAGGGTAACATAGAAATCCTACCCTTGTCAACCCCAAAATGAGTGAAAGATGAGAGAAGTTTGGAGAATTCAAACCAGTTGCGCTTCGCGCCATTTATGAATGGAGTCTATGACCCAGGCGCGGCCGCAAATCGGCACATCCGCCAGACGAATCGCTCGTTCTTTAATCTTTTTGGTATTCAGCAAC
Source organism: Candidatus Trichofilum aggregatum (assembly GCA_016716885.1). Lineage (GTDB taxonomy): Bacteria > Chloroflexota > Anaerolineae > Promineifilales > Promineifilaceae > Trichofilum > Trichofilum aggregatum. The sequence goes on along the minus strand of JADJUV010000016.1, from coordinate 4,896 downwards.
TCGGCCCGGAACGTACCAGGGAGCAACCCAGATTCCACAGGGGGCGTCACCAGTTCCCCATGTAGCTCCACCACCAGATTGCCCGTCGTTGCCTGTGTGATTTCGCCCCGAAAATTCCAGAGCAAAACGCCATCAAAACCCGGATGGGCATCCCGATACCGCTGGAACAGGCGATCATCGGTGGTGTTGTGGTAAAGCAGGGGTTGGTTCGGATCAAGCGGCATATCGGCCAGGGTGAGGCGGAGAGGCGCAAGAGGCAGGCTGGGGTAGTAAGGCTCACTGAAGAGGTACATCTCGCCGCGTAAGGTCAACTGGACGGTGAGCAGGGTGGGTTGTTCCAGGTTGAGGAGTTGTTTCTGGATGTAGGTGCGGAGTTTATGATGGTCGTAGGGGACACCGAACGCGGCCGCGGACGCATCCAATCGTTCCAGGTGTAATTCCTGTAAAAAGATGCCCTCTTCCGGCGTCCAGAGCATTTTCTCGATGAGGGCAAACGGGTTGCCGGTTTCGCGTTGGGCACGCATCCCGGCGACCAAAATGTAGGCACGGAGTTGAGAAATTTCGGCATTGCGGCCGCTGAAAGCAGAAGGGACTGGAGAGGGTTTATCCTCTTTCAGCAAAAGCTCCCATTCCCCAATCGTATCCGCAATTGTACGAGGGTAAACACCCTGCTGTGTACTCCAGTTCATCATCACACTCATGACATGTACTCACCTGAGTAAACGCCATCAAGCCCTCGGAACTGCGGTACAACAGGGCTGAATCAACAAAGACAAGAGAGTGAGAGACTGAAGGATTGAGTCTCTTAATCTCTCACTCTCTTAGTCTCCTTCTTCACAAATCCAAATTCTCCCTCTCCTTCCCTTGCCCCAACGCGACCGAACGTTGGTAGGCCGCCCAAATGCCTCTGGAAATGACGGTGCGTAAACCACCTTTTTCCATGTGGTAGAGCGCTTCGGCTGTTGTGCCCCCCGGTGATGTAACCTGATTTCGCAACTCGGCCACATGTTTGTTCGATTGTTCGGCAAAGGCCACCGAACCTCGGATCGTTTGTGTGACCAGGCGTGTCGCAATCTGGCGGGAAAAGCCGAGATGCACACCCGCATCAATCATTGCTTCCATCATCATAAACACGTACCCTGGCCCGGAGCCGCTGAGCGCAGTCGCCATATCCAGATACCGTTCGTCATCCATAAAAATGTCTTCGCCCAGCGACCCCAAAATGAGCTGGGCCTGTTTGCGTTGACCTTCGCTGACCTCTGGGGTGGCTGTCCATACTGTGATGCCCTGGCCGATCTGGGCGGGGGTGTTGGGCATGGCGCGAACGACAGCCGCGTGAGCCGTGCCATCGGCCAGTTTGCGGATGGGCGCACCGGCAATGATGGAAAGGAGCAAATCCTGTCGCCGTAAGTGACCGCGAATCTCTGGCATGACATGCCCTAAATCCTGCGGCTTAATAGACAGGACGATAATATGACCTTTTCGGCGGCGTGGCGATTGTCGTTGGTGATGTGGACACCGTGCCGCTCGTGTAATGCTTTGAGCCGATCCGGATGGGGGTCTGCTGCGATGATCTGCCCTGCCTGGACGATGTTTTGGGCAATTAGACCCCGGATCATGGCTTCCCCCATGATCCCACTCCCGATGAAGGCAATCGTTTTGTCGGTAAACATGATTTGCAACAACCTCCGTTATTATGCCGCAAAGGGACGGGCTTGTACGTAAAAATGACGTGACTTACTTGGTGCGTGGTACGTAGGACTGAGGGGAAAGGAGTGAGGCGTGAGTTCTTGAGTTCCTACGAGTTCCGCTCAGTTCTGGGTTCCCCGTTTCGGCTGCTACTGATGTTTTGCGTTTGGTCGCGGCCGCTAACCGTTCCTCATCCACTTCAATCCCTAAGCCGGGGCCGGTCGGTACGGTGAGGGTGCTGTCTTCTGTGTTGAGGTGGAACGCGGTGGCGATGTCCTGAGTGTAATACCGTTCTGTGGCAGAAATATCGCCCGGCATGGTGAAACCGGGCAGAGAGGCCAGGGCCAATTGGGCGGCGCGGCCAATGCCGGTTTCTAACATACCCCCACACCAGACCGGAACCCCGTTTTGGCGGCATAAATCATGGATGCGGCGGGCTTCCGTCCAGCCACCCACCCGCGCCGGTTTGATGTTGATGATGTCGCAGGCCCCGATAGCGAGGGCATAGCGGGCATGATCGGCGGAGTGGATGCTTTCGTCGAGGCAGAGGGGGGTGTTGATCCGCGGCCGCAACCGGCTGTGATCGTAAATATCCTCATACCCCAGAGGTTGCTCCAACATGAGTAATTTCAGGTCGTTCATGGCCGCGAAGGTGGGGGCATCATCCAGTCGGTACGCTGAGTTGGCATCGAGCATGATGGGCAGGTCAGGGAACGCCTTCCGGGCACGGCGGCCAGTTCCAGGTCGTGGCCGGGTTTGATTTTGAGCTTGATGCGCCGGTAGCCCTGGTCTACATACCCCTGAATAACGTCAATGGTATGGTCTACGCTGGGCTGAATGCCGATACTGACGCCAACTTTGACGCGGCCGCGTGGCCCTTCTGCGTAGGGTTGCGCCAATTTCTGAGCAAACGACAACCCATCCCGTTGTGCCGTGATGTCCCAGGCCGCCTGCTCCAATGCCGCCTTCGCTAACGGATGCCCCCGAATACTCTTCAGCCAATCCCTCAATGTCACACGGCTCCAGCAGGTTCTGCCCTATGGTCATGGGCATCATAAAGTCGGTGAGGACATGCCAGGCTGTACCAATCGTTTCATAGCTGTAGCCGGGAAAATGGGCCGCGACACATTCCCCCCAGCCGGTCAGCCCTTCGCTGTGTAAGGCCACAATCAGGCATTCTCGTTCCAACTCAGTGCCGAAACTAGTCTGGAACGGGGAGACCAGGGGCATGGCAATGTGGTAAAGATCAATTTTTTCGATTTTCATGGTGAATGTGGTGCGTGTTGCGTGGTGCGTCAGAGCCGATCATATATCACGCTTCACGCCATCCTAAAAATGAGGGGTTTTGTGATTACTCCTGCAAAATATAGGTGGACTCTGTTGGCCCGCGCCTGAAGTCTACCACCTTATACCCTTGAGCGAACAGGGTGGTGAATTGGTGGCGTGTTTGGGCGCGGATTTGTTGGGCGGTGTGGGGGTCGGTGCGTTGGAGCGTCAGGTAATCGGGCGGGACGGTGACGGTGGGGGTATCGGGGGGGTAGGCCCGCGGTGCCGCGTTGCCCATCAAACGCCCCCTTCACCCGTTCGCTTTCCAGCCACCATTCCACATGGAACCGATCCTCGTCCGGGCTGTAGTAGTGGGGATAGTAGCGGCCGCAGACCACCCCCAACTTCCTCACATTCAACCAGGCATTCCGGGCCAGCAGCGGATCATACGTCCACGTTACTAATTTGATCCCCCGCTGCAAAGCCCAATCCCGCTGCGCCATTTTAAGTTGATACCCAACACCGTGGCTCTGATATTCCAACAGGACGCCCATCGTGGCCGAATACACCTGTAATGTGGGTTCGCTCAGCCACTCGGCCCAACCGATAATGCCCAGCACGAAGCCGACCACTTTTTCGCCAGCGAAGGCCCCAAGCAGTAGATTGCCATTGCTGCTGACGCCGCGCAAAAAATGGGTCGGAACTAACGCCCGGTCTGGGAGGGCGACCCAGGCTGAACGTTGTAAGTCGGCCAGGGCGTGAATTTCATTAAGGGTGTGTAGGGGACGAATGGTAATGCCAGACATAAAACCTCATCGCATCAGGTGAAATGTCTGGCAATTGTAGCTGAAGTTTGGGGGAGAGAAACACAGAGAGGCACAGAGAAAACAGAGATGCCCAGAGACTTCTTGTTTCTCTGTGCATCCCTGTTTTTTCTCTGTGTCCCGCGTTTTAATCTTCTTTCTTCTTGAGACGGAAGCCGCCGATGAGTACCAACAAGCCGATGGGCAACGCGGCCGCACCGCCGCACAATCCACCCCCACTATTTTCATTACCGGTTCCACTGCTGGTACTGCCACTCGTTGCGGTGGGAGCCGTTTCTGCGACTGCCCCCGGCGTGGGGTTGGTGGTTGTGTTAATGGGGTCGGGCAGGGTGATGGTACTGTTTCCTTCACCCTCGACCACCTGGTAGGCGATGCCGCTGTACACCACAACCACCTGTTGGCCGAGAGGCGAAATATTGGCCCAGATCGGGCGCGGCCGCGAGCAGGTCAAAGTAATTGTCGCTGGCAAAACCCACTGATTCGGGCGTGTACTGCTCCGGGTCAAAGGCGGTGTCAATCCACACCCCCTCGCGCCAGACAAACGTCTTGCTGCCCACCGCCTGTACCACCTCCGTTACATCTACCACCTGCCCGGTGTTCTCATCGGTGAAGGTTGAAGGAGGAGCCATCGGGGCTTCGGCTTCGGCAAGTGCGCCCTGGTCTGCGGCCGCGTCCACAGCATCGGCGCCACTCACCTCGGCGGGGGCTGCGGCCGCTTCTTCCATCGCCTGATTGGCGACATCATCCCGGCCCGTCTGGGTGAAGATGTCATCTTCTTCGATAAGGAAGCTGGTGTACGGGGTGATGATGCCGTAGCGCACACTCAGGTTGATCACACTTTGCACCAGTTCTGGGTCTTCCCCATTCAGGCGAATTTCCGTCAGCAGATGGCCGATGGCGCGGGTAGCCCACAGGCGCGGAATAAAGTCGTCGCCGCCGCTGGCACGGAAGTTTTGGCCGCTGTAGGTGAACGTTTGCTCTTGACCGTTGACTGTGCCGCGTAACGTAATCGTAGCGGGGCCACTGTCCCGATACCGCCCTACCAGCACCAATTGGCTGCTCTGCGAACAGGTCCGGCAGGGTATCCGGGTACAACTGCTCCACCACCATGCCGCCA
>JADJUV010000015.1 GCA_016716885.1 Candidatus Trichofilum aggregatum | reverse complement strand
AAATGCTATCCCCAGGAGTTTACCCATGACAAACCCGATTGACGCGATCCTTGATCAGTGTACGAATATTCTCCCCGCCCGGATGAGCGGCCGCACCCTCAAACAACAACTTCTTGACCTGGCCAATGCCCTGGATGACGATGAACTGCCGGATATGTATGGCAACGGGGAATCGTTGGCCCGGTTTGAGGGGGAATTGGCGGAGTTGTTGGGAAAAGAAGCCGCTGTCTTCATGCCCAGTGGCACCATGGCCCAACAAATCGCCCTGCGTATCTGGTGCGAACGCGGCCGCAATATGACCGTCGCCATGCACCCCACCGCCCACCTGGAGTTCGCCGAACATCTGGGGTACCAGTTTTTGCACAGGATTCGCCGCTTGCAGTTTGGTGGCCCGGAGTTTTTGCGTAACCGGATATTGACGGTGAAGGATTTTGAGGGGTTGGGACAGAAGCCAGGGGCGATTCTGCTAGAGTTGCCTTATCGTGAGTTAGGCGGACAACTGCCCACCTGGGATGAGTTGGTCGCCATCCACGAATGGGCCAAGGCGCACGAGATTCCTCTGCATGGATGGGGCCAGATTGTGGCAATGTCGCCCGTTTTATCAGAAGTCGTACCGGGAGATAACCGCCCTGTTTGACAGTGTGTATGTCTCGTTTTACAAAGATTTGGGTGGACTGTGTGGCTCGGCGTTGCTGGGGTCGGCCGAGTTCATTAAAGAAGCACGAGTATGGCAACGGCGGCATGGCGGTAATCTGAAAACGCAGGGGCCTTTCTGGGCTTCGGCGCGGCTGGGGCTAAAAACGGTGGAGCCACAGATTGATCAATGGGTAGAGAAGGCACGAGACGCGGCCGCGATTCTCTCCCAATTTGACCGCATCACCGTCCTACCCAATCCGCCCCACGTCAACTTTTTCCACCTCTACATTCGCGGCGACGCCGAAGCACTCAACCAACGGCATGACGAACTCGCCCAAGAAACCGGAACCTTCGTGCTTTACCGACTCCAACCGGCAGCTGTCCCCGGCCTGGTCGTCACCGAAATGCGCTTTGAGAAAAATGCTATGACGTTTGATTTCAGTCAACTTCATCCGTTTATGGAACGGTTGTTGAAGGTATAAACGGGAGGGGGCATTTTTAATCTCACTTCCGCGGAATTTTCTAGAGGTCGTTTTTAATCCCTTCCTCGCCAAAACTGCCCCCTGGGGGCCTGGGGTTTTACGGTTCTGTCCTATCGAAGGCCGCTTGCAGGGCATCCACCTCGGCCAATAATTTGGCGAGCTTGCGCCTGGTTTCCTTGAGGGGGCGAGTCTGGGTGTTCAGGTATTCACGGAGCCGAACCGGGTCAACGGCGTAGAAATAACCGACTTCCTCTTTTATGACATCCTGTAACCGGCGCAGGCGGGCCAACTCCTCTATCATTTCCGCTGTAGGGGGAGCCTGCTTCTCAGCGCGACCGGCGCGGCGCAGAATCGAATAGATGAAGGCTTCTGGCAGCCTGACTTCATGGTGTGGGGCGGCCACTTTCTTACGCAGGCCACTCGTGGTCAACTCTATCAACCCCCAGCCGACCGGGAGTTCTTTGGGGTTAATCAGCGTGGCGGGGGCGACAAAATAACATTCGTTGGCAACCGTCTCTGCGCCGGAGCGCTTGGTGGGGTCTTCCAGTTCTCTCAGGAAGTCTCCCCGGGAAACCTTGATCTCATAAGCGATTTTCTTGTTTCCGGTGCTGGGATACATATTGACCGCCCACAGGTCAATCCAGCGGCCACCTTTCGCCCCAGTGCCGATGTTCAATTCCGGGAATAGTGCCCACTCATCGCGGCCGCGGCTTTGGCTGTGCATGGCCTTGAGCATTTGCAGGATGGTCTGTGTTGTTTCTTTCGCGCTCATAGGTCACTCGTTTGTTACGAACGTCCGCTGTTCGCTGGAGCTATGTTCTGGTGGCGATGGAACAGGTTGGAAAGGTCATAACGAGCCTTGATTGCGGCGAGGCCATCCCAGGTTGCGCCCGGATAAGCCGAGCGGATACGTGCTGCGCCCACCAGTCTCAACGAAAATACCTTAAAACAGCGCGCAGAGACGGGAAACGAAAAGAGAGATCTGTGACTGGCGATCTGGGCTAAATTTCCATTCATCTTACTTATCGCGCTCCTCGAAAATAAGTTTGGAGTTTCAGGTTCCAGGTTTCAAGTTCCCCTGAGTTCCTAGAGTTCCTACGAGTTCCCCGGACTTTCATCCATCTTGGTGCACCGTAGGCCCATGGGGAACTCCTGCGAAAATAAGACGCGGCGATGGGGCGAAAAAACGCCGCGTCGCCGTGTCGCCCCTTCAGATTTTCATTCGCCCCGCGCATGGGAACTTCGGTAACTTATCAGATTCTCGCTCTTTGGTACCTACAAACCTCTGTGCAGATGGTAATACAGATCGTTCCAGCGCAGTTTTTCCTTAAATCCATCTACGCGGGTATTCTCATCAATGAGCAGAAACTCGATATCGGCCATCTCGGCGAAGTCACGCAGATGTTCGGGGGTGATGGCGTAGCTGAACCCTGTATGGTGGGCGCCACCAGCGAAAATCCAGGCCGCGGCCGCGACCTTTAGATTCGGACGTGGCAACCACAACGCCTGGGCCACCGGTAATTTGGGCAGTGGGGCATCGGTGGGCACCACATCCACCACATTGGCGATGAGGCGGAACCGTTGGCCCATGTCCATGAGAGACGCACAGACAGCCGTGCCCGTGCCAGAGTCAAAAACCAGGCGCACCGGGTCTGCCTTCCCCCCAATCGAGAGGGGGTGGATTTCCAATTTCGGTTTGTTGGCGGCGATGGATTCGCAAATTTCCAGCATGTGCGCCCCCAACACCTTGTCGCCAGTGGCGCTAAAGTGATAGGTGTAATCTTCCATGAAACTGACTCCGCCTGGTTGCCCCGCATTCATCACTTTCATCGCCCGCACCAGCGCGGCCGTTTTCCAATCCCCTTCCGCCCCGAAGCCGTAACCGTCGCGCATGAGGCGTTGCACCGCCAGCCCCGGCAGTTGTGCCAGACCGTGCAAATCTTCAAAGGTGGTGGTGAACGCCTTGAAGTTTCCTGCGGTCAAAAAACTCCGCAGACCTAGCTCAATGCGTGCCCCCTCCCGCAAGGACGCATGTTTTGCGCCCCCAGGCTTGAGTTCGGCCATGACATCATATTCATCGAGATAAATTTCAATGAGGTTATCTACTTCGGCCTCGCTGGCTTCGTTGACCCGTTTAACCAGATCGCCCACGCCATAGCCGTAAACATCATAACCAAGCTGAATCTGCGCCGAGACCTTGTTGCCCTCGGTTACGGCGACATCGCGCATGTTGTCGCCAAAGCGGGCGATTTTCATGCCCTGAGCATCGGCCCAGGCACAGGCGGCCCGCGTCCAAACCCCAATTTCTTGCTGGGTGGCATCATCCTGCCAGTGACCCACCACCACCTTACGGTTGAGGCGCATACGACTACCGATGAAGCCAAATTCGCGGTCGCCGTGGGCTGATTGATTGAGATTCATAAAATCCATGTCAATGGTAGCCCAGGGAATCTCCCGCCCATATTGGGTGTGCAGATGAAGGAATGGTTTCTTGAGCAAGCTCAAGCCGGCAATCCACATTTTGGCCGGGGAAAAGGTGTGCATCCAGGTAACGAGTCCCACACAATTCTTCGCCGAATTGGCGTCCAGGCACAAGTCACGGATGGCCTCAGGGGTGGTGAGCACCGGTTTGAACCGTACATTCACCGGTAGTTGGGCCGATGTGTCTAACGCGGCCGCGATTTCCCTGGCATGTTCTGCTACCGTCTCCAACGTTTCGGGGCCATATAAATGTTGACTTCCCGTCACAAACCAGACTTCAACTTGTTTTAGGTCAATCATGATTGCTGTCCTTGTCGTGCTACTTTAGTATCTTGTAAGTCAACTTCTTGACCAGTTGGCAAGAAATTTAACCGCAGATTTTGGGGATTAACGCAGATTCTTTAATCAGCGAAAATCGGCGTTAATCTGTGGACAAAGTTCCCCTGCATTTCATTGCCCATATACATTTGTATACCGGTGGTGCAGCTTTTTGACATCTTCATCCGGGATCACATCGGGTGTGCCAATCTGCATCGCCAGCCAGACCGTTTTGGCATTATCTTCGGTCATCACCGCCGCTTTGACAGCGGCTTTGGCATTTTTGCCAATTGTGAACACGCCATGATTTTTGAGGAGCACCGCCGGGGAGTTGCCAATGCTTTCCACAACAACCTTGCCGATGGCGTCATCGCCAATGAGGGCAAACCCGCCGCAGGGGATAGGCCCCCAAATTCATCGGCAATGGCTGTCAACACCACGGGGATGGGTTTGTTCGCGGCCGCGAACGCCGTCGCATAAACCGAGTGGGTGTGTACCACGCCACCCACATCTGGGCGGTGTTTGTAAATATACAAATGGCTGTACACATCCGATGAAGGTTTGTAATCCCCCTCAACCATCTTGCCGTCCATATCTACGACGACCATGTGTTGCGGCCGCATTTCTTCATAGCGAATACCCGAGGCTTTAATCACCACCAGGCCCGTCTGGGGATCACGTGCGCTCACATTCCCCCCCGTCCACACCACCAGATTGTGCTTCGGTAATTCAAGGTGCAACTGCACCAACTCTTCTTTCAGTTTTTCTAACATCGTGCTTCCTTAATTCCTTGGTACCTTACAAGTCAATTTCTTGTACAGATAGCAAGAAAACAGTTACACAGAGAACACAGAGGTGAAGACACAGAGATTCACAGAGAAAATCCAGGCTTTTCTTAAAACTCTGTGTATCTCTGTGTCTTCTCTGCGTCCTCTGTGTTCCTCTCTTGTTTCTGGCTTGTCCAGGTTAGGCAAGTCACTTCAGCGCATCCACGGCAGTTCTTTCGATGACCAGCCCCTTTTTGTACCGTGTCATGAACGCGGCAAAACCATCCACATCCTCTTGCGCCGGAGCTATCGTCACGCCGTTTTCACCAGCAAACACCTTGTTGGTGAGATAGGCTTCCAGGGGTTCAGGCTCTGTTTTGTGGAGCATATAGGCGGCCAGCAAGGCAATTCCCCATGCTCCCCCCTCACCGGCAGTCTCCATTACGGAAACAGGGACATTCATCGCGGCCGCCATCATTTTTTGCCCCACTGCCTTCGTTTTGAAAAAGCCACCATGCCCAAGAATCTGATCAATCTGCACCTTCTCCTGTTCAAAGAGGATATCCAGGCCAATCTTTAAGGAGCCGAGGGCAGAGAACAGATGGACGCGCATGAAGTTCGCCAGGGTAAAACGGCTTTCGGGGTGCGGACGAACAGGGGGCGGCCTTCTTCCAGGCCGGTGAGGTGCTCCCCCGAAAAATAATTGTAGGCGAGCAACCCACCGGCATCCGCCTCGCCTTTGAGAGCCTGTTGAAAGAGCATTTCGTACAGCCGGGATTCGCTCACTTCTGTCCCCAGCAGATGGGTAAATTCCCGGAACAGATCAACCCAGGCGTTGAGATCAGAGGTGCAGTTGTTGCTGTGTACCATCGCTACCGGTTTGCCCGTGGGCGTCGTCACCATGTCAATCTCTGGGTAAAGTTTCGCGAGGGCCTTCTCCAAAACGATCATGGCAAAGACCGATGTCCCAGCCGAAACATTGCCCGTCCGTTCGGCTACGCTGTTGGTGGCAACCATACCTGTGCCAGCATCCCCCTCTGGCGGACAGAGCGGTACACCTGCTTGCAGTCGACCAGTGGGGTCGAGTAACCTCGCCCCGGCTTCGGTCAGGACACCCGCAGACTCCCCCGCCACCAGAACTTGGGGCAGAATGTCCTGGAGTTTCCAGGCGATGTTTTCTGCTGTGAGCCGTTGGTTGAACTGCGCCAACATCTGTTCATCATAATCATTGTTTTGGCTATCAATAGGGAACACACCCGAAGCTTCACCAACCCCCAACACCTTTTGCCCCGTGAGTTGCCAATGCACATAACCGGCCAATGTGGTCAGGTGGCTGATCTCATTGACATGGGGTTCCTGGTTCAAAATTGCCTGATAAAGGTGGGCAATGCTCCAACGCTGGGGAATGTTAAATTGGAACAACCCGGTAAGCTCCTCTGCCGCCTGCCCGGTGATGGTATTGCGCCAGGTGCGAAACGGAACGAGCTGGTTGCCAGCCTTATCAAAAACCATGTAGCCGTGCATCATGGCACTGAAACCCATCGCCCCAATGGTCTTGAGTGGGGTGTTGTACTTCGCCAAAACATCCTGACTGAGCTGGCGAAAACTTTCCTGCAAGCCCGTCCACACGTCTTCAAGGCTGTATGTCCAGATGCCGTTTTCGTACCGGTTTTCCCACTCATGGCTTCCCGAAGCCATTGGCCGGTGGTCCGCGCCGATTAGCACGGCCTTGATGCGCGTCGAGCCTAATTCGATGCCAAGAGCCGTCTTGCCACTCTCAATGGCTTTTTGGGTATCATTTTGATTCATATTCATCTCCCATGAGGTGAAGTTGTTATTTTACACCTTAGTTAAAAAAGAGTTGGATCAACGCCCAGTTTTTCCATAAGTCATAGATGGCAATTCCAATGAGCAGAAGACCCCCAACGAAATTGACGCTCCGGCTGTGGCGGGCAAAAAACACGGTCAACTGGCGTTGCAGGGCCGCAGAAAGAAATGAAAGAGCTACGAGAGGCACGCCTAGACCCAAGCCAAACCAGAGAAATGTCCACAACTGGCTAAACGCCTCCCCCGCTGTAAACGATAGGGCAAAGATACTTACCACCATTGGCCCGGAGCAAGGAAGAGCGATGGGACCATATAATAAACCGTACACATAGGCATTGCCAAAAGGATGGCGCAGAGCAGGGGACTGAATTTGAGGAAGCTGTTTAAAAGGGTTTTTGTCGAACAGAAGTAAAACGCCCAATAGCAAAATGAGCAAATCTGCCAGCGGGAGAATATACACCAAGACACTCCCCACGGGAACGGTGAGCAAGGCAATGATCCCACCAAGCGCGAGCATCATTGTCAGCACGCCAGCCAAAACAAACAAGCCTAGAAAGTATTTTTGTCGCCCTAAATCGTCTTGCCCACTCAAATAGGCTAAGAAACCAGGGTATAGGGGCAGGATACATGGACTGGTGGTTGTCAAAAGGCCCAGGAACAGGGATGTCAGCGCAATGTTCATGTTCAAGGCTCAATGGGTGAGGTAAGGTTCAACGATTTCTTGCAGGGTTTCGGCTTCTTTTAGGCCATAGTCCAGGTGGTGGACATTGCCCTCGCGATCTATGATCAGCATCGGAGAAAGGGGTGGGTTCAGATATTGAGCGGTGTACAGGTTGCCCAAGGCGCGGGCAACCTCTAAGGGGGCAACGGCAAAGTGCCATTCAAAACCATAGCCATCCGCATACTCTTTGAGTGAGTCCGTATCTTCGTTGATATCGACGTCCAGACTGACGGAAATCAGATCGTCCGGGTTTCCCAGGAGTTCATGGAGATTTCTGACCTCGTTGGCTTGCACAATGCAGTTGGGACACCACATGGCCATCGTTTCCATGAGGACAACCTTGCCTGCGTAATCATTCATGGTGAACGTCTCGCCTGTTTGGGCGTCGATCAACTCCATGTCGAACCACTCTGGGGTCGTTACGTCAATCGTTTCCCCACTGGTTGCGGAGGTTGCGGAGGACTGAGGGGCAGTTTGGCAAGCCACGAGGATCAAAGCGAAGATCAAACAAGCCAATAAATAAAGGTATTTTTTCACGACAGCTCCGTAGATTGGTTCAATCTCATCTATTCACCCGGAATATTCACCGCATAATTGACGTACGTTCTGGGCTTTTTGGATTCGACGCTCAGAAGGATGTAGAAGCCTTGAATATCCTGTGGGGCAATCACTTCTGTTGTCCATTGGGCTTTGTCATTGGCTGGAGTGATAGGAACCGATGACAGGTCGAGCGTTTCAAAGACGCCATAAATAATGCCATCCGCTCCAATGATGGGCGGGATGCCGATGTGGGTTTGCAGAGCGAATTTGGTGGGATTAAAGTTTTGCCAGGTGAACTGGAACCCTATTTCACTCCGTTGCACATCCTGGAGCGTAATTATATTGTCACTGAGGGCAATAAGCTCAACGCCGGGTTCAATGGCGAGGCCCTCAACGGGCGTGCCAATCGGGTAGATTAAACCCTGGGCGACCTCATCCAGGTTTAATTCCAGTTTGCCTTCCGCTGAACCTGCCTCTTGGTCATTATAATCACGGTTGCCGGTATAACTCACATAATCCACGGAAAGCGTCGAACCGGAAGATGCGGCCGCGTCATCACATTCCACATAAAGTAATTGCGTCTCTGTCCCATCCCCAGTCGTGTAGCCGCGCATTTGAAAACCCGGAGCCAGGCGGTGTCCCCCCGTGCCGATAAATACCGTATCACAATTGACCGTCTCGCCATCACTGGTAGTGAGTACGGCTGGTTTTTCCGCGGCCGCACTCATTTCACTCCAATCCCCCGTATCATTGCGAATGGTGATATCAATATGCAATCCCCCATCGCCCGATTCGCTCACATTGGTCACAACGGCATTCCACACGCGCAAATGAGCGTCTTCTACCACCTCTGTCTCTAGCCCTTCGGGTAATACAATATATTTACACGCGAAACTAAAAAAAGAGAAGAGAAGAAGTGTCAGGGTGAACCATTTTTTCGATTTCATCTTTCCTCTATATGGTTATGACTTGACTCAATGAGCTAGGGGGCAGGATTAAATTCCGGTATCAACGGGGTAATAACCGAGACGGCTAATAAGAATTTAGGCGGGGTATTGGAATCTCCATCCTTAGCTTTGACTATTTTTTCCTCACCTTCATAAACAATGCTCACATAATGTCCAAAGCATTGTCGGCAAGGGTTGGAGCGGAAATTGTCAAATATCTCACTGGAAAACCAACTATATTCTCCCGCGATTCGGGAAAGCAACTGTTCTACTTCATCCGGGGTGATCTGATGCTCGATGTCGTTGACCCCGTCATTGCCCCAAATGCGCCCATCAGGATAAATGGCGAACAATTGATTAATGCACTGTGGCCCGGCGATTCGGTTGTAGACGATGACAGCGCCATCTTCTATTAAGCTCGCGGCCGCGTCCTCACGGAACGGCGTGACCACACATTGGGCACTCTCGGTCGCTTCTGTGTTAGCCGCCAGACCCAACCGGGAAGCCGAGACAACCGCCATAACCAGAAGCACAATAACAGCCCCCACCCCCAATGCCAACCGCTGTTGTTTTCGACGCATTGCCAGGATCGCCGGGGTGGGCGGAGATTTGGGGCCAGTTTTGCGGTTGGCTAAAATTGTCTGCACCCCGATAAAAGTGAGCGTCAATGCCCCGATGACGATTTTTGTCCACCAGGAACTAAGCGTACCGATAAATTGGATCAGTGCTTGCGTGACTGCGAGAACCAACACCCCAAACAGGGTTCCAGACACATAGCCTGATCCACCCGTCAGCATGGTTCCGCCCATGACGACCGAAGCGATCACGTCTAGCTCAAACCCTGGTGCATACAACCCATGACCAGATTCGACAAAAAGACAAAATGAAAGACCGGCCAAGGCTGAACAAAAACCGTTGAAGACGTAGACCAGTAATTTAGTGCGCTCGACTGGCAACCCCATCAGCCGTGCCGACTGTTCATTGCGCCCTTCGTTCCCCCCAATGGCGTAAACGGTGCGCCCAAACCGGGTGTAGTGGGAAATGTAAATCGCCACCCCTAACAGAAGGAATGCGACAACTACAGGAATATCAACATATGGGGCGGGTCTCCCTTGCGCGGCCGCGATTTCCATCAAACCTGGAATCAAAATTTTAGTGTTCCCCAAAATCTGGAAAGTTCTATTACTGATCTGCACGGCATCATCGCTGATGAAGAAACACATGCCACGAGCAAACCACATCCCCGCCAGAGTGGCGATAAAGGGCTGTACCTTCAAGCGCACAATAAACGTCCCCATGATCGAGCCTAAAGTCATCCCCATCGCCAGCATGAGCAAAATTACTGCCCAGGGGTTCCACCCTTCTCGGAGCAAAACTGCCGTCGAGACCGTTGTCAGGGCCACTACCCCGCTCACTGAAAGGTCAATGCCCCCCGTCAAAATCACAAACGTCATTCCTATACCACTAATCAGCAGGTAAGAAGTGTTGCGGAACAAATTGAAAAACACCTGTGGGTTCCGCATCCCCACAAAAAAGTATGCTCCGATCAGATAGGCTGTCAGAGCCAATACCGCCGTAGACATCATCGGAATGAGCTTACGATTGTTAGAAAAAAAGTTGCTAACCGGTTGCAACATAATCACACCTTTTGCCGCGGCGCGGTGAGCTTTCGCATGAAGCCCCGAACTTGTTCAGAAAATAAGAGGATGACAAAAATGACCACCACCGCCTTGATCGCTTGAAGGGCAAAGGCCGGTACGCCAATGGCATACATGGATTGTGTGATCGCCTGCATGACCAAAGCACCCACCACGCTGGCCATTAAAGAAAATCGCCCGCCTGACATAGAAGTTCCCCCAATTACAACAGCAAGGATCGCGTCCAACTCCGTCGTCAGGCCAATGTTGTTCGCATCCGAAGTTTTGACATTTGAACTGGCGATCAACCCGGCAATCCCGGCACAAAAACCACAAAACATATACACCAATAACTTAATTTTCTTCTCGTCAATACCACTAAAAAAGCTAGAACGGAAATTGATGCCCACCGACTCGATAAACATACCAATAGCCGTTTTGCGGGTCATGACCCAGGCAAAGATCAATACAATGGCCACAATATACAAAGAAAATGGCAGAATGACCCAACCCTGCCCAATAAACGAATAAGGCCGGTAGGTAATTTGGACCCTCAACCCGTTAGTGATCAACTGGGCAATCCCACGCCCCGAAATCATCAAAATCAGCGTGGCGACCATCGGTTGAATCCTCATGTAAGCGACCAGAACACCATTCCACAATCCACATAGGATAGAGACGAGCAAAGCAACAGTGATCACAACCCAAAGAGGCTGAAATGTGTAATTCGGATCGGTGACAAAGAACACTTCGTTTCTGAGAGCAGATGGATTCATCAAAATGCCCGCCATTGACGCCGCAATGGCCATCGTCGCTCCCACTGAAAGGTCTACCCCCCCCGTCGCAATGACCAGAGTCATACCAATCGCCAGCAGCATCCCCGCAGAGCCTTCCCGACAGATGTCGATCAAACTTCCCCGTAGGTCCCCACCTCGATTTTCAATGGTAAAAAAGCCGGGAATAAACAAAAAATCAAAGAGCAGGATGAGCGAAAAAGCAACCAAAGGGAAAAACAGCCTACTCTCTGTGATCCTTTTCCAGTTAAAAGTCGGTTTCATCAACTTTGTCATGCCTCACTTCCTGCAAACGTATGAATAATGGTTGCTTCGTCCACTTCCCCCACGAACTCAGCAACCTGCTTACGTTCTCGCAACACAATGATCCGATGGCTGGTACGCAGAACTTCATCCAATTCAGAAGAGATAAAGACGCAGGCTTTGCCGTCTTCTGCCAGCGAGAGAACCAGTTTTTGATTTCTGCTTTTGTTCCCACATCAATCCCCCCGCGTGGGTTCGTCCAAAATAAGCACCTGCGGGTTGGTCGCCAACCATCTGGCCAGAATAACTTTCTGTTGGTTCCCACCACTCAAATTTTTCACCGGTTGATCGGCTGACGGTGTGGCAATTTTCAGCAACTCAATATATTTGTCTGCTATCGCATATTGTTCTTGCAAACTCAGGTATTTGAACCACCCTTTATTTGCCTGTATCGCCAGAACAATGTTCTCCCGCACGGAGAGATCGTCCACAATTCCCGCGGCTTTGCGATCTTCCGGGCAGAGCGCTACCCCACGCGCAAGAGAACCGCGCGGGGAGTAATCCATGACTTCAGTTCCGTTCATCAGCATGGAACCTGAATCAGGTTTTTCCACCCCAAATAAAATATTGGCCATCTCCGTCCGGCCAGACCCCAGTAGTCCGGCCAGACCGACAACTTCCCCTGCGTGCAAATCCAGGTCAAAGGGATGGATAGAGTCTGTCAACCCCAGTCCTTTGGCTTGTAACATGGCTTCGGTCTTAATATGCTTACTACTTTCCAGTTTAATTTTCGTCATCTCATCAAATTCAGCCAGGCTCCGACCGATCATTTTTGCGATTAGCCCCACCCGCGTGATCGAAGATGTGTCATAAGTCCCCACCAATTTTCCGTTCCGTAAGACCGTGATTCGGTCTGAATTCTCAAAAACCTGCCCCAAAAAGTGGGTGATAAAAATAATCCCAACCCCCTCATTTTTGAGTTTTTTCATCACTTTGAAAAGCTGTTCCGTTTCGTGAATATCCAGGCTCGAAGTTGGTTCGTCTAAAATTAGAATTTTGGCCGAGGCGATAGCCAACGCCCGCGCAATTGCGACCATTTGCTGAATGGCTACCGTATATGAACCCAAAGGCCTGGTGACATCAATATCAATCTCCAATAAACGTTGCAGGGTATCCTTCGCCAGCGCATTCATTTTTTTCCAATCAATCCGCCCCATCGTATACGGTTCATGTCCCAAGAGAATGTTTTCCGCAACGGTCAGATTAGGACACAGGTTGATTTCCTGATAAACCGTGCTGATTCCCAACGACTGTGCGTGTTGTGGTGATTTCGCCTGTATTTCCTTGCTATCAAGGATAATTTTCCCCGAATCCGGTCGATCCACCCCTGTTAACACTTTCATTAGCGTAGATTTTCCGGCCCCATTTTCTCCAACTAAGCAAAGCACTTCCCCCCTTTTCAAGGTCAAACTGACGTTATCTAACGCTTGCACGCCTGGAAAGCCCTTACTTATCCCTTCCATAACGAGTAAATTGGGTTCTAACTCGGACATGCTTGCCTCTTGAGAATTATTCTTGAAAGATGGGAAAGCGATACCTCGCTTTCCCATCTTTCAAATCAACTTATTTATTTCTACCGGATCAGCCTATGGGACTTAACACCTAAAGTTTGGCGAAAATTAGAACGACCTCTGGAAATCTCTTAATCTCCAGAGGTCAGCGCAAAAAACGCCCATGCCCGGCTAATACTTACGGCCAGAGGCAATTTCTTCCAAATTGGGGTCATCCATGTAGAAGACACCTTCCAGTGAGGGGATCCACTTGGGTAGAGTTTCGCCATTCAAGGCGGCAAGAGCGGCTTCGTAAACCTGCGGAGCCAGCAATGGATTACATTCAACGGTGACATTGAGGGTTCCATCCAGCATGGCCTGGAAAGCACCCGCAGTCGCATCCACCGAGATAATCTTGACATCTACAGCGGGAACGAGGCCAGCTTCTTTCAGTGCTTCAATAGCCCCAAAAGCCATCTCATCATTCTGACCGAAGATGCCTTGAACATCCTGGCTTTCTTTCAACCAGGCCTCAGTTACCTGTTTGCCTTCTACCACACTCCAGTTACCTGTCTGGCTGTTAGTAATAACAATACCGCACTTCTCGGCGGTTTCGCGGAAACCCTTGCCGCGATCAATGGCAGGAGCGGAACCCACGTTGCCTACCAATTCCCAGACGTTTTTCTGCTCACTCCCTTCGAGCAGTTTGCACATCTCGGTACCGGCCTTACGACCTTCTTCAACGAAATCTGCACCCACGAAGGTGACATATAAATCTTCAAACCCATCAATCCGGCGATCCGAAAGGATGACGGGTTTACCAGCGGCTTGAGCATCCTTCAAAACCTGTTCCCAACCGGTCACTTCCAGAGGAGACATGATGATCACATCAACTTCGGGATCTTCAATGAATTGTTGGAAACCAGCCACCTGTTTCGCCAAGTCATTCTGGGAATCATAGAACTTGAGATTGATTCCCAATTGCACCGCCGTTTCCTTAAAAGAAGCGGTATTGGCGGCACGCCATCCACCCTCAGAACCGGTCTGAAGAAAGCCAACCGTCATATCTTCATAAGTCCAAACCTGAGCAGAGGCTTCAGTCGGGGCGGGAACATCTGTTGGAGCAGGATCTTCGGCATCTGTAGCCGTACATGCTCCGAGAACAAAACTAATCAGAACTAAAACAACCAGGAGGTTGTAAAGATTTTTCTTGGACATTTTCGTCTCCTTAGCAATGAGTAAATACGGGGTGTTTGTTGGCAAAGAAATCGGGTAAGAGCATGTTGGGTACTGTTTGTCTCCCTTGCCCAGAAATAGCATCTCGGTTGCCAAATTACCGATCTGCGTCCACAGTAATTTTCTTCCCCTTCCTCCTCACCTCCTTTCCATCAGATTTTATGGGCTTGTTCCAATGAGTATTCAACCTTTGTAATGCCCCTGTGGATTGGCGACTTTTTACTCCGAACAATTTGAGGATGGTTACCGACCAAAAGTATTCGACTTATTTGGTAGCCATTCCTAGGGACATCGGCTTGTTTGTTGATTGGCTTGTCTGATTTTTTGCGGGGAACATTCCGTTAGCAAAGGATAGAACTTTGCGTTCTGATCATCCATGTTTTCTTTTTGGAAAGGAGTTAATTTTTACAAGGAGTAATAAACAAAAAAATCTGCCAACCTGGACGATGGCAGATTTTTTTGGAAAAGAGTCGAATTTCTTTCGATACTTAAATCAGTACTTGCGGGTTGGCAAAATCTCTAAGGCGTTGTCTGGGAAGAATATTCCCTCAATAGACGGAACCCACTTGGGAACAGGGATACCATTCACCACTTTCAAGGCTAATTCAAAAAACTGTGGGCCAAGCAGGGGATTACACTCCACAGTTGCGTTCAGTGTCCCATCAATCATTGCTTCAAATGCCCCCCTGGCGGCGTCTACAGAGACAATCTTGATATTGACGCCGGGTTTGAGGCCATATTCTTCGATAGCCTCAATTGCCCCAAGGGCCATATCATCATTATGCGCGTAGACAGCTGTAATTTGATCTCCATACTGCTGTAAGAAAGAGGCCATCACTTCTTTGCCTCGTGCTCTCGTAAAATCCCCGGATTGTGAATCAATAATTTGCATCTTCGGGTAATCTTCCAGAATTTCTCGAAAACCGATGTACCGGTCATTCGCAGGGGCAGAACCAATCGTACCTACCAACTCGACAATCTTTGCCTCCCCATCCATCAGATCGACCATGACACGAGCGGCTTTGCGCCCCTCCTCCAAAAAATCAGAACCCAGATAGGACACATAGAGGTCTTCCGATACATCGGCACGCCGGTCAACGAGAATGATGGGGATTCCCGCCGCCTGCGCCTCCAGGAAAACTTCTTCCCACCCAGTCTCTACAATAGGTGAAATGCCGATTACATCCACTCTTTGGATAATCAGCTTACGAACGGCCTCAATTTGATTTTCCTGTTTCTGCTGGGCATCCAAGAAACGCAATTCCACACCCAGGTTCTCCGCGGTTTCTTTGATAGAAATCGTATTGGCCGCACGCCACTCGCTTTCAGCCCCTATTTGGGCATAACCGACAATGATGTCCTCATAGCTTTTCTCGCCGGTCGGTGGGGGAAGTGTTACTTTTGGATGTTGAGTGCAACCGAACGTGATGAGTACAACTCCTAAAATAGCTAGACCCAGCCATCCTTGTAATATCTTCATCTTGCCGACTCCATCTTCGCTGGAATCACCAAAGTCACGAGGGTTCCAGTGCTGTATTCGCTCTGAACAGAAACTCCATAAGGTTTCCCATAATACAATCGGATGCGTTTGTTAACATTTCCGATTCCAAAACCACTCTCCAGTTTCATATCCCCTGCATCATCTTCTAATTCAGCCTGTAGTTGGACTAGTTTTTCTGGGGTGAATCCGATCCCGTCATCTTCCACCTCGATGAGAACCTCGTCCCCCCCCTTTCGTCGAATCCGTATCGTGATTGTCCCCCCTTGTCGTTTGTTCTTGATACCATGATAGAGCGCGTTTTCCACAAGGGGTTGAAGCATCAACTTCAATATGGTATTTTCGGATATTGACTCATCAACTTCAATTTTGAAGTCCAGTATGTCATGATAACGCATCTTTTGTATCGTCAAGTAACTGTTAATGCGTTCCACCTCTTCACCAATTGTGATCCAATCCATTCCTTTGCTGAGACTGATGCGGAAAAAATTCGACAGAGCGGTGACCATCTCTACAATGCGGTCTGTCTTTTTCGATTCAGCCATCCAGATAATTGTATCCAGCGTGTTATACAAAAAATGGGGGTTGATCTGGGCTTGTAATGCCCGAAGTTCGGCCTTTTTAAGATTCTCCTGTTCCTTGATCTTGGCATCGAGGAGTTCTTTGATCTTGCCAATCATAATATTGAAGCTCATCCCCAATTCAGTGATTTCATCTACATTATCACTGGTCATTAACGCCTGTAAGTCGTTCTTGGTGATGGTAGTGGTCACATCATGTAACTTTTTGATCGGTGTATAAATACTTTTGGATAAGCTCCAAGCCGCAACGACCGAAAACCCCACAGCACTGAAAATCAAAACAACGGAAAAGCTTTGCCAACGCATAAACCCTTCCTTCATTACTTGATATTGACTCTCTGTGCGTTGCACCTCGTAAAGCACATAATTTTGGACAACTTCTTCCATAACGGATGAGGCAAAATGGATATTTTCTAAGAGGGCTTCATTTTCTGTGGCAGTACTGTTATGAGTAATTTGATCACCCATCTGATCAACATACTCCCTCAACGATTGCGATGTTCTCAGAATCAAATCCAGTTTGACCCTGGCTCGTTGGGAATCAGTATTCTCCATCATCCATCCAACTTTAGTGTTGACCGTATCGAGAATTTCATACTGGTTTCCATCGGAAAACTTAACCTTGCCTGATACGATCTTCCACATTTCCGTATCAATATCCTGTTTGATACTGCTGCCAATGCTGTTGGCCGTGGTAATGTTTGTAATAATGGCGTCATACTGACGGCTGTAATTCAACACCTGAAGCATTGAGATTACATTTGTGATTCCCATTAACAGGATGACAATACAAAGCGCGGCCAGAATTTTGGCGCGGATCGATAAATTTACCCCGGCAATAAAATCAGCCAATCGTCCCAAATATCTCAGAGGGGAATGGCTCGTTGAACTTGTTTGTCTGCTGATTCGGGCTAAGAATTGCCGGAAGGTTGGGGTTGCGATTTTAGGGGTCACCTTACGCTCCTAGTAAAGTACCTGGTGCGCCTGGTTATGGGAACGATATTCAATAGGGGAAAAACCTGTATTCTTTTTGAAAACAGAGCTGAAATAGTGGGGATCGTTATATCCTACTTGATAGGCGATTTCTGATGATCGCATTGTGGTCATCCGCAATAACTCTTTTGCTTTTTTAATGCGGAGTTCTGTGAGGTATTCTTTAAATGTCTGACCAGTTTCCTGACTAAACACAACACTGAAATAGCTGGCACTAAGATTCACTTGCATGGCGACCTCATTGAGCGAGAGTTCTGAGTTCGCATGATTACGCTCAAGATATTCTTTTGCCTGGTGAATCAGATTTCTGTACTGACTATTGCATTGATTATCTCGAAAATTCAGCGCCCTGGTTAGAATGTTATATGCCTGTTCCCGTAACTGTTCATTAGTTTTTATATTTAGCATGATCGATTCGATGGAATTCAGATTGGGGATCACCTTATCTACTTCTCCGCCCAAATCGTGTACAAGGTTGGCGACAGCTAAAATGATATCCACAAATAGATAGTTTTTGACCAGGTTTGATTTTAAGGTTGTTTCACTCAGAGGATCTAGATAAACATCATAGAATTCGTTGAACGCATCTTTTATTCCATAGCGAAGGTAATTTTCGACGGCTGTTTTGTCCACTTTCAGTAATTCATCGTGTTCAATGGACTGATGTAAATCGTCTCTGTTTGCCTCACCTCGATTCTGGATATTGGCCAATGCTTCGACATAGGACTGACAGATATCGGCAATACGTTTCTTAGTGGCTCCTACACCAATAATAAGCTGGTATCGAGTTTTTTGAATGGCGTGTCGTATACCCTCTAAAAGCAAATCGCGTTCTTCTTCTAAATACTCCGGGGTGCTTCCTTTCATGATTATTATTGTCTCACCCCAATCTCTTTTTAGTAAAAAAATATCCGGATTCTTTTCGGTTATTTCCGTAATCCTCGACTGAAACTGTTGGAATTCGTCAAAATCATATTTCTCTGTTCGATCAACGAGTTCTACTTTCAGGATCAGGACTAAATAATGACGAGCACTCAAATCAATTCCTAGAAATTGCCCTTTTTCAATCGCTTCCATCGGCGAAATTGCTCCTATCACTAACTTAAACAAAAGCCTTTCCCGAAGGGTTACCCGGTTTTCTGCCACCTGCGCCTGAAGGTTTTTTATATTATTCTGTTCGATCCGTTCCTGGTCTAATTGTAGGTTGAGTTTTTGGAGGACATTTTGAAGTTTTTGTACGGTCACCGGCTTTAACAGATAGTCGGTAACTCCTAAATGGATGGCTCTTTGTGCATACTCGAATTCGTCATGCCCACTCAGAATAATAATTTTTACCCATGGCATACGTTCCCGTACGATTTTACTGAGTTGCAAACCATCCATAAATGGCATTTTGATGTCTGTAATGAGTACATCTGGCTGGATGGTTCGTAACATGGGTAGGGCCATTTCCCCATCTGGTGCTTCACCGCAAAATTCAAAACCACTGGCCTGCCAGTCTACGTTATCCCTTATCCCTTCACGGGTGATTACTTCATCTTCAACAAAAAAGACCTTGTATGACATAGCAGCTATCCTTGGGCTTTTTCAGCTAACTAAGGAAATTGGTTAAAACATCTGTCCATGCAATTAGCCAGGATACCAAATTTGTCGAGGATCATCTTTGGCTCGGTCGTACACCCAAGCCTGATCAATCATTTTTTCCAGGTTATACTCGGGTCGCCAGCCTAACAGAAATTTTGCTTTTGTGTTATCCAACCAGGTGGAGTGGTAGGGGGTGGGAATGGAGATGGATGGCAGGCCGCGAGTTTTGGATAGGTACTGGGCAACGGTGCCGTAATCTACCGGTTCATCCATACAAATATTGAACGTATTGTGCCTGGCTTTAGGGTGATCTATTGCCAATAGGATCGCATGTACAAGATCATCCACATGAACAAAGTTGCGTTTTACTGGCACACCATCCGGATCGAGCATAACGGGGATCGTTTGAGTACGAACATATTCGTCAGCTTGTTCTGTCCCTACTAAATCGCGCCATCGTGGCCCGCCAAAAACATCTTCTCCAAAGGAGAGTTGGTATTTGAAATCGTCTTTCTCCATGATCCAGGGGGCGCGGAGACAACAACCGTTGAAGTTGTACTGGATGTTGTACTGTTCCAACATCACTTCTTCCAGCACTTTGGAGAGGGCATAACAGCCGGGGTAGGCGGTGTGTCGTTGGGTTTCGGTGACGGGGAGTGGGTGGGGGTAGAAAAAATGTCCGAGGGCGGCATCCCCACCAATTAAAATAAATTGTTCAAACGTGGGGCTGGTGCGGCAGGTTTCCAGTAACCAGAATAGCCCTTTTACGGCCACATCCATGATTTGTTCGGGCGTTTCTTTGACGGTCGCCAGGTGGAGAACATGGGTGACACCGGCCAGAGCTTCTTGAACCGTTTCCTGGTGCTCAATAGAGCCGCGCACAATTTCGATGCGGGGGTGTGGGGCCAGTTCACGGTTGTGGCAGAGGGTGCGGACGATGAAGGCATCAAACTGTGGGTCGGCTAGGAGACATTCAATAAACACCCGGCCCACTTTTCCGGTTGCGCCAGTGACCAGTATGCGTTTCATGTTGACCTCTTATATGGGGGGAAAGCGCGGCCGCGACCTCTCCTTATCTGCTCTTGTTCTTGTTATAAACGTCGAAGTAGACCGCAATCAGTAAGACGAACCCTTTAATAGCCTGTTGCCAGTCAATTCCGACCCCTAAAATGGACATCCCATTATTCATGACACCAATGAAAAAGGCCCCAACAACCGCCCCAATAATGGTGCCGATACCACCGCTCGCTGAGGCCCCGCCAATGAAACAAGCGGCAATCACATCCAATTCAAACCCTTCACCCGCATTCGGGGTCGCGCTGTTCAAACGAGACGCCACAATCATGCCACCGAGAGCCGCCAGAACGCCCATGTTGACAAAGGTGTAAAACAGCAAACGCTGGGTGTTGACCCCCGAAAGGCGGGCCGCTTTTTCATTCCCCCCTAGTGCGTATATGCGCCGCCCAATCACTGTTTGGTTGGTGATGAACGCATAAGCTGCTACGAACGGGAATAAGATCACCAACACATTGGGAATGCCCTTGTAAGAGGCCATCAAATAACAAAAGCCCATAACCACCGCCGTGATCAACACATTCTTGATCACGAAAAAATAAAATGGGGATACTTCAAACCCATATTTTCGCTGGTTATTGCGGGTACGAAAATCAAAGGCAATCAATAAGATCGAAACCACAATCCCCACTAGAATGGTCGTCAAATGAAAACCTTCAACCTGAAAAAAATCAGGAATAAAGCCAGAGCTTAATTTTTGAAAGGCAGGGGGAAAGGGACCAATCGATTCTCCGCGTACCATAACCAGAGTCAGACCTCTAAAGATCAACATGCCTGCTAAGGTCACAATAAAAGAAGGGATTTTTACATAGGCAACCCAATACCCTTGCCAGGCACCGATTATGCCGCCGATGATCAAACAACTCAAGATGGTCAATGCCCAATTGACGTGCATTTTAACCATCAGAACACCCGCAATTGCCCCCACAAAAGCCGCCACTGAACCAATAGAAAGGTCAATCCAGCCAGAGACAATAATCAGCAACATGCCTAAACCCATGATAATGATGTAGCTGTTTTGCAGAACCAGATTCGTGATATTGACCGGCTTCATCAATATCCCATCAGTTTGAATCTGGAAAAATATCATGATCGCTATTAAGGCGATTACCATGCCATATTCACGAACATTATCTTTGAAAATGGTTGTCAGGGTTTTCATTATGCCATTACCTCTTGCTGACTCATGATGGTTTTCATGATGATTTCTTGAGACGCCTCGTGCGCCTGCATCTCACCAACGATCTTGCCCTCGTTCATGATGTAAATCCGATCACTCACCCCTAGAATTTCCGGCAACTCCGAAGAGATGAGAATAATTCCCTTCCCTTCGCTAGCCAGACGATTGATAATCGTGTAAATCTCGTATTTCGCCCCCACGTCAATACCTCGTGTTGGTTCATCCAAAATGAGGATATCAGGGTTGGAAAACAGCCATTTGCTGAGGACAACTTTTTGTTGATTGCCCCCGGAAAGGTTGATTGCCTGTTGCAAGATGCTCGAACATTTAATATTGAGTTTGTCCCGATATTCACGCGTAACGGTTAACTCTTTCGGTTCATTGATGATGCCCCCATCGGAAACAGCTTTCAGATTTGCCAGGGTGATGTTGTCTTTGATCTCTTCGATCAGGATCAAGCCATACACTTTGCGGTCTTCGGTAGCATAGGCCAGCCCATGCGAAATGGCTTTATCAATGGAACTGACATCTATTTCTTGACCATTTTTGTACACATGACCGCTGATGCGCGTTCCATAGGCATGTCCAAAAAGGCTCATGGCTAATTCCGTGCGACCTGCCCCCATTAACCCGGCAATTCCCACAACCTCACCCTTACGAACGTTGATATTGACATTGTTACTAACTTTGCGATCCTCATGGAGAGGGTGGTAAACATTCCAGTCACGTACTTCAAAAATAACCTCTTCAATTTTGGCATCGCGGGGAGGAAAACGGTGGGTGATATCTCGCCCCACCATACCTCGAATAATGCGATCTTCGGAAATCGTTTCCGTATGGCAATCCAAAGTCTCAATGGTTGCTCCGTCGCGAAGAATGGTAATGGAGTCAGCCACTTTGGATATTTCATTTAACTTGTGGGAAATCAAGATTGAAGAAATCCCCTGTTCCCGAAATTGGCGTAATAATTGCAACAGTTTTTCACTGTCATTTTCGTTGAGGGATGCTGTTGGCTCATCCAAAATTAGGAGCTTAACTTCTTTGGCCAGGGCTTTGGCAATTTCCACGAGTTGTTGCTTCCCCACGCCCATGTTTGTAATTAATGTATTGGGTGATTCATGGAGTCCAACTTTATCTAATAACGCTTTCGTTTTGGAAATAGCTTCATTCCAATTGATGATGCCATATTGGGCAGGCTCATTGCCTAAAAAATATTCTCAGTAATAGATAGGTAGGGATTAAAGCCAGTTCCTGATGAATAATCACAAGACCAAGGGCTTCGGATTGATTAATGTTATGAAATCGGCACTCTTGGCCTTCATAAAATATTTCGCCTTCATAAGTCCCATAAGGATATACGCCACTTAAAACTTTCATCAGCGTGGATTTTCCGGCTCCGTTTTCCCCTACCAAAGCATGGATCTCACCTCGCTTAACGGAAAAGGTCACATTATCCAGGGCCTTTACACCGGGAAAGGTCTTTGTAATATTACGCATTTCGAGAATTACATCAGACATAATCGGCTCATCCTTGCTAATGGGGAGTTAGTAATAGGTGTGTGAGGGTAGGAATGCCCTCACACACCACTATCAAAACAATCTATTGGAGATCGGCAGCGGTGATGTAGCCACTTTCGATCAAGAGTGCTTCATAGTTAGAAACGTCAACACTGTAGGGAGTCAACAGATACGAAGGAACGATTTTTACTTCATTGTTGTAAGTAGTGGTGTCGTTGACATCAACAGTTTCACCTTTTAGAGCCTGGTCTACCATCTTGGCGGTTTGGGCGGCCAGTTCACGGGTGTCTTTGAAGACGGTGTAGGTTTGTTCGCCAGCGATCATGGCTTTGACAGAAGCGACTTCCGCGTCCTGACCGGTGATGATGGGCCAGGGTTGGTCGGCAGCGCCATAACCAACGCCGCGCAGAGCAGCGATGATACCACGGCTTAAACCATCATAGGGAGCCAGGACGGCATCCACACGTTTGTCGGTGTAGTGAGCGCTCAGGATGTTTTCCATGCGGGACTGGGCCACAGCACCGTCCCAACGCAGGGTACCAACGATATCCATACCCATCTGGCCGGACTGAACGACGAGTTTGCCTTCGTCAATGTAGGGTTGCAGAACGGACATAGCCCCATCGTAGAAGTAGAAGGCATTGGTGTCATCGGGCGAGCCGCCGAAGAGTTCGACATTGAACGGGCCAGCCTGATTTTCCAGGTCCAGACCTTCAATGATTTGTGTACCCTGGATGACCCCTACGCCAAAGTTGTCGAAGGTGGCATAGTAATCAACATACTCTGTTTTGGAGATCAGGCGGTCGTAGGCAATGATCAAAACACCCGCTTCATGGGCGCGTTGGAGCGCGTCGGAAAGGGTGGAACCGTCAATAGCGGCGATAACGAGGACATCGGCACCCTTTGTGACCATGTTTTCGATCTGGGCCAGTTGGTTGGGGATGTCGTTGTCGGCGAATTGCAGGTCGGTGTCATAGCCGAGGGCTTCAAAAGAGGCGACCATGCTCTCACCGTCGGAAATCCAACGGGTAGATGTTTTGGTGGGCATGGAAATACCAACGAGTTTGGTTTCTTCAGTGGTTTCTTCAGTAGTTTCTTCGTTGGTGTTTTCGGCATTGGTTGTATTGCCTGAATTTGACTCTGGGGAGCCACAGGCGGCCAGGATCAGGGCCAGGATCAGGAGCAGGAAAGCGAGATGCTTAGAGCGAGACATGTTATTCTCCTAGTTAAGGTTCTCCATAGGGAGTGATTAAGGTAAAGCTAAATGTTCATGTATGTGTAAATGTTAGAAGGGTAATTGTGAATGAAACTATCTTCCTCTTGTTGTCGTCACCTCCTTAAAGAACTTTCGCGCACGATCAGCGTTGGTGACAGGATAATCGTCTGGCGGGCTTGTGGCTCTTCGTCTTGCCAACCTCGTTCAATAATCCGGGTAACTTCTTGCACCGCCATGCGGGCGACCTGGAATTGATCTTGCTGGATCGTGGTTAGTGATGGGTAAAAATAGGCTGATTCGGGGATGTTATCGAACCCGGCAATCCCCATATCTTCTGGGATTCTCAGCCCCTTTCGATGAATGGCGTGTAGGGCACTCAAAGCCATCTGGTCATTAGCGACAAAAATCGCATCCATTTCAGGGTATTGGTTGATTAGTTTTTCGGCCGCGGCCGCGCCGCTAGTCGAAGACCAGTTACCTTCCGCCCAATGAGTGTCCAAAACGGTAGTACCACATTCAAGTAGCGCATCCTTCCACGCCGCTAAACGCTGGCGAGCTTCCCACCAATCCAATGGCCCGGAAATGTGCCCAATTTGTTGATAGCCCTGCCCTAACAAATGCTTCATAGCCATACGCCCGCCTTCATAGTTGTCAATAGAGACAATCGAAAGGTTTTCGCGGGCTTCCATGGTCAGGAAAACAACGGGGATTTCCAGGTTTGGCGAAACATCTCCTAGCCAGGCATGGTTATCGCCTATTTCTGGAACCGCCCAAAATGATTCCATCAACATGCCGCGACACCAATTCCTGAAAAATAGGGCCTATGCTGCTGGTGTGATAATGGGGAGTTCCTTTAGAAGCAAGGCATAACCCACTTCTTCAGCCATATTCGTAATCCCATTCAAGGTATAGGATGGTCCAATATGCTGAAGACCAGCCGTGACAACCCCTAACGTATAACTTCTTTGTTGAATGAGACTACGGGCCAAGGCACTTGGCTGGTAAGATAACTCGTCGATCACTTTTTGAACCCGTTTGCGAGTTTCAGGGGCAACATCTGGTCGTTCGTTGATAACACGTGAAACCGTTTGGGTAGAGACGCCCGCGGCCGCAGCGACTTCTTTGATGTTAGTACGACCTGACCTAGAATTCATGTTACCGTTTCCGTTATCGTTCCCGTTATCGATAACATATTAACAAAACATGAATCAACTGTCAAATTCACGGGCATAGAATTTGTTCCGGGTACACGGAAAGGCAAGCAGGTCCGGGCCGTCGTTGCGGCGGGTGGATCAAAACCACCTTGATCAGTGTGCTGAATGATAAGAAGCGCTATTCCAAACGCTTAATGAGCAAACAAGGGAAACTTCGCTCAGGTTATCGTCACAAAACATCGACATTTCGTAATATGTCGATACAATGGACACATGGTGATTGCGACCCAACTGAAAGCCCTCAACAACCCCATCCGGCTAAAAATCCTCGAATGGTTGAAAAAACCAACCGATCATTTTCCGCCCCACACCAGCGGCCTCAGCTTTGACGATGGGGTTTGTGTGGCATACATCCAGGAAAAAGCCTGCATCTCACAATCTACCACTTCCCAATATATGTCCATCCTTCATCAGGCGGGTTTCGTCATCCCTACCCGCATCGGGAAATGGACGTACTACAGACGTGATGAAGAAACCATCACCCAATTCATGCACCATCTAAATACAATCATGATCCATACAGGAGAATAGAATGATCGAACGAATCAACCCCTTCCAATTCAACACCTTTGGTTACTATTCACAAGCCGTGAAAATTGACCTCGGCCCAAAAACCATGATTCTTGTGGCCGGCCAACTCGCCCTCAATGAAGATGGTAGCCCGGTTGCCCCCGGCGATTTCACCGCTCAAACCCATTTCGTCTTCAAACGCATCCAGCAGGTGCTGGAAGCATCAGGAGCCAGCCCGGATGATGTCGTTAAGGCCCTGTTTTTTATGACCGATGCCAGCAAATACAGCGAAGTTTCTGCCGTCCGCAACGAATACTTCGCCGTAGCCCGCCCCGCCAGCGCCATGGTCGAAATCAGCAACACGGTCGCCAAAGGTTGCGACGTAGAAATTGAAGTCATGGCCATCATTGACAACGCTTAAGGAGTTCCCCATACACCTACGGCGCACCAAGATGAATGAAAATACGAGGAACTCATAGGAACTCTAGGAACTCAGGGGAACTTGAAACCTGGAACCTGAAACTTGAAACTTATTTTCGCAGGAGAACACCATGCCCACAAAAGTTGCCATCATTACCGCCGCTGGAAAAGGAGTCGGTGCGGCGATTGCTACCGAATTGGCCGCCGACGGTTATCGGGTTTCATTACTTTCTAACTCCGGTGGCGCCCACAAACTGGCCCAAGAATTAGGCGGAATCGGCCTGACCGGCTCCATCACTGACCCTTCAGACCTGGCCAAACTGGTTAACACCACCCTGGAAACATACGGGCGGATTGATGCGGTTGTCAACAACACCGGTCATCCCCCCAAAGGTGATCTGCTGGACATTTCCGATGACGCCTGGCACCTGGGGCTGGATATGCTCATCCTGAACGTGGTGCGGATGGCGCGGCTGGTCACGCCCACCTTTGTGGAGCAGGGTAGCGGCGCGATTGTTAATATCTCTACGTTCTCAGCTTTTGAACCGGAGCTGAGTTTCCCTGTCTCCAGTAGTTTACGTAGCGGTTTAGCGAGCTTTACCAAACTGTACGCGAATCGTTATGCCGCTTCCGGCATTCGCATGAACAATGTCCTGCCGGGTTTTATGGACAACTATCCTGAAAGTGCCGAGAACCTCGCCAAAATTCCCATGAAACGGTACGGTAAGGTGCAAGAAATTGCGAAGACAGTTCGTTTCTTGTTATCTGACGAAGCGGGTTATATTACGGGGCAAAATTTCCGGGTTGATGGGGGTATCACCCGTTCCATATAAGTAGTTGGAGTAGTAGACATCATGGCTGAAACAACAACATTTGATGTGATCATGGCGGGTGGGGGTGTCATGGGCTGTGCCACCGCCTATTACCTTTTGCAGGCCGATCCGACCCTGAAAGTTGCCATTGTTGAGATGGACCCGGCGTACAAACGCAACTCCACCGTGCTCTCCGATGGGAATACTCGTTTGCAGTTTAACCTCAAGGAGAACATTCTTATGTCTCTGTATGGGTTGGAGCGGCTCAAAACATTTAGTGAGGATATGGCGGTGGGCGAGTGGCGGCCGCAAGTGGATTTCCGGCAGCAGGGCAACCTGTTCCTGGCCGACGAGGCTCATAAAACGAATGCGCTGGCGGGGTTGGCTTTGCAACAAGAACTAAACTGCGCGGTAAGCTGGCTGGAACCGGCCGAAATCAAAGCCCGCTTCCCGCTGTACGATGAAACAAAGTTTGCCGGGGGTACGTTTGGCAGACTGGATGGTACGATGGATCCGCAGGCCGTCCTGATGGGTTTCAAGCGGAAAGCGGTAGACCTGGGTGCGGTTTACATCCAGGCCGAAGTGGCCGCGGTGGGCCATGCCGCTGGCAAAGTGAGCGGCGTTCAGCTGGCCGATGGCACCACATTAACCGCCCCGTATGTGGTGAACAGTGCTGGAGCCTGGGGAACCAAACTGGCTCGCACCGCCGGGATCGAACTGCCCATTGAGCCGGTCAAACGGCAGGTATTTGTCATACAAACGGCCACGACCCCCCAAGAGATTTATCCGCTGACCGTGTTCCCCTCTGGAATCTACCTGATTCAAGAACATGGCGGCCAATTTATGTGCGGCAAATCACTCGCCGAAGACCCGGTTGGTTTTGATTTCACCTTGAATCAAGACAAGTTTATGGAGTTTATGTGGCCGGATTTGGTGGAGTATGTGCCCGCCTTTGATCAGTTAAAGATTATGACTGGCTGGGCGGGGCTGTATGATGTCAACCGCTTTGATGGCAATGTGCTTCTGGGTGAATGGCCGGAATTGCCAGGGTTTCTGCTGGTCAACGGCTTTTCCGGGCACGGTTTCCAGCAATGCCACGCCATTGGCCGGTATCTGGCCGAAATCATCCGGGGGGTTGAACCCAGTTTAGACCTGTCTATTTTCTCGCCCCGGCGCATTTTGGAGAACAAGCCGGTTTTTGAGGGGCATGGTAAGTTGGTGTAGTTGGACAATCACGTAATGGGGTGTCGCGGCCGCGTACTCCCCTTTTATCTCTTATCATTGGTGTTACCCCAACCCCTGCGCCACTTTAGAAAGTTCCCCGCCCCTGGGGGCGGGGTTAGGGGTGGGGGTTTCCGGCGACCAAGCGAGGGGGCGACAGGGCGAAAAAACCTCGGATTATGCCCGCTGCCAGTCTAAAACTGTACTAGCGGGTAACATCACCGTGCGCGGCCGCGTCGTAGCGGCTAAGGGTGGTTATCGTCACCGGGTCAGCCCAATCCAGGGGGGAAACTTCGGGGCCAAGAATGTCACTAGCGGTGTCGTTGCGGCCGCGGCCCACACTGACCACCCCAATCCACAAGGTATGCACGTCCGGCCATAGGGCTTTGGGCAGTTGCCATTCCAGCGTCGAGGGGTTGCCCCCGGCAAAGGCGATAGCCCCCGTAAACGGCACTTCTTCCCAGGTGGTGCCATCCCATTGGTACAGGATAACCGCCGTGCCCACCGTGCCATTTTCTTCCACCATACCGATGTCCAGCCGGAACTCGGGCCGATGCTCGGCGGTTACGATGATGGGACGCTGATGCACATCTACATCGGCGCCCTGGCTATCGTTGGTGGTATCCAGGTAGACAAGGTAGCTGCCCTCAAGTTGGCGGGTAATGTCTCCCTGGAGTGTCAGGGCCATGTAGAAATAATCGGCATCATCGCTGACGTAGAGGTTTTGGAGATCAAGGTGGGGAAGCTGTTGCAGATTGTCGCCGGTGGCGTCGCTGGTGAGGGGGGAACCGTAGGTGGCCTCAATCTGGCCGGTGAGTTGATGGGTGGGATAGGTGTAAGAGGCGTGCAAGAACGCGGCCGCGGGCAGGAGTTCGTTGTTGTTGTGAAAATCGAAAAAGGTGGCATTTTCCCAGTGGGAACCTTGCCCCCAACGGGTTTCGCAAGGGGTCGGAACCCAGGCTGGTTCCCAGTAGATAATGCCTAAACCGCCATTGTTGATGGTAGTTTGGGTCAGGTCGAAGAGAAAATCGTGTTGGGCCTGAGGGGAAATGCCGTAAAGGGACAGCCCTTGACCGAGGATGTTGTTGGCAGACTCCGCGGCCGCGTCGAGTGTCCAGGGATACCCGGTCTCTACAATCATCACCTCTTTGCCATAGGCTTGGCGCAAGGCGTTGATCTGCCCGCCAGTTTGGGCGATGGTCAGCCGACTCCACTGCGGGTAATAAGAGAGTCCGATGACATCAAAATCGGTGACGCCATTGGCTATCGCTTCGCGGAACCACCAACCCGTATTTTCCGGCTGGGCCACATGCAACACGATTTGGGGGCCATAACCCAACTCGTTGGTAGCGTCGCGGATGGCGCGAATACCAGCATTAAACAACGGGGCGTCACGCGGCCAATCCAGGCCAACCTCATTTTTCAGCAGACCGCCATTCGTTTCGTTGCCCACCTGGACAAAACCGGGCAGGACGCCCGCTTCATTCAGGGTCAACAACACCTCGCGGGTGTAGTCGTAAACCGCCTGGGCCAATTCCGTGGTGTCGGTGATCTCTTGCCAGGCGGCGGGAATCCGTTGTTGCCCCGGATCCGCCCAATCATCGGAATAATGGATGGTGAGCAGGGTATTCATCCCGGCGGTTTGCGCGCGGCGAAAGGTTTTTTCCACATCCGCCAGGGTACTGTAAGCCGTCCAGGTGGGGTTGTGCCATAAACGCGCCCTGACCAGATTGGTCCCCTGCCCGGCGAAAAGGGTAAAGACATCGTCTGCTTCGCCGTTGACCCGATAGGTCGCCCCACAATCTTCCATTTCGTTGGCGTAAGAAAGATCAACCCCAAAGAAGAATCCCGGTTGGGTGTTGAAATTCGGGTTCAAAACGGTTGGGGGAGGGGAGGGGGAAAGGGTGGGCAGAGGTGGGGGCGATGGCGCGGCCGCGGGTGTTGGTGTGGAGGTGAGAGGCGTGGCACAACTCATCAGCAGAACCAGGCTCAATAATCCCCACCAGGATGGGGGGTTGTTCCAATAACGCTTCTCTGCCCGATAATTCTGCTTCATGGTGTCTCGCCACCGGTGGGTAAGGTTGCTGATTGTGTTTCCACCACGCGTGGAGCACCAAATATACCCTGAAAGTTATTTCATTCGCATTCCCAGGGATACATAAATGGTCTATGTCTGTTGACATTGCTTTGCTTCCAAATACACTTAGTTGCATTAAAACATAAAAACATGATTCTTTCCGATTTCGTCGTGGTTGTAGGAGTTATCCGGGGATGGACAAACAAAGAGGTCCTTCTGAATCGCCAAAAGGGCGGGTACTGAGCTTAACCCCCAAAGATATTAATCTGGGGATGCTGGCTGTTGTGACCAAGGCGCTAGGTTCCGATAAGCGGCTTGCCATCCTGGAAATCCTGGGCCGGCAAACCTGTAGCGTCCTGGACATCGCCGAAGCCCTCGGCATTCCCCAATCAACCGCCACCCTCCATATCAACATTCTGGAAAAAGCGGGTCTGATCAAGACTGATCTTCAGCCCGCTAAACGGGGCCTGCAAAAAATGTGCGCCCGCGTTTACGATCAGATCGTCATCCAACTGCCCGCCGAGCGAGAGTATGAAGAGACCACGGTGGAAGTCTCCATGCCGATTGGGGCTTATGTAGATGCGACTGTTTTTCCAACTTGTGGTCTGGCCAGTGAAAAGGCGATTATTGGTCACCTGGATGATCCCGCTACTTTTTACGAACCGGAACGCATCCAGGCCCAAATTCTCTGGTTTCGCCGGGGCTATATTGAGTACATCTTCCCCAACCGTCTGCCCCCTGACGCTGTACTTGACAGCCTCGAAATAAGCTTTGAAGTCTGCTCCGAAGCCCCTCTCCACCATAGCGATTGGCCGTCCGATATTACCTTGTGGATCAATGGTTACGAAGTCGGTACCTGGACCAGCCCGGCAGACTTTGGCGGGGAACGGGGCGCGTTGAATCCCTCGTGGTGGGACAATAGCAATTCCCAATATGGACTTCTCAAGGTATGGAAAGTCACCGCGCAGGGTGGTTTCGTTGATGGGATGCGTATCTCGGATCTCGTCCTCAGTGAAATGGGTCTGGCAACAGGCAGTTCTATTCGTGTTCGTCTGGGTGTTCGCGAGGATGCCAATAACATAGGGGGGCTGAATCTATTTGGGAGCAAATTTGGTAACTATCCCCAAGATATTGTGCTCAAACAACGCTTTCAGCGTGGCACCCAGGCAACCCGCCCACAAAAACCGTCTGAAGCGGAGGGCAAAAGGAGGTGAACCAGTCACTGGATAGGAGAGCTAGTAATCGTTTTAGTCGTTCTCTGATTGATAAGTTCTGTTTAGAGGAGGTATAGAAGATGAAGCGCGTTATCCACACCCTATTTCCTATGTTTCTTGTTTTGACCCTCATTCTGGCTGGCTGTGGCGGCAATAATGAGCCGAACGCGACCAGCAATAACGTAAATAGTTCCAACAATGGGAACGTCGGCAATGTGGGGGATACCTCTGATGATACCTCTGATGAGGTTGCTGATGCTGATTGTGGTACCGTTGAGTTGCAATATTGGAATCCTTTCACCGGCCCGGATGGCCCCTATATGGGCCAGATGGTGGATGAATTCAATGCGACGCACGACAACATTCAGGTGGTGATGACCACGCAGGGCGAATATTACACCCAACTCAGCACCGCGGCCGCGTCCGATACGTTACCTGATGTCGCCATTGTCCATGCGGACCAGGTGGCTACCCAGGCCTTCCGCAACATTATCCGCCCCATGGACGACATGGCGGCGCAAGTCGGTATTGATGGCAGTGACTTCCCCGCTGGTGTCTGGAATGCCGGTGAAGTGGCCGGACAGCGTTACTCCATCCCCCTTGATATTCACCCCATGACGATGTTCTACAATGCGGACCTGCTGGCAGCGGCGGGTCTGGATGGTCCCCCCACGACGGGTGAAGAGTTTGCCGCGGCCGCGGCCGCGATGACCCAGGATGGCAACAATGGGTTCATGCTCACCTCGGGTTTCCCCATCCGCCAAATCTTTGAAATGCTGCTTTACCAATATGGCGGTGCATCGTTCAACGAAGATGGTACCGAAGCCACCTGGAACAGTGAAGCCGGGGTGCAAGCCTTGCAGTGGTTGCAAGAGGCGCAGGCCAACTGGTCACAACCCAACCTGGAAGTAGATGCCGAATTGAATTCTTTTAAGGGTGGTACGGTGGGTATGATCTGGAATGGTATCTGGCAGACAACCAACGTGACCGGCGAAGGCGTTGAGTTTAATGGGCAGGCTACGGCTGTGCCGCAAATTGGACCAAATCCGGCGGTATGGGGTGGTTCGCACCAGTTGACCCTGCCGACCCATCAGAGTGGGGTGGATGAATGTAAGGACGCGGCCGCGGGCGTCTTCATCCAGTACCTGCTTGACAACTCCATCACCTGGGCCAGTGCCGGGCAAATTCCCGCCAGTAACACGGTTCGTAGCAGTGCCGAGTTTCAAGACGTTATGCCCCAGGCCGCCATCGCCCCCTCCGTCGAATCAGTCTTCATTCCCCCCTCTGTTCCCGGCATCACTGATGCTTACGGCCCCCTCGATGAAGCCGTTGGCGCCATTATGGCGGGCACGGCCACCGATATTCAAGTTGCTTTAGACGACGCCGCCACACGTGCTAACCAAATCCTGACTGAAAACCGGGACAATTACGGTGACGCACCCGCACCCTAGCTAAGAGGTGCAGCCGTAAGTGACGTTACCGGGCAAACGCCCACAACCGCCTTACCGGCCGGGCGGGCCCTCTAGTCTCCCTCTCTCCTCTTGACCGTTACGGACGCCGACTACATACAGGTTCGCCATTTCCCCCCAGAGAGGTGGCTAGAATGGCAACAACCACAACAATGAAGGAACCAGTAACAACCGTTCAGGCTGTGGGTAAGAAGGGTAAGTTTAGCTGGACGCCCTATCTGTTTATCCTGCCGCACCTGATCTTTTTTGCTATCTTTGTCGGTTATCCTTTCTTCTATGGCCTTTACACCAGCGCGTTTCAGTTTGACTTTCTGCGCCCGGCGGCCACCAAATTCGTAGGGCTGGATAATTACATCAAGTTGTTTACCCCGGGGACGCAATACCAGGAATTTTGGAATGCCCTGATTAACACCCTGAATTTGCCGTCATCAGCGTTCCCCCCTGGTGATTGTGCCGCTGTTATTGGCTGTCTTACTCAACACAAAATCCCCGGTCGCATTCTTTCGCACCATATATTTTGCTCCCTGGGTGCTGTCTGCGGCCGTGGTGGGGCTTTTAGGGTTTTGGATTTTTCAGAGCCAGGGGGGATTGGTGAATTATTACCTGGCCGATTTGGGGCTGACGACGCCGCGCTGGCTCTCGTCTATGCCCTGGGCCTGGCTCTCCATTTTACTCATCACTATCTGGTGGATCAGCGGCTTTAACATGATTATTCTGTTAGCCGCCCTGCAAGACATCCCCGCGGATTTATATGAAGCCTCGGCTATGGATGGGGCGACGAACTGGCAAACTTTCTTCCGCATTACCCTGCCGCTTCTGCGGCCGGTGCTCGTTTTTGTGATCACCATCACCATTATTGGTGCGTTTAACTTGTTTGCTCAGCCCTTTTTTATGACCAACGGCGGGCCAGCTCAGGCGGCGGGTGGCGGCGCCACCGAGCCGGTGGTGTTCCGGCTCTATCGGGAAGGATTTGAGAGGAATCGCCAGGGTAGCGCGGCCGCGATGTCTTTTGTTGTCGCCACCATCATGATTCTCTTTTCCTACCTGAATTTCCGCATTTTCCGCACCCGTGATTCTTAACCAGGACAAACCAGAAACAAATGAACACAGAGGACGCAGAGAAGACACAGAGATACACAGAGTTTTAAGAAAAGCCGGGTTTTTCTCTGTGAATCTCTGTGTCTTCACCTCTGTGCTCTCTGTGTAACTGTTTCTTGCTGACTGTAAAAGAAGTTGACTCGTAAGTGCCTAACGACAAGGAGAGCCGTTACCATGACCACTTTATCTCCCCCACCATCGGAAGAGAAAACCACCTTGCGCTGGGGCAACCGCAACCGCAAAATAGGCCAACGCATCATCCTTTACACCCTTCTCATCCTGATCGCCCTGCTGGTCTTGATGCCGATGGTCTGGATGTTATCCACCTCGTTCAAACCCAAATCGCAATGGTTTCTGCCTGAGATTCATTGGATACCGAAAACGTTCACCCTGGACAACTACGAAAAAATCCTGAACAACCCCAGCCTGCCCATCATGCGCTGGTTTGTCAACAGTGCCGGAGTCGCTACCGTGGTGACGGTACTGGTGCTGATCGTAGACTCCTTAGCCGGTTATGCGTATGCCCGTCTGGAGTTCCGCGGCCGCCGTTTCCTCTTTGCCATGCTCCTGGCGACCTTATTCCTGCCGGGCATTATGTTCCTCATCCCCAACTTCCTGACCATTGCCCGGTTAGATTTGCTCAACAACTACATGGGGGTCATTTTGCCCGCGATGGCCGGGGTGTTTGGCGTCTTTTTGATGCGCCAGTTTTTTGAGTCCATTCCCCGCGAGCTGGAAGAAGCGGCCCGCATAGATGGCGCGACGACGTTTCAGACCTTCTACTACATTGCCCTGCCTCTGGCGAAACCCGCCCTGGTAACACTGGGGGTCATCACCTTCCTGGGAAGCTGGAACGATTTTTTGTGGCCCCTGCTCATTCTGAAAGATCGGGTTTTGTTGACGTTGCCGCCCGGTTTGCGAACCTTGCAAGGCGCGTTTACCTCAGAATATGGGCAGATGATGGCCGGGGCGGCCATTACCGCTGTGCCCGTGCTGATTATCTACCTCGTCCTGCAACGCTACATTGTAGAAAGTGTGGCCACAAGTGGGTTGAAGGGGTAACAATGAGAGAGCAGAATGGTTCCCCCTGGTACGCCTGCGAAAATAAGTTGCGAGTGGCGAGTTCAGAGTTTCGAGTGAGTCCCTCTGCAAACTCGCTACTCGCCTACTCGCTGTTTTCATCCCTGGTGCGCCCTGGGCTTATGGGGTACTCCTCTCGAAATGGGTGGAGCTGGTCGCGTTTGTTCGCGGCCGCGCTCCTTCTCCCCCTCCTTCTCATCAGTTGCCGTGCGGCCGCGCCAGACACCACCCCAGAACCAACCCCACCCCCTACGGTCATAGCCACCCCCACCACCGGCGGCATCCCCGAAGGCAGTTTCAAAAACCCGGTCCTACGCGCCGATTTCCCTGATCCCGGCCTTCTGTTTGCCGACGGCGTCTACTACGCCTATGCCACCAACGGCTCAGGCAAAAATGTGCAACTGGCCCGTTCCACCGATCTGGTGGAGTGGGAACTGCTCACGGACGCCATGCCTTCCCTGCCTGCCTGGGCCAAACTGGGCGGCTCCTTCATCTGGGCACCGGAAGTCATGCAAATTGGGGAGCAATACGTCCTTTACTATACGGCGCGGGACAAAGCCGCCGACCGGCAATGTATTGGCGTAGCCACCAGCGACAAACCGGAAGGCAAGTTTAGGGATAACAACGAAGCCGCCCTGGTCTGCCAGGTGCAGGAAGGGGGTTCGATTGATCCCAGCCCGTTTCGGGATGCCGATGGCACGTTGTATCTCTACTGGAAAAACGATGGCAACTGCTGTTCGCTGGCGACCTATCTCTATGTGCAGGAATTGGCCCCGGATGGTTTGAGCCTGGTGGGGGAACCGGTGCGTCTGGTGCGGAATGATTCGGCCTGGGAAGGGCGGGTCGTGGAAGCTCCCACCATGTGGTTACAAGATGACAATTATTACCTCTTCTTCTCCGGGAACAACTACGCTGGGGTTGAGTATGCGGTGGGTTACGCCACCTGTGAGACAGCAACCGGCCCATGCCAGGACGCGGCCGCGAACCCTATCCTCGCCAGCCTCATGACCCAAAACCCCCCGGTGGTTGGCCCCGGCCACCAGACGATTATCCGGGACGATGACGGGGAAATCTGGCTCGTTTATCACGTCTGGGAAGTCCTCTCTTCGGGTACGCGAGGGAGCCGCCGCTTTATGTGGCTTGACCGGCTGGTCTGGACGGATGGCGTACCTGATGTGATCGGGCCAACTCTGGAACCACAGGTCAAACCCTAAAGCAATGCCCGTGTAAAACCATGAATCTACCGCAGGTCCCATACACCAGCGGGACCCGCCACCTTGCCAACCATGTGCCGCCCCCCAGGACCCCCCCCCCTCCCATTTCGCCACCGATTTTTTGACCATCCCGCACGCCCCCCCCCCCCCCCCCCCCCCCCCCCCCCCCCCCCCCCCCCCCCCCCCCCCCCCCCCCCCCCCCGCCGCCCCCCCCGCCACCCCCCCCCCCCCCCCCCCCCCCCCCCCCCCCCCCCCCCCCCCCCCCCCCCCCCCCCCCCCCCCCCCCCCCCCCCCCCCCCCCCCCCCCCCCCGAACCCCGCAGTTGCTTTGACCTCGTGCGCGTCACCGCCCTCTAGACTTGGGGACTGGTTCACAAAGCGGAATCAGGGGAGTGCAGGGGAACTCAGAGGAACCCGGAACCGGACTCTCGCCACCTGCCACTCCACTTATTCTCCCAGGAGTTCCCCATGACCCAACTTTTTTCCCTCGACCCGGCCGGTTTTGGCTGGGCCACCGGCATCGAAAATACCTTCGTGCCCCACGTGCGCCCAGGACGGCGTGCCCTGGATGAATACCAACTGATCCAGCATTATCAATTTTGGAAACAAGATTTGGACCTGGCCGCCGACCTGGGAATACAAGCCCTGCGCTGGGGCATTCCCTGGTACAAGGTTCAGCCCAAAGCCGATGTCTGGGACTGGCGCTGGACAGATGAAGTGATTGATTATCTGGTTAATGTCAAGGGCATCGTTCCCATCCTTGATTTGATTCATTACGGCACACCTCTCTGGTTAGACAACAGCTTCATCAATAGCCAATACCCCTACCGCGTGGCCGAATACGCCCGTGCCGTCGCCCATCGTTATGGTTCCCTGGTGCGCCATTACACCCCCCTCAACGAGCCGATGATCAACGCCGATTTGTGCGGACGGCGGGGCGATTGGCCCCCGTATCTCGTGGGCGAAGATGGTTTTGTCAAAGTAGCCCTGGCGCTGGCTAAAGGGATGGTTTTGACAACCCAGGCCCTCAAGGCCGAACAACCCGACGCCATCACCGTGCAGGTCGAGGCCCTGTGGCACATCTGGAGCAAGGTGGAAGCGCTGGCCCCGCTGGTAGAAGAAGCGAACGCCACCCAATACCTCTGTTTTGATCTGGCGACTGGCCGGGTAGATGAAAATTATATTCTGGCCGCTTACCTGCAAGCGCATGGGGTCACGCCTCGTGAACTGGATTGGTTCCGCGCCCAGGCCGTAACCTTTGATTTTTTGGGGGTGAATTTTTACCCCTGGTCTTATGTGGAGTGGGGCCAACGCGCCAACGGTTTACCCCGCCGCATTTTGCGGGCCACACATGGGTCAAAGCTGGGTGAGGTCATCGAGCGAGCCTACACCCGTTACCAGATGCCCCTGATCGTCACCGAAACCTCAGCCAAACGAGACGTGGCTGGCCGTGTCCGTTGGATGGATCAGACGCTTGACTCTATCCGTGGCCTACGGGCGCAGGGTGTGCCGGTGGTGGGTTACACCTGGTTTCCCTTTTTGACGATGGTGGATTGGGCTTACCGCCGCGGCCGCAAACCCCTCACTTCCTTCCTGGTTCATCTGGGCCTCTACGATGGCGCCTTTGACGCCGAAGGCATTCTGCAACGCTACAAAACCCCCCTGGTAGCCCATTTTCAACAACAGATGACCCGGCCTATGCCCCCTGTTTACCGGGCAGAAAGTATCACCCCATGAACACACACTCTTTGGCTGACAAAACACACCGGCCCCATCTTTCCCTGGATGGGCCATGGCAATTCTGGACCGACCCGGAAGGCCGTTTGACCCCCACCACCTTGCCCGACGAGCAGGCTTTGCCGATAACGGTTCCGGCTCCCTGGCAAGCCCAAGCCCCGGAGTGGCGTTTTTATGCCGGGGTTGCCTGGTATAGCCGGGACCTTGACATTCCTGACGAATGGTTTGGGGATAGGGTCATCGTGCTGGGTTTTGGGGCGGTTGATTATCTGGCTGAGGTCTGGCTGAATGAGACTCCGGTGGGTGAACATGAAGGGGGGTATCTGCCGTTCACCCTGGATGTGACCCAGGCCGCTCGCCGCGGCCGCAACCGCCTCACCGTGCGCGTGAACGATCCCCTGGCCCTCTTCCCCGAACTTCCCCACGGCAAACAATCCTGGTATGGTCAACTATCCGGCCTCTGGCAATCCGTCTGGTTAGAGAGCCGACCCGTTTACCACCTGCGCCAACTCTTCATTACCCCGCTGGCAGAACAGGTAGAGGTGGTGGCAGTTCTGAACCACCCTTTACCCACCGGTTATGGTCTCACCTTCACCGTGTTGGCCCCCGATGGTCAACTGTGTGCCCAGGTTGAATCAGACCTGCCCACGGTGTCTATCCCCGTGCCTGCGCCGCTCCTCTGGGACATTGATTCCCCCCACCTGTATACCTTGCGCGTGACGTTGCAGGGACCCGCGGCCGCAATCACCGATGTGTTGAGCGATACGTTTGGCTTTCGCACCGTGGAGACGCGGGATGGGCAACTGCTGCTCAATGGGCGTCCGCTCTACCTGCGGGGCGCACTCGATCAGGATTATTATCCCGACCTGATCTGCACACCCCCCTCGGCCGACTATATCGAGGCGCAGTTCCGCCAGGCCAAAGCGATGGGGCTAAACTGCCTGCGCCTACACATAAAGATTGCCGATCCGCGCTACTACGCGGCCGCAGACCGGCTGGGCCTGCTCATCTGGGCCGAACTACCCAACTGGCAACTGCTGACCCCGGCCGCTCAACAGCGTGCCCATGATACCCTGGTGGGCATGGTGCAACGTGATTGGAACCATCCTTCTATTATTATCTGGACCATCATCAACGAAAGCTGGGGGTTGATCTCAGCAACCCGGAACACCGCGCCTGGCTGAACACCATGGGCCATACCCTCAAACAACTTGATCCCCACCGGCTCACCGTGGGCAACTCCGCCTGCGAAGGCAATTTCCACATCGTGGGCGACCTGGTAGATTTTCACAACTACTACGCCATGCCAGACCGGTACGACCGCTGGCGTGACTGGGTCGCCAACTTTGCGGAGCGCCCGGCCTGGATGTGGGCACATCCTTACGAAACCTTCAAAGAGTGGCGGGCTTTCCTGAAAAAGCCGTGGCAACGGCGCACCCGCCCGCGCGCGGACGAAGTGCGGAGTCGTGGCGATGAGCCGTTGCTCGTCTCCGAATTTGGTAATTGGGGTTTGCCGGATGTGGCGCAACTGCGCCAGGCTTATGGGGGTGAACCCTGGTGGTTTGAAACGGGGCTGGATTGGGGGGAAGGGGTAGTTTACCCCCACGGCATCGAGACGCGGTTCCGGCAATTTCACCTGGACCGTATCTTCCCGACGCTGGCAGACCTGGCGAAGGCCAGCCAACGTCTGCAACTGGCGGCCCTCAAATATGAA
This sequence comes from Candidatus Trichofilum aggregatum, assembly GCA_016716885.1. Lineage (GTDB taxonomy): Bacteria > Chloroflexota > Anaerolineae > Promineifilales > Promineifilaceae > Trichofilum > Trichofilum aggregatum. The sequence goes on along the minus strand of JADJUV010000015.1, from coordinate 26,967 downwards.
ATCGAACAAATACGCCGCCATCCCACCATCACCGGCTACATCATCACCGAATTTACCGATGTCCATTGGGAGGCCAATGGCCTGCTTGACATGGCGCGTCACCCCAAACATGCCTATGAAGCCTTGGCCCAAATCAACAGCGATGATTTGATCCTGCCGGACTGGAAACGTCTGGCTTTTTGGGCTGGGGAACGGTGCGACATCCATCTGCTCCTCTCCCACTATTCGGCGGCTGATTTACAAGGCAGTTATCTGGTGTGGCGGTTGGAAGGGTTTCCTGAGCACAGCGGGACATTTGCCGAACTTACCGTACCGCCTGCCTCGGTAACAGCCGTGGGCAAAGTCACCTTCCGGGTTCCGGCGGTGACGCAGGGGACGAAGACGCGCCTACAATGCTCACTATTTGACCGACAGGGAAATCGGGTTAGCTACAATGAGCAAGAATTAACGTTTTTCCCCCGGCCCGCGCCAGCCACTTCCTGCCCCCCTATTTATGCCCCCACGCTGGCTGAGCCACTGCGAAAATTAGGGTATACCCTGGCTGAGGCACTGCCCGACGCCGGGTTGGCCGTGGTTGAAACCATGACGGATGAACTGCGACTTTATCTGCATGAGGGTGGCCGTGTCCTCTGGTTAGCCGAATCAACCCGTGCCCTGCAAACCCATTTGGGGTCGCTGAAGATTAAGCGGCGGCGGGGCAGTAGCTGGCAAGGTGATTGGGCCAATACCTTTAGTTGGTTACGCCAGGACACCTTGTTTGGCGATATTCCCACGCAAAATCTGGTTGATTTCACCTTTGCGGGGCTGACGCCAGAACATATCATTCACGGTTTGCAACCCCATGAGTTTGCCACCGATGTGCACGCCGGGCTGTTTGCGGGTTGGCTCCATAAAACGGTCGCGCTCGTGGCGGAGCGGGGCATAGGCCGGGGGCAGTTACTGGTTTCGACCTTTCGCCTGGCAAAACAGATGAGCAAACATCCGGTCGCGGCCGCGATGGTTAATGATATGTTGGCCCACTTGCTCAAAGCGTAAGGGCCGTGGGAAGTGCCTGACCCGGATGAGCCAGAACCAAAGGCTGGCGGGTTTTGTTATGGGATTCGCGGCCGCGAATCCCCCTTTTTTCGTTGACTGGTGACCTTCAGCTTTCGCGGCCGCGTTCCCCATTCCCCATCTTCAGATTCAGCGACGCCAAATAACAACAATATCGCAATTATTGCAGGGTGTACATTCGGAATACAATACGATTCATCTGTTACTTTTTTCGCATTTCGCCTTTTTGCAATCATGGTAAACTACTCATATCAGTCACGGATCATCGGCCTTGGCTCAAAAAGCCTAAAGGAACACACCTGAGGAAAACCATGTATCATACAATTCCCGTGGATAATCGCATCCCCCAGTACGTCAATGCTATCCGCCAAATCAGTGCGGGCCAGCATATTGATTTACTCCCCCTCACACCAGCCGATGAAGTGGGACAGTTAGGTCAAGCCCTGACTCGACTGGCACAAATTATTGAAACGCGCCAAAGTGAGACAGAGAAAATCAGCCGGATTACCTCCCACATTAATGCGGGTTTGTTATTAGATGAAATTTTGGAAAAAGTGTATGCCGATTTTAGGGATTTGATCCCTTATAACCGAATTGGTTTCTCCGTAATTGACGACGATGGACAAACAGTCCGGGCGCGTTGGGCCAAGAGTGATCAGGCGTCCATGATTCTTACTAAGGGTTTCAGTGCCTCGTTGCGTGGCAGTAGTCTGGAAAAAATTATGCAGACGCGCAAACCCCGCATTATCAACGACCTGGAAAAGTATGCTCGTCAGAAACCTTCTTCACAATCAACTCAATTAATTCTTAGCGAAGGCATCCGTTCATCCCTCACCTGTCCGCTCATCGCTAACGGTGTGCCTATTGGTTTCATGTTTTTTTCGAGTAGAGTGCCCAATACATATGCCCATGCACATATTAAACTGTTCCAACAGATTTCTTCACAATTGGCGATTACTTTGGAGAAAGGGCGATTGGTCTCCAAAATTGTGGACCAACAGGCAGAAATTCACCAGCAAAATGAAGAATTGCAGACGCTCAATCAATTGAAGAATTCTTTTCTGGGCATGGCCGCCCATGATTTGCGGAACCCACTAAGCACGATTGTGATGGCCATGGAAATGTTAATGACCTCTGAAGATGAATTGTCACAACCCGAACGCCAGCAAATGTTGCACATGGTTCAAGGCCAGGCCCATTATATGGCTAATCTGTTGAATGATTTGTTGGATGTGTCCCATATTGAATCGGGTAAGCTTCACTTGAATCCGGAGCTGGTGGTTATGCGTGATTTTTTGACCGATGTCGTAGCCCGGCAATCACCTATTGCGGCCAAAAAAGGTACCGCTCTGGTTTTAGAAGAAGTACCGGAAGGCAATGCCCATATTGATGTGACTCGTTTACATCAAGCCGTTGATAACTTCATTAGCAATGCCGTGAAATATTCCCCTGCCGGAAGTACGGTAACGATTCGGGGGTTGTGTGAAGAAAAAGGCTGGCGAGTAGAGGTTCAAGATGAAGGACCGGGTATCAGCGAAACGGATAAACACCAGTTGTTTCAAGACTTTACCCGACTTTCGGCCAAAGCAACGGGGGGAGAGAAAAGTACGGGACTGGGATTGGCGATTGTTCGGCGCGTCATTCATGCCCATGGGGGAGATTTGGGCGTTGAATCAAGCGATGGTCATGGCTCCACCTTCTGGTTTAGCGTGCCTTGTGACACCGTGTAACCAGGTTAGAAGCGAAGCGATACCCAGCCCGATCATCAAGTGATATTTCGTTAGGAGTTCCCATGAGCGGGCGCACTAAGATGGATGAAAATTAGGGGGACTCAGGGGAACGGTAGGAACTCAGGGGAACTCTAGGAACTCAGGGAACTGTAGGAACTCTAGTACAGCTTTACGAAAGTGCGACGTATGTTTTTATGACAAGTCTCACCATTTGTTTGTCGCCGGAAACCCCCACCCCTAACCCCGCCCCCAGGGGCGGGGAACTTTTCTGGGCGCGGTTTTTCGGGGCCTTCGCCCCGAAAAACCGCGCCGTTAAGTTCCCCCCTTAGGGGGGGTCTTCCGACTAAACCGGCTAAGGACTTGTGTAAAGCTGTACTTGGAACCTGCCACCTGCAACTTGCCACTTGCCACTTGCCACCTATTCCTCACTAGGGGCAGGCGCAAGGTCAGCCCCTCCAGTACGATCCCCTCGTGAAATTTCCCCCCAAGACCCCCAACTTTTATCAGCCCCAACACCAGATGGTTGCAGGGACGCGCAAATTTGTCGGGAAACGTTTGACCTTACGGGGCCAAAATGGGCGGCATCACCACCGGCGCATCCGGCTCCATATTCCGCAAGTAGGCCACCAATGATTGCAACTCCTGATCACTCAGGCGACTGCCCCAGGCGGGCATCATCGTGCCGGACACCCCCCCGCGATAATCTGGTAAATAGCGGCATCCGGTGTTTGGGAAAGGAAGAGGACGTTGTTCAGCGCGGGGGCCATGACCGTGCCGTAGGCGTCCACGCCGTGACAGGTTTTGCAGGCAATGTTGAACAACCGACTGCCCGCGCTGATCATTTCCGGCGTGGCGGCGAACACGACCTCTACCTCAGGAAATTCTACCCCCGCCTGCATCAAATTGGGCCATTGATACAGCAGTTCTACCACCGATGTGATTTGCTCCGGGCTAAGGATGGTTTGCCAGGCGGCCATGAGCGTGCCGGGAACCCCTTCGTTGACCAGGGCGATCACCTCTTCTTGGGGTCTGGCCCGCAGATCCGCCGAATCCAGAGCCGGGGCGATGACGGTTCCGGCGGCGTTGGCCCCATGACAGGCGGCGCAATTTTCGGCGTAGACGGTCAGACCGTCACCGAGGATGGGGCTGTCGGGCATGGTTTCCAGGGCGGTCAACATCGCCTCGGTGATCTCCATTTCGATGACCTGAGGTGGGGTGAGGCCCAATTCATCCACCCGGACGGTGACGTATTCCCAGTTGACGGCCTGGATGAAGGTGATGAGGTCGGCGATTTGGGCGTTGGTGAAGAGGCCCCCTTCGTCGCTGGCCCAGGCAGCCATGAGGGTGTTGGCGCGGCCGCGAGCTATCGTCTTAAACAAATCATTCTCCGCCATTTCCCGGATGGCGTCCGTGTTCAGCGGCGGGGTCGTGCCGATGCCTTCACCGGCGGCCCCATGACAGACAACACAATTTTCAGCGTACAAATCGGTGGCCTTAACCACAGCGTCCGTTTGCAGGTCGCGGAGCAGGGTGGTCTGCTGGCCCGGTTCGCGCCAGGTATACAGGGGTAGGATGATGATGATGACCAGGGTAGCGAAGAACCCGGTCCATTTCAGGGGTGGGGTCATGGTAAAATTCCTTAGAGTTAATAACCAATATACCAGTGGGTGTGTTTCAAATGAGTTGAATAATTAATCATTGAACTGTTGAATTGTTGAACTGTTAATGAAGCGGTAGATGCTCCTCTCGTTCATCATTCACCAATTCACAAATTCACCGATTAATTATTTTCTTCCTCTCAACCGATATGCAACATCCGGCCATTTGATTAACCAACGACCGGATAAACCACATGCTCCGGGCTGATCTGGTCGCGCTGGATGGAGGTTTGGGTGTCTACCAGGATTTCCCCGACCTCGTTGAGGGTGAGGGCGAATAGGTCTAGCGGCCGCGGCGCAGGCGCATTCAACACCGCCCCATCCATCGTGAAGGCGGAGCCATGACAGGGGCAGACAAACTGCCCGACGGATGGATCATACGGGACGGCACAGCCCAAATGGGTACAGCGGCGGTAGACGGCCAACAGACCCCCATCGGGCAGGCGCACCACATAAAACCGCCCGGCCTCGACGGGGGTGACACTCCCCAGCGGAAAATCGTCCACCACCCCCACGTTAAACACACCGCCGAACTCGCCCACCACCGGGCGTGGGGCCAGAAAACGTAATCCCACCAGGGACATCTCGGTCAGCGCGACGGCTCCGGCTGCCCCCCAGAGTAAATGTAAAAAATCACGACGTGAAATGGTTTCGGTTGCCATGTTGTTGGTTCCAGGTTTCAGGTTTCAAGTTTCGAGTTCCTACGAGTTCTTAGAGTTCCCACCAGTTCCCTATCCCCACGGCCACACCAACACCATCCCCTCGCCCCGGAAGAAAATCCCCACCAGGGTTAAGGTGACGAAGCTGGCGAAGAGCAGGGTGAAAACAGCCTGACGGGCTTCGCAGACGGTGCTTTTGAGCAGTTTGACCCCTTCGTAGTAGGCCATGATGAGCAGGAGCAGGGCCGCCAGGGGAACCCAGCCGTTGCTGATGGCGCTGGGCAGGAAGGGGAGCCAGCCCGGTAAATCGAGCCAGGCTTCGTCGAGTAGAACAAAGCCGACCGTCCCCGCCACGCCTAAGATAAAGCTGATGAAGGTGAGAACGCGGCCGCGTACCGACCGAAACCACACCCCTTCCGAGGCCATGTCCCGGTTCAGGTAGGGCAGAATAAACAACGCCCCCAACGCCAGCCCCGGCACGATAATCGCCCCAAAGAGCGGGTGGAAATGCAAAAGCAGTTCCTGAAACCCCATGAAATACCAGGCCGCTTTGGCCGGGTTGGGGCTGTGGGCCGGGTTGGCCGCCTCTTCCAGCGGCGCATTGACAAAGGCCGACCAGACCAACAGCAGGGCAATCCACACCAGCGCAAACACCAGTTCGATGCTGACCAGGTGGGGAATGGTGGTCACTTTTTCTACGCTGGCCTTCTCCCCCACCGCTTTGGGCACGGTGATGGTGTCTTTGCGTACCCGCCAGATGTGGAAGGAGACTAGCCCGGCAATTGCCAGCGGAATAAGGGCAATGTGCAGGCCGTAGAAGTTGATGAGGGTGGCCGCGCCCACTTCCGAGCCGCCCAACAAGAGGCGGGTCAGTGGTTCGCCAATCCAGGGCAGGTAATCGAGCAGGCTTGTGCCGACCGTGACCGCCCAATAAGCCAGTTGATCCCAGGGGAGCAGGTAGCCGGTGAAGTTGGCGGCGACGATGAGCAGGAGCAGAGCCAGCCCCATCACCCAGTTGAACTCACGGGGCGGCGCGTACCCGCCGGTGAAAAAGACCCGTAGCAGGTGCAAAATACCGACCACGACCATGAGGTTGCCTGACCAGTGGTGCAGGTTGCGGATGAGGTTGCCGAAGTAGATTTCCGTTTGCAGGGCGATCATGCTGTCGTAGGCGGCATCCGGGGAAGGGGTGTAGGCGAAGATGAGTAAAACGCCGGTGATGGCCAGAATGGTGAAGAGTAAGAGAAGTAAGCCGCCCAAACCGAAGGTGTAGCTGAATTTAAGGGCGGGTTTGGATACTTTGGACGGGTGCAGGTGCAGAACGAGACTGTTCATCACGACGCGCATGCGGCCGCGATCATCCGCTGGTGGTAACGGGTCCCGTTGAATAGAGTCCCGAATGCGTCGCACAATCGAACCGGAGTCAGCCTGGGGGATGTTTTCTTGGGTCATGGGGGCATCCTGAATGGGTATCTAAAAATAACTGCTTGATTTAGACCTGACAGGTTTCCGAAAACCTGTCAGGTCTGGGTGGAACTTATTTTGGAATGAATCGTTTGGAGAAAACGTTGGGAAGTTAGGGCGTGGTGCGTGGTGCGTTGGGGGACGCACCACGCATCACGATTTATTGACTTTGGCCCCCATTGCTGTTGCCATTGCCATTGTTGCCCGCACCCGCCCAGAGGGGCCGCCCGTTGGGGTCGCGCAGGAGTACGCGCAGTCCGGTAGACACCTGGGTGATGTCACCAGCCATGAATTGATCCCCCTGGTAGAAACCTACCACGATGACCTCATCACCCACCTGGAAGGTGATACCCTGGGCGGCGAAGAAGCGGGGTTGACCACTTTGTAAAGTGATGAGTTCGCCATTTTCACTGGCGATGGTCATGCTGTTGCCCTGGTAGGCGACAATCGTGCCGGTGATGGTGATCCAGGCGTCTACCTGGACGCGAGGTTCGGGGGTGTGGGAACCGTCGGCTGCGCCCGCGGCCGCGCCCTGCCCCTGCCCATTTTCCGCTCCACCACTCCACAAGGGTTGCCCTGTGTCACTACGCACCTGGAGCGTTTGCCCATCGGCCAGTTGCACCTGGGCGGCGTGAATCATGCCTTCGTTAATCGTGCCGATGACGGTGGCAACCTGCCCGACCGTGAGGGTAATGCCTTGTACCTGCCAATAAGTTGGCGGGCCAAGCTCGATGTAGACCGTTTCGCCCGTATCGAGGGTCATATCAAAACCAAAATCATCTACGGCGGCGATGTTGCCGGTGGCCTGCCAGGGGTCGCCCGCGGCTCCCTGAGCGACGGGTGTGCCCTGTGCCTGGGGGGTGACGCCGGCGGCGCGTGGCCCGTTGCCGACGGGGGCGTTGGGGTTGGCGGGAGCTGCGGCCGCGCTGTTGGCATTCGCAGCGATGGGGTCAATCGCTGTGGTGGTTTCTGTGTCAGGTTGGGAAGCGGAGTAGAGGGTGGCGGCTGCGGCCGCGCCGATGACCGTCAATACCAAAACGACGATAACAATTTTCTTCAACATGATGAGTCTCCTTTGACTGAGGTGCGAGGGTTGCCCCTCGGAAAGTTTGTGTGAACTTTCCTGATCCTAACCCCAGCCTATGAAGACCGTGTGAAGTTGTCGAACTGTATTTATACTGCCAAAGGGCATAATCTGATAGGTTCAAAAAACATATTTCAGGACTTGACAAGATACAATGGCGCACTCATTGTAGACGTACGCTACGTAGCGTATGATTCAGGGAATCGCGTTGAAGGTAACGAAGTGACGCACGTGTTCATCCTATCCGTGTTTACACCCTTTTTTCCAAGCGAAGTCTTGGAAAAGATGTAGGCACTTACGCATTAACTTTTTGTACAGTGAGCAAGTAGATCCGCCACGAATTGACACGAATTTTTACTGGGAGTAGAGTAAATGACAAGAGCAACAATAGCCGAGGCGCGTGCCTTTGAAAGTTGGCAAGACTACCAAGAGGCACTCAAGCGGGCAATCGCGCCCCTCACCGAGGAAGAACTGCAACGACGGCTCATGCCCGGTCTGCGCACGCCTGGAGAAATTGCTGAACATATCGTCTTTGGGCGTGCTCTACATTTGCACCGCACTCTGGGGGAGGGGGTGGCGGAGCTAACGCCGCTGCTCCGATGGGATGATGCCGACGACCCACCACACACCGCCGCCGAGATAGTGCAGGGGCTGGAACTGACCTGGCGGTTCCTCATGGGTTGTTTGATGCGCGGATCATCTACCGACGCTCTCCCCGAAGAGGATGTGCTGATCGTGCAGACGATCTGGGGGCTTCTCGACCATGACCTGCCCCATGCCGGGGAACTATCGCTGCTGTTGGGTGCGGATGGCCTGCCTGGGGTTGAGATTTAGCTTGCGGGGACTTACTCTGCGCAAAGAAAGAAGAGGTTGTGCGCTAGAGTTGTCAAAGGGTGTGTTTCATTTCGGGATGCCTTTCTCCTATAACTCATTTGAACACACCCGTTGTCAATGAACTCTTGCAGTAACCTTACCATGATGCCCAAAGGGACCAACGCGCTTATCAGAGAGATACGATGTTATTGTTTTCACTGCTCGGTCAAGTTGTACTGTCTTTAGACGGCGTGCCCCTGAGCCAGTTTCGTAGCCAAAAAGAGGCCGCGCTCCTCATCTACCTGGCCCATACCGGCCAAACCCATTCGCGTGATTTTCTGGCCGATTTGCTCTGGGAGAGTAGTTCCACCCAACAATCGTTATCCAATTTACGCACCATCCTGTCACGCCTGCGAAAGCAAGTGGGTGATGGGCTGGTGGTTACACAGAAGACGGTAGCCCTCGCCCCGGAGAATCAGCAGGATGTTGATTCGTTGCGCCTGGTGCAGACATTAACCAACCTGGGGCCAGTGGATTCGGACGCGGCCGCGACCGCCCTGCACACCACCCTCGCCACCTATCAAGGTGAGTTCCTGGCCCACTTCTCCCTGCCCGATGCCCCCCAATTCAATGCGTGGGCGACGCAGACCCGTGAACAGATTCGCCGCCAGGTCATCGCGGCGTATGACCGGCTGGGGCAATACCGGCTCAAGTCGGGCCAGGTGGACGATGGTATCCAGGTCGCCCGGCGTTGGCTCCAGGTAGATGCGCTGGATGAAACGGCGCACACGTTGCTCATTCAACTATTGCTTAAAGCGGGTCGCGGCCGCGAAGCCCTCACCCATTACGACGATTGTGCCCATCTCCTGCGGACCGAGTTGGGTATTGAGCCACCCGCGTCCCTGACGGCGTTGATCAAAACCATCCAACCCCCACCGGCCACCCCGGCCTACCGGGCCTCAACCGTGCGGCACAACCTGCCCCCGGAAACCGATCAATTCTTTGGCCGCCAAACCGTCCAGCAAGAGATTCATATCCGCCTCGATCAGCCCTGGTGCCGAGTTGTCACCCTGGTGGGGCAGGGGGGCGTGGGTAAGACACGCCTCGCCACCACCATCGCCCGGCGTCGTCTGCGTCAATACCCGGATGGCGTCTGGCTGGTGGAACTGGCCGACATTGACCCCGATGATGACGATGTGGCCGAAGCGATAGCCGTAGAAATCGCCACCGTTCTCGACATGCGGCTCACTGGCTCAGAAACGCCTGCCCAACAACTGCTCAACCACCTGAAACACAAACAAATTTTGCTGGTGCTGGATAACTTTGAACATCTGCTGGGGGGGATTCAGTTGGTGCAGGAGATGATCCAGCAGTGCGAAACGGTGCAACTGCTGGTGACATCGCGGGAGGCGTTACGCCTGCGGGCTGAGTGGACGGTGGCCTTGAACGGGTTGCGTTATCCGCCCAGCGACAGCGATGAATTGCCCTCGGAAGCGGTGGAGCTGTTTGGGGCGCGGTATGCCCAACAACAATATGAGCCGGTGGCCGCTGATGATCTGCTCGCCGTTCGTACCATCTGCCGCCTGGTGGAAGGGTTGCCGCTGGCGATTGAGTTGGCGGCCGCCTTAACCCGCCACACCAGCCCACGGGTGGTGGCGGATCGTTTGCGGGCTGGTTTTGATGCCCTCACCACCTCTCTGCGTGACGTGCCCGAACGCCATCGGGGTCTGCATGTTGTTTTTGAGATGTCGTGGCGCACCTTGACCCCGGCCCTGCAACAATGTCTGGCGCGACTGGCGTTGTTTCGGGGCGGTTTTACACAGACAGCCGCGCAACAAATTACGCACGCGGCCGCATCGCAAATCACTGCGCTCGGCGATAAGTCGTTATTAACCTACCAGGCCACGACTGATCGCTACACCCTTCACCCCATCATCCGGGCATACGCGGCCGCGCACCTGCCCCCCACCGACCCAACCCCGGCCCAACACGCCCACTACTACCTCACCCTGCTGGCGCAACATACCGAACCCCTGCAAAAAAGTGCGCCGCAACATTCCATCAGCGTCGTTGAACCCGACATGGACAATGTGCGGCTGGCCTGGCAAACGGGTTTGGCCGAGGGCCAGGCCGACCTGTTGTTTGACGCGCTCACCTCACTCTCGATTTATTATCAACTGCGCGGTCTGGCCCACGAGGCGGAAGCCATCATGCACACCACCGTCAGCACGGCCACGGCGTGGGGAACTGCTGGCCTCGCTCTGGCGACCCATGCCGGGTTGGAGCGGGCACGGTTCCAGAACCGGCTCGGCCAATATCGTCCGGCCATGCAAACGGTGCAAACGGCGTTAAAGCTGGCGGCGCAAGGGGGGGATCGCTGGGCTGAGGGGATGGGCCAGGTGTTGTGGGGGGAATCGTTGTGGCGGTTGGGGGAGTACGACGCGGCCGCGGCCAAACTCAACCACGCCCTCACCGTTGCCCAGGCCATTGACGCCACACTCATCAGCGGCTGGTGTCACCACCATCTGGGCATCATCAACGACATCCAAAGCCGCTACACCATCGCCCACGATCATCTACAACAGGCCTGTGCCGCCTGGCAAAAAATAGGCAATGCCCAGGCCCTGAGTGGCAGTCTCAACAGCATTGGTCTTGTTTGCTACCATCAAGGGGATTTACCAGCCGCTCAAGAAGCCTGGGAGAAAGCACAGACATCTGTGACCAGTTAGGTGATCACCATCTGCCAAGCGTTCTAGTCAACAACCTCAGCATCGTCTCGACTGAGCAAGGCGACTATTTAGGCGCACAATATTATTTGCAGCTGGGCCTTGAGTTAGCCACCACCAGCGGCAATCTGGAGGGCAAGGGGACATTTTCAATAATCTTGGCAAAATTATCATTTACAGGGCGAAATAGATTTGGCCGTCGAAAATTTGGAGCAAGGATTACGGATTGCAGAGAGGATATCGGGAATCGGTCTTTAATGGCGGAAGCCATGCTTAATCTTGCTGAAACCCAAAAGGCGCAGGGCAATTTCAAACGGGCACAAACTCTGTACAATCACGCCTAAAATTGCCCGAGAAGACAACTTAAGATACGCTGAATGCGATGCCATTTTGATTGGTATGGCCGAGCTTTTAGCACAATCAGGGCCAAAGAGAAGCCAGACAATATAGTGCGGAAGCCGTTGGTTGGCAAAAGAAATCCAAAATCCAGGTTTGCTCGAACGTGCCACGGCTATTGACAGTTATTTGAGATGTGTCCACAAGGACAAAATAGAACCCTGTCTGAGGTTACAGGTTCCACGACAATGACCGAAAGTTTAGGTGAAGATTGGTTCAATCAATGAAGATTGAACCAATCTTGAGCAGATTATTTCGTTGCTATTCCTTAACAGCCCGTGTGTGTGCCAACACTGCAAGCGTAGGTGACGGCGGGTTGCAGGGCGATAAGCAGGGGCACAATGCTGGCAACGACAATGGCTTTCCAATTTTTGAACTGTTTCATGAGTCATCTCCTTAAATGTGTGGTTTGTCTTTTGTGGCTCTGGGTGAGCCGCGTTGATGACCACACTCTAGGGAGACATCGCACCCATACCGCACCCAAAGGAAGGCTGTACAGCCCCTCACCCTAGCCCTCTCCCCATGGGGAGAGGGAACTGCTCCCCTCTCCCGCATCGGGAGAGGGGGGGTGAGGGCAAGTTGTTTCCTACTCTCGTTCCACGCTCGGCGTGGAATGCTCCCGGTGACGCTCCGCGTCTCATAGGACGCAGAGCGTCCCAGATGGCATTCCCACGCCGAGCGTGGGAATGAGTTCTCACACCTGAATAGATACGATTTGAATTAACACGGATATAGAGAGGAGTGAGCACGCCCACGTGCGAACGGCGCACCACCACCGGCATCTGGGGATGCCTTACTCCTCAGAGAGGGGCGAATCTTGAGGATTGAGTTGTTAGGGCCATTGCAGGTGCGTGTGGGCGCGGCCGCGGCCGCGTTCCGTACCGATGCCGAGCGTGTGTTGCTGGCCTACCTGGCCGCCCATCAAGGCATTCCCCAACGCCGCGACACCCTCGCCGGACTGCTCTCCCCAGACCGCCCCGACACCGAAGCCCTCACCTATCTCCGCAACCGGCTCACCCGCCTGCGTGATGCCATAGGCGACGAAAACGCCATCCCCCCCTGGTTGGACATTGACCGCAAACAGATCACGCTCCGCACCGGCGACGACATCGGGGTAGATGTGACAAAGTTTGAGCGGCTCCTGACCACCGTGGAGAGCCATCCCCACCGGCAGTTGGCGGGCTGTCCCACCTGCCTGGCCCATCTGCAAGAAGCGGTAGATTTAGTGCGCGGCGAGTTCCTGGCCGGGCTGAACTTCCCCAGCGACACCTGGGAAACCTGGCTCATCGCCCAACGTGAGCATGTCCAACAGAGGGTGTTAGAGGCGATGACCCATCTGCGTGAGGCCCGAATGGCGCGAGGGGAGTGGGCCGCCGTGCTCGACATCGCCCAGCGGCAACTGCGCCTGGAACCCTGGCTGGAAGCCGCCCACCGCGCCTTGATGCAGGCGCACGCCCACCTGGGGGATCGCAATGCCGCTCTCGCCCAGTACGTTTTGTGCGCAGAAAAATTGGGTGATGAATTGGGGGTTGAACCAGAGGCGGCGACGCAACAGCTATACCAACAAATCTCTGATGACGCCCTGGTTGTGCCCGGTCAGGCCACCATCCCGGACAATTTGCCCTTAGCCACCGGCCTGTTTTTTGGCCGCACCGCCGAACAGACCCAACTCCTGCAACGGCTGGTTGATCCCACCTATCGGCTCATCACCCTGGTGGGCACGGGCGGCATCGGCAAAACGCGCCTGGCCGTTGAGGTGGGCAGGCAGGTCAAGCTGAGCTTTCCCGATGGGGTCTGGTTTGTCTCGCTGGATGCCCTGGAAGGGGACACCGAGCGCATCAAAATGGCGGTGGGTGAGGTGATGGGGTTGGGGCAGGCGGGCAAACAGTTGACCGGGGAGCAGGTGTTGGCCCTTTTGCGCGACAAACGGCTGTTGCTCATCCTGGATAATTGCGAGGTGGCCCTGGACGAACTTGGTTTTATTCCCGAATGGCTGCGGCGAGCCCCCCAGGTGGCGATTCTGGCGACTTCCCGCGAACCGCTTAACTTCCAGGCCGAATCGGTGATCCTGCTGGATGGGTTGCCGCGAGGGGAAACGGGTTTGAGCGCGGCCGCGTCCCTGTTTGCCGACCGCGGCCGCATGGCCCGTGACGATTTTGCCGTGACCGCCGCCAACCTGCCCCAGGTTCACCACATCTGCGACCTGGTAGATGGTTCGCCCCTGGGCATTGCCCTCGCGGCCGCGTGGGTGCGCCGCCGTTCCCTGGCCCAAATCATTACGTCCATCGGTGAGTCGCTCGACTTCCTCAGCACCCGCCTGCGCGACGTGGACCCGCGCCATCGCAGTATGCGGGCGGTGTTCGAGACCTCGTGGCAGTTGCTCACACCGGGGGAGCAGGCGGTGCTGGCGGCCCTGTCCGTTTTCCCCACTACCTTCACGGCAGACGCGGCCGCAGAGATAGCCCAGGCCACCCCGTTCGACCTGGATCTGCTGTGTGAAAGATCGCTCCTGCAACAACAGCACGAGCCGGAACGGTACGGTTTGCACAGCCTGGTGCGCCAGTTCGCGGCCGACAAGCTGGCAAGCCGCACCCCGGAACTGAACCAGGCGTTTGTGCGCTACTTTTATCAATTCGCCCACGACCACCGGGCCGATTATGCCGAATTACAACCGGAGTGGCGTAATTTTGCGGCCGCGATAACCAAAGCGCATTCCCTGGCCGAGTGGCAGTGGGTGCTGGATTGGGTGCAGGTGTTGGATGAGCCGTGGTTCCGGCAGATTCGGTTTAATGAGATGCGGGAGGGGTTGACGCTGGCGTTGGATGCGGCCGCGGCCCTGCCAGATGACCTCGCCCTGGCCCGTCTGCTCCTGCGCCTGGGTGAGGTTGAGATGGAGCTGAATGCGTATGCGGCCGCGACAGATCACCTTGCGGCCGCGATGCAGAAGTTGACCCGTTGGGAAGACAGCCTGGGTATTGCCCAGGCCGAATATCTGTATGGTCGTATCCTGAGTGAACAGGGGCGAGATGAGGAAGCCCTGGCGCAGTTTGAGGCCTCTAAACGAATTTTTGAAGAGGAGCAAGATGGGCTGGGGATCGCCAAAAATTTGAACCTCATCGCCGTTTACCACTTCAAACAAAACCGTGATTTCCAGACGGCCCAGACCTGTTTGGAACAAGCGCTGGCCCTACAACGGCCACTGCCGGTGTCGTCTACCACCATCGAAACGTGGCGTTATCTGGCGCGGGTGCAAAGTATGGCTGGAGATTATCTGGCGGCTGAGGTGTGTCTGGTGGAGGCCCTGAATGTCAGTCGCCAGCAAGAGGATAAGGGGGAGTACGCGGCCGCGCTCTATGAAAAGCTCCTCCTGCACAAAAAACAACAGCAGTTTGAGGCGGCCCTGGCGGTGGGATATGAATGTTTAGACCTGTTCCACACCTTGGGCAGTTTGCGGTTGGAAGGGCTGGTGAAGACGCAATTAGGTCTGCTCCATCAGGCCAGACAAGAGCCACACCAGGGGCTACCCTTACTCCTCGCCGGGTTAGACATCTTCTGTGAGCTAGGCGACCTGTTTGAGCAGGCTTATTCGTACTACTATCTATCCCATCTGTATGCCGAAATAGGTGACACGGCCCAAAGTCACCACGCCAAACAGCAGGCCCGCCAGCTAAATCTCACCCTGAACAACCCCCGCCTGGCCGAACGGCTCCAATAAGTTCCACCACACTCCCTAACCTGGACAAGCCAGAATCAAGAAGAAGGAACACAGAGGGCACAGAGAAAACACAGAGATACACGGAGATTTGTAAATACTTCTCTGTGAACCTCTGTGCCTCCTCTGTGAATCTCTGTGTAACCTCTCTCTTGTACACTTTACAAGAAACTGTTTCGTAGGGTGCTAATCGTGGCCGCCGGTGACATGTGGCCCGCTGTCTTCCCATCCTTTTAGAATGTCCAGAAAGACCGTGCGACTGAGTTCGTCCTGGTTTTCCTCTAAACCCGGGAGCCTGTTGGTGATGATCTGTTTTCTTTGCTCCGGCTCCCTGGCTTCGGCCAAGAGGACAGCTTTTTTGGCGGCCAGCCGTTGGGAGCGCGGAAGGGCTTTGATTTCTTCGATATACTCATCCAACCCGCCCCGTTCCTGGCACCAGGGCAACAATGGTTTCTTTTCACGTTGGCGGTAGGCGTGACTCAACACATCCACAAAGGCCACAATAATTTTTCTGACATTCACAATGGCCGTTTCCACATTGATGAACCCTTCCCAATGGGCCTGGGTCTGGCTGGGAATCTGAATTCTGGCGGGCCGACCATCCGTGACCCCTTCCGTCACAAAACCCCATCGTTCCAACATCGTCGTCCAATTGGCATCGAGACTCTTGGCAACCTCGGAAAAATCATACGGTTTAGCCGTTGTTGCCCCGGCGTCCCAGTGGTCATTTCGGTCACTTAAAATCCGCAACATTTCCGATAAGAAGAAGGGGCGCAAAATGGGGGTGGGATGATCGTCGTCATCCATCAGCAATCGTTCTTTGTCCCCGGTCGCCAGCAAAGCCAATAAGCCTAAAGCCGTTAGCGGCCCAGCCACCATACAGCCGTACAAATCGGCGAAAATCTCTTCAAACCAGCGGTGGTAGGGGTGGTTCAAGAACGTTTCGCTCGCGCATAGTTGGGCCAACGAGGTGTAGGCATGGGTTTTGTCCGGCGTCAGCTTGCCGTGATGGTAGATGAAGTGACCCACCTCATGGGGAATCGCCATCAGCTCAAAAGGCAGTGAAGTCTCTAACAGGGAATCTATGGATAAATCATAGGTGATGCCCACCAGGACGAATTTATCCACGTAGGGCAGGCGGCGAATGTGTATTTTCTGGCTGAAATAGGTGATGGGAATGACCGCCGACGAATCGGTGATCAGATGTTGAAAGGGGGTCAGGGCCATAGCGGCTAATTTGTCGGTGACAATCAAACTTTGGGGCTGGGCATTGTTGGGGCTTTCCCCGTTTGCCCCATCCAGCCAGCGGCGCTGTTGCATGGCCCGCTGGATGATTTCAAAATCGCGGGTGAATTCTTGAAAACAGGCCTTGATCAGATGGACGGGCGGCAGGAAACCGTTTTGAGGCAACGGGTTGATCTGTTTCATGGCGGCCTGGCTGAAGAGTTGCCAAAACGCGACCATGTCTAGCTGTAGTTGTTGCATGTGGGCCAGTTGATTTTTGAGAAAGGTGATTTCGTCCGCGGCCGCGTTCGTCCCATCGGGTGCGGCGAGAATGTGCTTAAGTTCCCACCCGGCCGCTTGCAAGGCCCCGCTGATCTTGTTGATACGTGATTCCCACAGCGTGGCCTCAAAAAATTGTTGCCAATTGAGGGCCAGAGCCTGAATCGCCTTAAACTTGATAGCTCCTTGTGCCGGGTAGGTAATCGTGCCATCCACACGACGGGCCTGGGTCTCGTTTCGCTCCAAAATGAGCTGGGCCACCTGCCCCCCCACCTGCCAAAATAGGGGTTCATTCTTGTCTGATGAGGCAACGACGCGATATTGGTGCGCGGCCGCGATCCACTCCCCTGCAACCGCTATCATCTTATTGGCCACCCCGCTAAAAGTTCGCCCCTTATCCGTTGATTGGACATCCAGAGAGAGAATGGGCTGGTTGTGCGGCAGCATGAAGCTGAACGCACCCGCTTCTACCAACGTGCCCTCTTGCTCCTGCCACACATGGTAGGTATGGGACTGTTTGGCCGATGGCTGGTCGCTTAAGGTAATCGCCCAACTGTAGGCAACCTTATCCTCATCCTTCAGCGGGGTTGTAAACACAAACCGGTGCTGACCGTCATAATCGCTGAACATGGGATGGGCCGCCACGTCACCATGGGCGACGAGATAACCGGCTCCAGGAAACAAATTCTCCAGGTATATCGTATCGCCCGTCACGATTTCCTTTTGGCTGGGGGCGTTGCCCACCTGTGAGCGAATCGTCCAGATGCCCGATACACCATCCCCTCTCCGGGGAACGTTTGATGTGAACACGCCGATGGTCATGGTCGTGTACTGCTTAAATGGCTCCAGGTTTCTGACCCATTCAAAGGTATCGAGATAACCAACATTGGGGTTCATGTTGAGCAAATAAATAGTGTCGCCATCGGTCAAAGGTTGGCCTTCTGGTTTGCCCGTGGCCGAAATAATTTTCCAACTACCCGAACCCTTAGACCGATTTTTGCTCTTGTGCGTGGCTACAAAGGCGCGAATATGGGGGTTCTGCCATTGGGTGATCACCGGTTTATCGGCAACGGAGCCGCGTGCTTCCAGATAGCCGCCGTCGGGGAGTTGGCTTTGTAGGTGGATGATGGCGCCAACGGTGATGGGGTGGGGCTGGGTTGCGGCCATAAGAACGCCTGGCCGTGAACCAACAGGAATGTGCAACACCTGGCCGGGGCGAAGGATATTCTTATCGTCGCCAATCACGTCTTTATTCAGCGCGTAAATCTCATCCACAAGCTCGGACAGTTCCATCGCCCCATCAGCGGCGAAAGCCCTGGCTATCCGGGTTAGATGATCCCCCTTCTGCACGGTATAGATTTCTGTTGGCCCAGCACTGGTCTTTTCTCTCACCGTTTTCTCCTACGAAAATAGGTTTCAAGTTTCAGGTTTCAAGTTGTGAGTTCCCACTCGCTACTCGCCACTCGCCTACTCGCTGTTTTCATCCCTCTTGGTGCGCCGCTTCCAAATTATAACCAGCCCCCCAGCTTTCGCACCCACTACGACGGTGTGGAAGCGTTTTGGAAGCACCCAATATAGAAAATACATTTAGATTTCAAACCCAGCGTTTGAATGACCTGTCAACCCAACTTAGCAAAAGGAGAAATCCCATGAAGAAGAACCTGATTTTTATCGTTTTATTGCTTTTTGCGCTTTTGGCCCTGGTAGCCTGTGGCGGCACGGTGGACCCGGCCGCCATTGCCACGCAGGCCGCCGATGTCGTCTCAGATGTGCAGGAGACGGTTGCGGGCGAAGGTGAGACCGACCAACCTGCACCAACCACCGAATCAACCGATCAACCCGTAAGCGACGCACCGAGTGACCGCTGGGCCGGGAACGCGGCCGCGACCGATATGTCTGCTCTCGGTGCTGTCACTATCAGCATCAACGGGGTGACCGCCCAGAGCGACGCCAACGGGGCCTTTGAGTTATCCGTACCCCGTGCCGATGACAGCCGCTATGTGATCAACGCCGACAAAGAAGGTTATCTGCCCATTTCCCAAATTCACATCGGTTCGGCCATGGAGAGCCTGACCCTCGAATTCCAGCCCGTTGAAACCTTCACGATTAATCCGGCCGACGGTGTGGCGGTTGAAGACAGTCGTGGCACGCAGATTGACATTGCCCCCAATCAGCTTGTAGATGAAAACGGCAACCCGCCCGCTGGCGATGTGTCGCTGAACATGTACACCTATGACCTGGAAAATGAAGAAATGGTCGGCGACATGAGCGGTACGAATTCGGATGGCGAGCCGGTGTACATGGAGAGCGAAGGCGCGTTCTATGCCGAATTTACAGATGAGGGCGGCACTGAATATAACCTGGCCGATGGCGCAACCGCCGAGATTTCTATCCCCTGCGAGCCGAGACCCGACGAAGTTCTCACTGTGTGGTCTTATGATGCAAACACGGGGCTTTGGGTAGAAGAAGGCACCGCAACGATTGAAGGCGACGGGAGTTGTAGCGCGGAAGTGAGCCACTTCTCCTACTGGAACTTTGATTACGAAAAGCGCACCCCATCCTGTGTCAAACTACAGGTCGAGCAAAGTTACCTGGATGCGAACAAACCGCTGAACGTCCGGGCTGTTTTGCAGACCAATCCGACTCGTGTCATTGACTTCACGGTCTCCGATCTGGTGAATGTGCTGATCAATCTGCCGAACAACACCGAAGTTGTGTTTTACAGAGCACCTGATTACACCAATGCGTTTGCCACGGCCAACAGCGGTGCGGCCTGGGGTGGTGTGGGTACACCGGCTTACCCCTATGATGCTTGCCAGGGTGGGGTAGAGGTCGCGGCCGCGCCCCCGCCTGCGCCCACCACCTTACAAGGGCAGGTAACAGACGCCGTTTCTGGCAGTGCCATCGCCAACGCTCAGGTATGTATCAATGGCACCAGCCTCTGTGCCACCACCGATGCGAATGGGAATTACACCATTGCCGACGCACCCGCTGGGGATCAGGTGCTGAATGTGACGTCAGGTGGATACATTACGGTCAACGATCAAGCGGTCAGCATCGCGGCGGGGGCAACGACTACACAACCTGTTGCCCTGTCGCCGGAGTTGGCCGCGGGTGAACTGCGTATCGTGCTCACATGGGGAACGGCCCCCAGCGATCTGGATTCGACGCTGTGGCTACCAAGTGCCACGAGAATAGACTATAACGTGAAAGGTCAAACCATCGAGAATGTAACGTTGGACCTGGACGATACAAGTGGCGAAGGCCCTGAAACAATTACCATTTCGCAGTTGGCAGGTAGCGGAACCTACACCTATGCCGTGCTTAATTTCACGGGTAATAGCGGGGGCACACTTTCTGCATCCGGGGCAGTCGTGAGAGTGTATCGTGGTGATCAAGAGATCGGTACATACACGGTGCCAACGACAGGTGATGGTGTTTGGTGGAACGTCTTCACCCTGGATGGGGTGACTGGCGCCATCACCCCGGTCAATACGTTGTCGGACACCCAGCCTGTGCAGTAAGCGAATGAGCGTGCCGGGCGTTCCGCAGAACAGGACGCCCGGCATCATCAAATGGCTGGCAATGGGCACAATCCACTGATATTTTGAGAAGACCTGCGGCCGCAGCCGCAGGTCTTTTTGTGGCTCATGGGGAATTCAAGGGGTTGATACGAGATGTAGGGACAACCCTTGTGGGTGCCTTCGTCTGAGCAGACACAAGGCCAGCCCCATCACTCCGCGAAATCTCCACTCCCCTTTCTCACCAAAAAGCCACGCCTCAGAATCCCGAAACGCGGCCGCAACTTCAAACTCAAAAACCATGTTGGTGAGGTATTATGCCCCGTTTGATATCACGAACGGCTCCGCGTTCTCCCCGATGCTCGTTTAAGACACACGGAAACAACCGCTTACGCTACTAACGAGCAATCTGGAGATACGCTTGAAACGCCCCCATCTCGTGGCAGGTTTACGCCGGCTTGGTTGCCTTACCGTCGAGCCACAGGGTGTCGGTCTCGTCCCGGTGCATTCCCGTTGAACCCACATGCTTGGCATCGATTTTGGCTCCGTTCTTGATAATATGCACGATTGCCATCGCATGTCCGCGTCCCAGGCCATAGTCGGTCTTGAGCCACCCGATGATTTCACCGGCTTTAACCGACGGACCGAAGCCTTTCTGCGCCGCCAGTTCGATAAACTGCCGCGGCGTCAGGCCGGTCTTCTCCTCAATGTTGTCAAGGTATGCTTGAAATGACATGGCTTTGTCCTTTGGGTCACTGTCGGACCAAGTAGAAGAAATGGAAACTGTGATCGCGCCTATCGCCGCAATAGAGCTTCAACGAGCGCTCCGAATCAAATGGCTTAAGTCAGACGTAATTAAACTCTCGTTCCTTATCTCCTAACCTGGATAAACCAGAAAAGACTTATCCACAGATTTCGCAGATGAACACAGATTTGTCTTTTCATCTGTGAAAATCTGTGCCATCTGTGGTTCATTTCTTGTTATCTGTACAAGAAGTTGACTCGTAAGTTACTAACCTGAACGAGCCAGAACCATAGAGGTTTGTCCGCAGATTAACGCCGATTTTCGCCGATTAAAAAATCAGCGTTAATCCCCAAAATCTGCGGATAATTTTC
Source organism: Candidatus Trichofilum aggregatum (assembly GCA_016716885.1). Lineage (GTDB taxonomy): Bacteria > Chloroflexota > Anaerolineae > Promineifilales > Promineifilaceae > Trichofilum > Trichofilum aggregatum. The sequence goes on along the minus strand of JADJUV010000015.1, from coordinate 5,532 downwards.
TTGCTGACCGTACAAGAAATTGGCACTAACCGGAACACGCCAGAACCAAAAAGAAGGAACACAGAGGGGCACAGAGATATAAAAATGGTCTTGGCTTTTTTTCTGTGAACCTCTACGCTTCCTCTGTGAATCTCTGTGTAACCTCTTTACTTGCTAACTGTATAAGAAGTTGACTCGTAAGGCACAAAAATTTCTTTCAGCGGCAAAAGTAACACCACGATTCTAACGTGTCCCTTGTGAAATGATCGTGTGCCACTGCCCCTAAAGACGGCGGTTATTTTACCATGAGGGGTAGGTAAAGCACATCAGAGGGTTTTGGTGAGAGGGCCAGGTAGTCGAGATTAGCGCCGCCGCTGATGATGAACAGGCGTACCTGGTGGACTCCGACGGTAAGTGGAAGGTTTGCCGCGGCCGCAACCTCGACAAAATTCTCCCCCCCTCCCGTGCCCGGCAAGGTCAGCACCCCGGTTACATCCACACCATCAATCTCTACCCGCACTTGAGAAGAAACTGTGCCCGCGGCCGCGAGACTCAAGTCGTAGCGCCCTGTTTCGGTTACCACCAGGGTGTAAACCAGCCATTCCCCTGCGACCGTGTTCCCCACATAACGGCCCTGCGACGCGGCCGCGCTATTCCACACATCGACGTCTTCACCAAAACGGTAGCTGGACGTGCCCTGGTTGCCGGGTGTGCTGTCATGGTAGGCCACTCCTTCACCGCCACAGGTAAAATCTTCGGCCTCGATGCGGCCCGGAGCCGCAACCGGGGCAAACAGGCATTCATCGTCCAGAATGATAATCTGGAGCGGATTGATACCGATGATGGTTCCGTTGAATGGGTTAGCCAGGGTGACGAAGAAGGTTTCGTGCCCTTCGGGTAGGGTGTCGTTGTTGAGTGGGATAGTGATGGTGATCGCGGCCGCGCCGTTGAAGTTGATCGTGTCCCCGGTAGGGGTGTAATCCTGCCCGGCGGTAGCCGTGCCGTCGCTGGTGCTGACGAAGACGGACAGGGGACTGGTGTGGGCCTGGTTTTGCTGGGATGCTTCGGGGGACCTACTCAGAAACTGTCATTCTGACGAGTCTTCGAGGAAGAATCCCGACGAGCTAGATGTACGGGATGCTTCACTCCGAAGACTCCGTACACTTCGTGGCGTACCTACAGCATGACAAATCAAAGTTTCTGCACTCATTGAACGGGCACTCCGCCCGTGGATACTCTCAGCATGACAGGATTCAGTTGATCAAGGCATCCATACCAAAACGGCAAAGATAGACAACCATCCATAGCGAAGCCCCGGAAAAATTCGGGAGCCTGGGCAATCTGTTTGTGCCTCAGATCGTTTTCTGATCGCTCCTTCCCTACACTCATCTCCATTCATTACAACCCCAAATCATCTTTGTTGAAAGTGCCCGTCTGCGCTCTTGGCTCTAAACTCAAGGAGATGAGATCATGCTTGAAAAGACATGGCGTTATAAAACATTAGCGATCCTGGTCAGCCTGACCCTGGTTTTACAACTCAGCCTGCCCGGCTGGTCCCTGATGACCACCGCCCAGGGTAGTGACGACCCCCCGGCAGTCTCTCAATCTCTCAGTCCCTCAGTCTCTAATCTCCAATCTCCCGTCTCCCCCCTCTCCATCTCCCGCCACCAATCCACCTACCAGGCGGGCAGTACCGTGCTTATCACCTACACCCTGAGCAACAACCAACCTGTCACCGTCGTTCCTGACATCTCCGAAACGGCAACCATCACTGATACGGTGGCGGCGCTGGCCGGTTTTGATCTGACCGCCGACCCCAACAGTATCCGTGAGGTGAGTTTAGAGACGACCCTGACCGCGGCCGCGACCTACCTCTCTTCCTCTCTCCCCCCAACCCCATCCGGCAACACCTACACCTGGCAACTGCCCGACCTGCCCCCGCAAAGTAGTCTCACCTTCACCCTGACCGTGCAAGGGCCAGCCACCGCCGCCAACTTCACCGACCTGGACACCGGGGCGATTTTGTCCGGTACGCTGTGGGATTTGAGCGAATCGGCCACCGCCCGCCCGGCCATGTTGGCCCCCATTAGCCTGGGAAGCACCTTTTTGCGCCGCACCCCGGATGCTGATTTGACCGATAGCGAGATGTTGTGGTTCGCGGCCGCGTACAGCCAAGACCCGCTCACCTCATTTGCCCAGGTACGGGGCATGGCCTACGAGGCATACCCCGGTTCCCTGCGCGGCACACGCGGAACCCTCTGGAACAACGGCGGCAACTCCGCCGACCAATCCAGCCTGCTCATCGCCATGCTCCGCTCGGCTGGGATTCCCGCCCGTTACCGGCACGGCTCCCTCAGCCCCGCCACCGCCCAAACCCTCATCGCCAGCATGTTCCCGGCTAACCAGGGGTCGCCGGTTATCTGCCCCCCGGACCCACCGCCGATCCCGTCAACGATTCGGCTCTCATCACGCAAGGTGCAAGATCGTTGGTGGGTAGAAGCGTACCTGCCCGGCTCCGGCTGGACGAACCTCGATCCTCGTTTGCCAACGCCAACCCCGCGACATTTTCGTGGCGACGGTTGCCAACGATGGCACCTGGATCGTATCGCCGAACTGCCTGCCAGCACCCGCCATACCCTCACCGTCCGCCTGACGCGGGTATTATCACGCCTTCCCCATCGGTGGGACCCTTTCTCGCACCGACACCCGCTCACCTGTCACCTTCAACACCGCCTACCTGGCCGCCAAACCGCTCACCCTCGGCCACATCGTCAACACCGCCGATCAGGGCGGCACGGTTTTGCCACCATCACCCATGATTACACTCCTACCTGACCGTAGATGTGGCCCGATGACGCCACCGAAGGCACAACCTTCCAGAATGTCCTTTCCAACTTCCCCTGTCGTCCCAATTCACCACCGCCGAATGGCTCAGGAATTCACCTGACATCGCCCAATGGCGAGGCCCAGTCGTTTACGCGTGAGGTGAAGGATTTGATCGGCGCGGCCGCGCGCCTGACCGGCGGCTCCATCACCCTTTCTCCCCCGCCCAACAACGCCGCCCTTCTCGATACCTCTGACCTGTTCTCCACCTGGATTTTGCCCAACACCGTGCCTGATTGGGTCATCAACCGGCAGGTCGGGCCATCCCCTACAAACCGCCGTCAGCCACCGCCCAGGACGCCCAGACCCTCGGCACGCTCGCACCTGGACAATTTTGACCCCGGAAGAGGAAGCGGACGTTTTGCCACAACATCTTCCCCCTGCAAATTGAGTCGGCCATCTTGTTGAGCCGGACCAGGTTGGAATATGCCTACCCGCCGACAGCATCCTGACGGCCAGTGAAGATGGTCTGCGAGTACGGGCCTATTTCGAGACGCCACGCCTGGTGACAGTAGCTTCTGTCTACAACCCGTTTACCGAGGAAACCGCCGACACCGTAGACCTGCGGACGACATCGGCGCGACTGCTGGTTTTTCCGGGCCAGTCCGCGGCCGCGTTCCGGGCCTTCAACTGGGTCAAGGGGCATCACCGAACCCCCCGCCTGGAAGGGAAGCCCTGGCCGAAATGCGGTGACCAGCCGGTGGCCACCACCTCGCCCGGCTGTTCGAGGCCATGCACGATCAGGGGCATCACCCCCTCCTCATTACCCCCGCAATCTCTCCCCGCTCGATTTGTTGGCCGATCCCCGGCTCATGCCGTCGCCGCCCTCATAACGCCAACCCATCCTCATCCCGCTCAGCCTGTCCTGTTGGATGGCGTCACGCAGTGGGGTTGGTGGGAGATTCACCCGGCCAGGGGTGAGACGATTGGCGTGTGGAAAACGGCCTGCACGCTGCCTGCCGGAATACCAATTCGGATGAGCTATGCCAGTCAACCTCTCCAAATGGCCCCAACGGTATCAAAAGGTCGTCAAGATCTTGTGTGGGATTATGTGGTAACGAATGTGGTTCCGGCGTTGGGTGGGTTTGCCCCGGAGCAAACGGCTAACGATTGGCGGTATCTGGCCCCCCACCTCTGCCCGGTGGCGGAATGTGGCGTGGAGCAGTTCTTCCTGCCCGATGTGCCATCTGATGCCATCTCCCTGCCGCAGATGTTGTTCGGCTACGTTCCGGCTCAAACCAGCGTCATCTACGACCAGGCCAACGTGACCGCCAACGCCAATCAGCCGCCCGGCACCCGCCTTCACCCTGGGGCTGAATCCGCTCAACACGGCGATGAACGCCAGCGGCACGGCCAATTTCCAGACCACCTTCACCACCAACTCCAGCGATGTTTTCACCACCACCGTTTGGCCCCGGATGGCCAAGCGTGACGATCAACAATGCGGGGCAAATCACACGCGGCCCGGCATCATCCCCGGTAGTTACGACATCCAGGTGGTGGCCCAATCCAAACTCCACCCTGACCTGTTCAGTTCAGCATCCACTCCGTCACCATCCTGGCGACCCAGGCGATGGAACTGGCCTTGTGCCGGGCCGAATATCACCGTACCGATGGGCAACCCATCCAGCACCACCCCAGCAACGACACCAACGACGGCGCGGCGGAAGTCCCCGGCGCGGCGTTCACCGTCGTCGTGACCAACAGTTCCTGTCGTTTCCCCACCTTCCAGGTCACGATTAGCGGCCAACCGGCCAACCAGCTTATTTTCAACGGCGTCAAAGGAGCAACAGCGCGGCGATCCCAGCCTGCCTGTGGGGTGGGACGGATGGGGCTATACGTGGTGCGACAGCCTGCCCAGTTCGGACGCGTCTTTCCCGGTCAATGTGACCGCCACCGCTCTGGATAACCCCGCCAGAGCGACAGTGCCAGCGACACCTTCGTCGTGCCTGCCCTGCCGTTCAGCCAGGTAACAGTCGAGCCGGAGACAATTTACGCGGCCGCGAACCAACCCACCCCTCTTCACCTGCACCTCAGCAACGTGGGCAACGCCTCGGCCAGCTTCCCCCTCACCGTCACCGTGCCCGTTACCAGTTGGCTAGTCTCCACTCTCCAGTCTCCAGTCTCCCTCTCCCCCAACCAGACCAACAGCCAAAACGCCACCCTCACCATTCCCGGTGGCCCGTTGGGAGCGACGTATCCGTTGTTGGTTTCCAGTTCTGCGCCTGGCAGTGCGTATGTTCAAACGGCTGTCGCCAACGTGCAGATCGTCGGGGCGTTTGGTAGCCCGATCTTCATCGCCAGTGGTGCGGCGCAAGTTGTGCGCGTTGAGGGTGTGGCACTACCGGCGGCAGTCGAGAGCCTAGCCCAATCGGTCGCTAACCTGAAGCAGTTGTGCCGGGGAGTTGTTCGTTGAACAGCGCGGGATGGGGCGGTCGCGGCCCGCAAACCAACTCGCTAACTATGCTCAATCCACCTCGGGCCCTGCTCACCGCCGATGATGACCTGCGGAGCATTGCCACCGTCATGCCTACCCACACCAGCCAGAGTGGCGGGTTGGAGCAGGATATGATGGATTTGGGCGCGGCCGCGACCTCCTCACCACCGAACTGTGCCAGATACGACCACCAACCCACCGCCCGCTGGACGCCGCTCCTGGATGCCAGTTTG
>JADJUV010000014.1 GCA_016716885.1 Candidatus Trichofilum aggregatum | reverse complement strand
GAGCCGTACACCTGTTATGGGCGGGTGAATCTGGCGGCGCGGCTGATGACCGCGGCTGGGTGGGGAAATCTGGGTCGAATGAAGAAGTTGCCCATCGAGCCAGCCCCATTTTTGGAGGTCAACGCTAAGGGGCTTCGTACCCTGAAAGGGTTCACCGAAGCCCAACCTGTGTACCAACTGATCGGCCGACCCACCGCTAACCTGACGGTGCCCTTCTCACAACAAACGATGGTGGGACGCGAGGCTGAGTTAGCCCGGTTACACGCCTTTGTGACTCCAATTTTTCAGGGACAGTTTGCTGGCTTACTCACTCTGGTCGGTGAAGCCGGGCTGGGCAAAAGTCGTCTGGCCCATGAATTTGCCCAACAACTGCTTCGTGAACAATCATCGCCCCCGGCCATCTTCTTGTGCCAAACGGATGAGATTATTCGCGCTGCGCTCAACCCGTGGCGATACTGGTTACGCCATTATTTCAGCCAGGTCGCCACCGATTCTGACGCGGAGAATAAAGACCGTTTCCAGGTTCGCCTGGAGAGCCTGATCCGGGTTACATCTGATGAGACGTTGCGACAGGAACTGGGGCGCACCCGTTCGGTGCTGGGGGCACTGCTTGATTTACGTTGGCCTGGTTCGTTGTATGAACAGTTGGAGCCAAAATTGCGCCTGGAGAATATGTTTACGGCGCTGGTAACGTTGCTTCGTGGCGGAAAGTTTGCGCCAGCCGATTATCATTCAACTGGAAGATATGCAATGGTTTGACCCCGGAGTCGGTGGCAGTTTTTGCGCCGGTTGAGTCGGGCGGCGTAGGGGTATGCGATGGCTTTGCTGGGCAGTTCGCGTGAACCGGTACCGGCTGATGGGTGGACGCGGCCGCGCCCCACCACACCTCAACCTCAACGCCTTTGCCCCAGGTTGCCATTCAGGCTCGTGCAAGAAGTGACCGGAGCCGCGCCCGCCCCTGATCCCATTACCTTTGCTGGACGAACGGGACAGGGCAATCCTGTTCTTCATCGAACAAATTTTTGCGTGTTACAGCCAGAACAGGGCCATCTGCTACCCACCCCTCAGGGCCTCCGTCTAACCGGGGCCGAGATGGGCTTGCCCACCGATGTGCGGTTATCTTGACCGCCCGCCCGGACCGGCTGACCCAAGAAGTGCGCCAGGTGGTGCAGACGGCGGCGGTGTTGGGGCGGGAGTTTGAGGTGCAAATCTTGACCTACATGCCCGGTGGAGCAGTTCCGCCTGCCCGCCGAGGCGTTCATTCGGGAAGCGGAGCGGCAGGCGATCCGGTTGTTACTGTCTGAATTACGTTATCTGTTCAACATGCGCTCCTGCGGGATACCGCCTATGACATGCAACTGCTCTCGCGGCGGCAGATGCTTCATGCCCTGGCCCTGGAGGCCCTGGAAACGACGTATGCTGCTGAATTGTCGCCCATCTGGCCCTTCGGCCTACCACGCCGAACAAAGCCAGGATCAGGCCAAACAGCGGCTGTATGATCAACTGGCGGGCGAAGGGCGCGGCCGCGTTCCAAAAATCAGGCCGCCGTTACCTATTTCAGTTGCCTGTTACCTCTTTTAACCGACCTGCCCACCCAGGTAGATGTGCGCCTTAAGTTGGGGGCGGTGTGGCGGCGGATGGGTCGTTGGCAAGAGGCTGGGGATGTGTTCCAGGAAGCCCTCAGCCTGGCAGAGCAGGCCCAAGATGATGAGGCGATGGCCCAGTGTCAACAGCAGTTGGGTGATTTATGGCGTGATCGGGGCCATTTTGAGCAGGCCCTTACCTGGCTGGAACAGGCCCTGACAACCTGGGAGCAACGCGGCCGCGAGATGGAATTGAGCCAGACGTTGGTCGAAATTGGGGTGACGTATTGGCGGCGAGGGGATTACGCGGCCGCGCGGCAAACCCTGGAACGCTCTTATACCCTGGCACGCGCCATTGACAACTGGCGCACGGCCTCATTGGCCCTGAACACGCTGGGCAACCTGGCCTATGTGGCGGGTGATCTGGTGACAGCGCGGGCGAGCAGGAAGAAAGCCTGGCTATCCGCCGGGCGCAAGGGGATGATACGGGCATTGCGGGCATTCTCAACAATTGGGGGTCATTGCCTCGGCGGAAGGGGATTATGCCCAGGCGCAAACCTTACACCAGGAGAGCCTGCTGATTAAGCGATCTAAGGGGGATATGCGGGCGGTAGCTTCGTCGTTGACCAATTTGAGCATTGCGGCCGCGAACCAGGGTAATGACCACACGGCCTGGCAGTTGTGTCAGGAGAGCTTAACCCTGCGCCAGGAGATGGGCGACCGGCAAGGCATTGCCATGTGCCTGAATAATTTAGGCATTCTGGCCCCGGGCGGGGGATAACGCGCCGCAAGGCAATACCACGAAGATAGTCTGGCCCGTAAGCAGGCCATCGGCGACCGCCCCGGTATGGCTGATTCGTACCTGAACCTGGGGCTGGTGGCGGCGCATGAAGGGGATTACGCGGCCGCGGGCCACTGGTATGAACAAAGCCAGTTGCTTTACCAGGCTATTGGCGAGAAGCGGGGGCTGGCCGATATTCAGCATCATTTGGGCATGTTGGCGCTATTACGGGGGGACGCGGCCGCGGCTGAAGAGTTGTTCCGCGACTGTTTGACAACACGGCAGGCCATGACCAATCGGGCGGGCATGATTGCCACCCTTAGTGGGTTGGCGGCGGTGTTAGCCGAACGAACGGCGATGCAGGTAACGGCCAGCCGGTTGCTGGGAGCGGTGCAGGCGGCACTGGGGCAAAGTTATGTTTGGCTGGACGCCCTGGACCGTCAGATGATGGCCCAGACGCAGGCCCGGTTGGTGACAGATATGGGGGAAGAGGCGTTCGCGGCCGCGTGTGAGGCTGGGCGGTTGTTGACTTTGGCGGAGGCGGTGGGGGAGGTTGGGAGACTGAGAGATTGAGACATTCAGCACTCGAAACTTGAAACTTGAAACTCGAAACTTGAAACTCACCCCCCGTAATCCTTCTGTAATACCCGCAAGATATCCATTTCGCTTTTTGTGCGTACACTTCAAGCCAGTGGTACCTGACGAGTTAACTTCTTGACCAGTTAGCCAGAAAACAGTTACACAGAGAACACAGAGGTGAAGACACAGAGATTCACAGAGAAAATCCAGGCTTTTCTTAAAACTCTGTGCTCCTCCCTTGTTTCTGGCTTGTCCAGGTCAGGTTAACCCGATGGCGGTTATGTGATCAAGCCTACAGAATCATGTTTTCATTAGCCGCATAATAACGGGCTGGAACACGGGGAGAGTAGCGAGTAGGCGTTCACTCGCCACTCGCAAACTCGCTACTTATTTTCAGAGGAGTTGTATGTTGGCTGAACAACTAAAACAAGAACCTGCCCCATCTTTCCTCAAACAACACGGTGCGAAACTGATTGCTTTGTTGTTTTGGCTTTCCCTTTTAGTGGGTTACTGGTTGTATAGCCAACAAAACAACCTGACCCTGGCTGAGAGTCTACGCCAGGTGGCGGGCTGGTTGACGGGTAGCTGGTATGGGCCGGTGCTGTACATTGTCATTTATGTGTTGCGGCCGCTGCTTCTTTTCCCCGCTACCATTGTGTCCTTGCTCGGTGGTTTCCTTTTTGGGCCGGTTTTGGGTGTGGTGTACACCGTCATTGGCAGTAACAGTTCGTCCATGCTGGCCTATGGGGTGGGGCGGTATTTTGGGCAGGGGGTGCTGGATGCCGAGCAAAGTGGTGGCCTGATACAGAAATATGCCCAACGCCTGCGCGAAAATAGTTTTGAAGCGGTGCTGGTCATGCGGCTCATCTTTTTGCCCTATGATCTGGTGCATTACATCGCCGGATTCCTCAAAATTGATTGGCGGGCGTTTCTCCTGGCAACCATCATCGGCTCGATTCCCGGCACGATTTCCATTGTTTTGTTAGGTTCATCCTTTGGCACATTGGATGAACTGCTGGCGGGCGAAGTCAGCCTGAACCCGGTGGCGCTGGCCATTTCTATCATCTTGATTGTGGTCAGCATTGCCATCTCTCGCACACTCAAACGCCGCGAGGTGTAGGGGATGGGAGGAACACAGAGGGCACAGAGGAGACACAGGAGATTCACGGAGTGGGGAATTCGTCGGGTGTGGCTCAATGGTGGGGCTGGCCTGAGTCTGCCCAGGAGAGGGCAACCACAAGGGTTGCCCCTGCAACGGGTGTCAACCCCCTGAAATCCTGAAGACCCGTTTTTTTGATTTTCTCTGTGTTCTCTGTGCCTTCTCCGCGATCTGTGTCCCTTCTTAATATTGCTATGACAACAAAAATTGAAGTTCCACCCTATGACAAATACAACCAAGAGTTAGTTGCTAATGCTCATCCGCCGGAGTGGGAGAATCCGACGCCAGATGGCCGGTATAACCTGCTGGTGATTGGCGGCGGATCGGGGGGATTGGTCGCGGCCGCGGGCGCTGTCGGTTTAGGCGCAAAGGTGGCTCTGGTCGAAAAACATCTCCTGGGCGGCGATTGCCTCAACGTGGGCTGTGTGCCCTCCAAAACCCTCATCCGTTCCGCCAAAGTCGTGGGTGATCTGCGGCGTGGGGCCGAATATGGCGTAAGCGTGACGGGGGTAGAGGTAGATTTTGCCGCCGTCATGGCTCGGGTGCGCCGAGTGCGGGCCGAAATCAGCCACCACGATTCGGCCTACCGGTTCCAAAAGTTGGGTATTGATGTGTATCTGGGGGAGGGGCAGTTCACCGGGCCAGATAGTTTTATCATAGACGGACGTACCATCCGCTTCAAAAAAGCGGTCATCGCTACCGGTTCCCGCCCGGCCGATTTGCCCATTCCCGGTTTGGCTGAGGCCGGGTACATCACTAACGTAACGCTGTTTGAACTGACAACTCGGCCCCAACGGCTGGCGGTCATCGGGGCTGGCCCGATTGGGGCGGAGATGGCCCAGGCGTTTGCCCGGCTCGGTTCCGAGGTGACGGTTTTTGATATTGCCCCCACGATGGCGGCTCTGAAGGATGCCGAGGGGCAAGCTCTGATTCAGGCGGCTTTTGTGGGCGAAGGGATTCAGCTTGTGTTGGAGAGCAACATTAAACAAGTGGAGCGGGAGGCCGAGGGCAAACGGCTCACCTTTGAGCACAAGGGGGTGCAGAAGCAACTGGTGGTAGATGAAATTTTGTTGGCGGTGGGGCGTAAGGCCAATGTAGAAGGGTTGAATCTGGTCGCGGCCGCGGTGCAAACCAACAAAAAAGGGCTGGTGGTCAACGATTATTTGCAGACGACCAACCCCAATATTTATGGGGCGGGGGATGTAGCCCTGGCGGAGCAGTTTACCCACACCGCCGATGCCAGTGCCCGCATCATTTTACGCAACGCCCTCTTCCTGGGGCGGGCCAAATACAGTGCCTTGACCATCCCCTGGACGGTCTACACCGACCCGGAAATTGCCCATGTGGGTTTGTCGCCAGAGGATGCCGCCCAAAAGGGCATCCCCACGGACACCTGGACCACCAAGATAGAGGAGACGGATCGCGGCCGCGCCGATGGCGAAGATGGGTTCGTCAAAATTTATGTACGGCAGGGCACAGACAAAATCGTGGGAGCGACCATCGTGGCCCGCCATGCCGGGGAGATGATCAGCGAAATCACCACAGCCATGATCGGCGGCTTGGGGCTGGGCCAGATGATCGAGGTGATTCATCCCTACCCCACTCAGGCCGAAGCTATCCGCAAAACGGCCGACGCCTGGAATCGCACCCGCCTGACGCCGATGGTGGCGGGGTTGTTTAAGAAATGGTTGGCGTGGACGAGGTAGGGGAGTTATTAGTGTATTGGTGTATTAGTGTATTAGCGAGACCTCATCAATATACCAATATACTAATATACTAATAAACCAAAGGAGCATATTTTGAAGAAGTATACCCTGTTATTACTTTTCCTGTTTTTGGTGGCCTGTGAGGGGCGGGTGGATGAAGTGGTAAATGAAGGGGCTGAGGGGAACGCGGCCGCGGTTCCTACCCATTCGCCGGATGATCTGGTAGAGGATATGGATGATCCTGATCCCATTATCACCTACTGGGATGACAAACTGGCCCAGGCCAGAGGGCAGGAAGTCAATTTTTATATGTGGGGGCGGTAGTGATCTCATCAATAGTTGGGTGACGGGGTATGTGGCCGAGGCGGTTAAAGCGCAGTACGACATCACCCTGAACATGATTCCCATTACCGATGCCACCGAGTACATCAACAAAGTCCTGGGGGAAAAACAGGCGGGCAAGGATGAGGATGGCACGGTGGATTTGGTCTGGGTGAACGGCGAGAATTTCCGCACCATGCGCCAGGGGGATTTGCTCTACGGCAATTGGGCGGGAGATTTACCCAACATGGCTTACGTCAATGGAGCCGATCCCAGCGTGGCTAACGATTTTGGCTTCCCGGTGGATGAGTATGAATCGCCCTATGGCAAGGCCCAGTTTGTGATGATTTACGACAGCGCTCGCATCGCTGAGCCGCCGAAAACGATTACGGCTTTGGTGGAATGGATTAAAGCCAACCCCGGCCTGTTTACCTACCCCGCGCCGCCCGATTTCACCGGCAGTGCGTTTGTGCGCCATGTTTGTTATGAGGCGGTGGGTGGTTATGACAAACTCCTGGGCGAGTTTGATCAGGCCGTTTTTGACGCTGAAATTCCGGCATGTTGGGCCTTACTGAACGAGATCGAGCCGTTTTTGTGGCGTGAGGGGCAGACCTACCCGGAGAGCCATGCGCGTCAGCAGGAACTCTTTGCCAATGGTGAGGTCTGGTTCGACATGGCCTATAACCCGGCAGAAGCGTCTAGCCTCATCGAAAATGGACGGTATCCGGAGACGACACGCACCTTTGTGTTTGACACGGGCACGATTGCCAATACCCATTACGTGGCTATTCCCTACAACTCGCCCCACAAAGCGGCCGCGATGGTTGTCGCCAATTTCCTTCTCTCCCCGGAAGCCCAACTAAGCAAAGCCCAACCAGAAAACTGGGGAGATTTGCCGGTGTTGGACCCGGCGCTGTTGCCCGCGGAGTGGCAGGCCCAATTTGCGGCCTTGCCCCGTGGTATGGCTACCCTTTCTACCGAAGCGCTTGCGGCCGCGCGCCTGCCTGAACTACAAGCCCCCTGGCTCACGGCGATAGAGCAAGGGTGGGAAATGAATGTGTTACAACAATGAACCCGCCCGGCGCTAAAGACGCCGGGCTAAAATTACGAAGGCCTTTGGCCTGGAAAGCCCGATAGGGCTTCGTACCTATAGCCCGGTCATTCGATGGCCGGGCGATTTTGCTGATAGGCTGACATGCTGACTGCTGAGCGCTCTCCCATCCGTTCTTACCTCATGCTGGCCCCGGCTCTGGTGGTGGTCATCCTGCTATTTGGTGGCGGGTTGGTTTTGGCGTTGGTGCAGAGTGTGGGGTATCTGCCGGTGGTGGGGGAAGCGGGGTTTACGTTGGCGGCCTACCGGGCCATTTTTACCGACCCGGTGTTTTACCGGTCGCTTTTGCTGACCACCTGGATTGCCTTCGCCAGCACGGCCCTGTCTACGGTGTTGGCGGTGGGGGGGGCGTTGGTATTGCGGCCGCGTTTCCAGGCCAAACGGTTCTTCACCGTCCTCTTCCAACTCAACATCCCCATCCCCCACCTGGTCGGGGCGGTGGGGATTCTGTTTTTGTTCAGCCAGAGCGGTTTTCTGGCCCGGCTGGCCTACCTGGCCGGATTCATCCAGACTCCGGCTCAATTTCCGGCCCTGGTTTATGACCGTTACGCGCTGGGGATCATCCTGGAATATGTGTGGAAGAGCAGTTGTTTCATGGGTATTATCTTGTTAGCCAACCTGCAATCCGTGGGGGATGAGTACGAAAATGCCGCTCGGACGTTGGGAGCCAACCGCTGGCAACGGTTCCGCTACGTCACTTTGCCTTTTCTCACGCCGGGCATTGTCTCCTCGTCTATTCTCGTTTTTGCCTTTACCTTTGGGGCCTTTGAAGTGCCATTATTGCTGGGGCAACGGTTTCCCTCGGCCTTGCCGGTGCTGGCCTATCGTCTCTACGCCGATGTAGACCTGCAAGCCCGCCCGGAAGCGATGGCCCTGAGTGTGATTATCTCGGCGGTGATTGCCGGGCTGATTTTTGTGTATATGCACGCCACGAGGAATTTACGATTGTAGATTGACGATTGGATTGGGATGCCTCTTCAATCGTAAATCTACAATCGTCAATCGTAAATCAAATGATTTATGAATACACCAACACAATTTGACATTGCTATTATCGGGTCGGGTTTTGTGGGTTCGACGCTGGGGGCGATTCTGGCGAAGCAGGGGTTGAAGGTGGTCATCTTTGAGGCCAAGAGCCACCCGCGCTTCTCCATTGGCGAGTCGCTCATTTTGGAAACGTCGGAGATGATGCGGGCGTTGGCCGATTTGTTTGAGGTGCCGGAGATGGCTTACTTTAGCTCGGAAAATTTCGCCGCGTTTTATGGCACGACCCATGGGGTGAAGCGGCATTTTGGCTTTTTGCACCATGAACCAGGCCAACCCCATGACAAACAGCACACGCTCCAGGCGGTGATTCCTAAGGAGCCGCACGGCCATGAGTTGCATTTGCACCGGCAAGACACGGATTATTTTCTGACTTCGGTGGCGGTGCAGTATGGGGCGACGGTGTGGCAAAACACGCCGGTGAAGGATGTGGTATTGCACGAGGACGGGGTTGAGGTGATTACGGTGAAGGGGGAAAGGATCGCGGCCGCGTACCTGGTTGATGCTGGCGGTTACAAATCACTCCTGGCCGACAAGTTCGACTTACGCGATCTCAACCAGCAAACCCACTCCCGCACCATCTTCACTCACATGATCAACGTCCCCTGTTACCATCAGGTGGGCGGCTCCAAAGAAAGTTACGGCTTACCCTTCCGCATGTCCGAAGGCACGTTGCACCATGTGTTTGAGGGGGGCTGGATTTGGGTCATCCCCTTCGATAACCACCCCGACTCGACCAACCCGCTGTGCAGTGTGGGGTTACAGCTAGACCCGCGCCTGTACCCCATCCGCGCCGATCTGACCCCGGAAGAGGAGTTTTTTGACTTCATTAAGCGGTTCCCCACCGTGGATGCCCATCTGCGCGGGCGGCAGGCGGTGCGGGATTGGACACGCACGGGGCGGATTCAATATTCGACAAAGCAGGTGGTAGGCCATCGCTGGGCCTTGTTAGGGCACGCCGCCGGATTTATTGATCCCCTTTACTCAAAAGGATTGTATACCTCGCTGGCCTCAACGGCGGTGCTGGCGCACTTACTCCTGCAAGCACAAAAAACGGGCGACTACTCGCCGCAGGCGTTTGCCCCGTTGGAAACGTTGACCTGCCATTTTGTCCGCACCGCCGACCGACTTACCGCCAATAGCTTTAAATCGTGGGGTAACTATAAGTTGTGGCAGGTGTATGCGGTGCAGTGGTTGTTGGGCGCGTATACCGAATATCTCAAACTCAACCTCATTCGTGCCCAGGCTCAGGGGAATCGTGAGGCGTATTTCCGGCAGATGGTGGGGCTGAAGTTGGCGGGTGGTGGGTTCCCGGCGTTTGAGCCGATTGCCCAGGCGGTGGATGAGATTGTGGAAAGCGGTTGATCCCCATGATGAGGCGGCGGTGGATAGGGCGGTGGCCGAAATTAGGGCCATTTATGCGCAGGTGGCGTGGATGCCGGAGCCGTTTCGGGCGTTGCTGCGAGGGAAAACTTCTCTGCCGCGCAACAAAATCCGGCTGAGTCTACTGCGCCGGGACAAGGGGTTTATGGGGGCAGGCGAATATCGGCGGCATTTTTTTGGGGAGATGACCCTGGTGGATTTATTGCGGTTTGGGCTGAAGGAAAAAATACGTTATGCGCCGTTAATGTTGAAATGGCGACAGAGGCGGCAGTTTCGGCAGAAAGTAGGTTGAAACGTGTTGCGTATTGCGTGTTTCGTTATAGCTTTGGCACGCACCACGCACCACGCACCACGCACCACGCACCACGCACCACGCACCACGCACCACGCACCATGCAAACTTATACCCATTTACTTTTGACGGCGGTGTTAGGCCAACGGATGCGCCAGAAAACTGGAGTGGATCCGGGGCTGGCGTTTGTGGCGGGGGCGGTGTTGCCGGATGTGCCGTTGGGGTTGTTGAGTGTGGGGTATGTGGTGGATCGGCGCTGGTTGCGGCCGCATCTGCCTGACAAAACACGCTGTAGCCCGACCTATAACCATTTCTATTTTCACAACCGCTGGTGGATAGCCTTGACCAGCCTGTTTCATGCCCCGTTGCTCATTTTGGCTTATGCGCTGCTGGGGTATTGGGCTATGCGCCAGGGAAAAGGGTGGGGCGGGAAATTACTCTGGTTGGTGGCGGGCTGTGGTTTGCACTCGGCCTTGGATATTGTGACCCATGTGGATGATGGGCCGTTGTTGTTGTATCCGTTCAACCGGCGGACCCGGTTTGCCGGGCCGATTAGTTATTGGGATGAAAAGCATCGCGGCCGCGAATTCCGCCGGTTTGAACATTTACTGGATATGGTGCTGGTGCTACTTTGGTGGCGCAACAGGAATTTACGATTGTAGATTGACGATTTACGATTGATTGGCTCCGGTAATCGTCAATCTAAAATACAGTTTATCGGCACTAACATTATGTCACGCCAAGGCGCAAAGCCCGCAAAGGTTTTCTCTTGGCGACTTGGCGTCCTTTGCGTGAGATTTCTTATTACCTATAAACGCTAATGTTTCGCATGACTCGCAAACTCGCCTTACTTGTTATCTTCATCGGTGTGCTGTTGCCCCTGTTGCCATTGGTTGTGTGGTCGTGGGCGCATCGGTGGTATTTCCCGGCGGTGCTACCGACGGAATGGAGCGGCCGCGCCTGGGGCTTATGGTGGGGCCGGGGTCGCAGGTGTTAGAGGCGTTGGGGAATAGCGTGTTGGTCGTTGGCCGCGGTCACACTCCTCTCCATCCTCATCGGCCTACCCGCCGGGGGTGTCTGGGCTTGCACCAGTTCCGGGGCAAAACAGGGTGCAATTTCTTATCCTGGCCCCCCACTGCCCTTTGCCGTGGCCATGGGCATCCATGTGGCCTTCATCCGCTACGGCCTGGCCGATAGTTTGTTAGGCGTCATCCTCGTCCATCTGGTGCCGGTGACGCCATATATGGTGTTGATTCTGGCCTCGGTGTTTGCCAATTACAACCCGGATGTTGAAGGGCAGGCCCGCTCGTTGGGGGCGCGGCCGCGACAAGTGCTCTGGCACATTACCCTGCCCGCCATCCTGCCCGGCCTGGTTGTGGGCAGTTTGTTCGCCTTTATCATCTCCTGGAGCCAATATTTGCTCACCTTACTCATCGGCGGCCGCAACGTCATTACCTTGCCCATCTTGCTCTTTTCCTTTGCCAACGGGCGACAACGCCATCACTGCCGCCCTCAGTATTGTCTTTGTGGCCCCAACCCTCATCTTTTTGCTCCTGATGTCGCGGTATTTAACGGGACAAAGTGCGGCGTTGGGTGGATTCGGCAAGGTATAAAGGAGACGTATTGCGTGTTGCGTATGGCGTAAGATGATTTCCACGCACCACGCACCACGCACCACGCACCACACGCACCACGCACCACGCACCACGCACCACGCACCACGCACCACCTTCTTATGCACATCACCCTCCACCACCTCAGCAAAAGTTACGACGGCCAAACCCCAGCCGTACAAGATGTGTCCCTGGCGATTCCCGCCGGGCAGATTACGGCTTTGTTGGGACCGTCGGGCTGTGGCAAGACGACCCTTCTCAAGATGATGGCCGGATTGCTGGCGCCGACCAGCGGCGACATTCTCTTTGGCGGGCAATCAGTGTTGGCTATTCCGGCTGAGGAGCGCAGTGCGGTGATGGTGTTCCAAAACCATTTGCTGTTTCCCTACATGACCGTAGGGGAGAATGTAGGTTTTGGCTTGAAGATGCGCGGGCTGAATAAGGGGACGATAACTAGCCGGGTGAGTGAGATGCTGGATTTAGTGAAATTACCAGGGTTAGAAAAGCGGCGGCCGCGTGAACTCTCCGGGGGTCAGCAACAGCGGGTGGCCCTGGCCCGTGCCCTTATCATCGAGCCGGAACTGCTTCTCTTGGATGAGCCGCTCTCGAATCTGGATGCTCACCTCAAAGACGAGATGCGTGAACTCATCCGCCATCTCCAACGTGAGTCGGGCATGACGACGGTGGTGGTGACGCATGATCAGCAGACAGCGGTTATTTTGGCCGATCAGATTGCCTGTTATTTGAGGGGTGTTGCATCGAAGTGGCGCGGCCGCGAACCTTCTACGAACAACCGGCTTCTCTACAGGTAGCCCAATTTTTGGGGGGTGAATTTTCTGCCGGGGACGAAAGAAGGTGAGGGGTGCATACGGACTGGGGCTGTTTCTGGCCGCGCCATCCTCTGCCGGATGGCCCCGTCTGGCTGACTATCCGGCCTGAGCAGGTGCGCCTCAGCCAAAACGGGGGGGGTAACAGCTTGCCCGCCCGGGTGGTGAGCCAAACCTACCTGGGCACACACACCAAACTGAAACTGAATGCGGCCGCGATCCCCCTGGAAATGCGCTCTCCCGATTCCGACGCTACCCACTTCTGCCCTGGCGATATGGTTAACCTGTACCTGCCGCCAGACAAAACGTGGCTGTTGCCTGTGGATGGGTAAGGATGCTACAGTCCACTCACCTCACGGCCCCTTCACCTCGTGCCGCAACAACGAAAACATCTCCAAATCATGGTGCGTGCCGCGATGGAAGATAGCCCAAAAAAGGCAATCAGCCCCATAATTTGTTCATCGTCCCAAATGAGCAAGGTTCCGCTCGTCTCTTCCCACAGGCCGTGTTCCTGAAAACGTCTTCTGAAATCTATCTGAGAAGGTAGAATGATGGGGTAATGGTCGCCCCGGTTGGCGACATCGCTCCAGCGTTCAAATAAATGGTCGAAATCGGATTCACGCACGGTGCGTAAGTTGATATGGTCGCCTCGGATCATCGTGTAACCTCATAGATGGGGTGTAGCCCTGGCGATGGGTGGGCAGGATACCTCGCCACGGTCCGGAATAATTGGTTTCTATATTGCCACGCGGCCGCGAACTCGACAACCTCATCCCTCAGATGGCCTTAATCCGCATGATCAGAGGGAGCCGGAGCCTGCCATAACCACGCCGATTGATCATCCGTGACGTTTAGCATAAGCAAACAAGCGATTTATCACTGTCGCCTGACCCTGGATTGTTTTAAGGTAAAGTCTGAAGCTGGGAAAGTTTTTTACTGTTCAATTCGGGAGGCAGATATGTCAACAACACAATGGGTAACGGTCAAGAGTAAATTTTGCGAACTGATTCAAGAACACGCCGAACTTCAGGAGCTACGGGCCTATACCACCAATGAATATCTGGACACTGGAAGCTATCGCGTGTTGGCCGAGCGATGTTCGGTAGATGTGGCCTGTAATCTGGCGGGCTGCTCTTGCAAGTGGGCCTATACCAACCCCACCGTGGATCAAATGGAATTGGTTTGACTCTTTCGATCGCCATTATTCAGAGCGGCAA
>JADJUV010000013.1 GCA_016716885.1 Candidatus Trichofilum aggregatum | reverse complement strand
GCCACACCTGATCCAGCTCGTCCACAACCACAGCCACCCCGACGAATTCTCGCCCTATATCACCAGACCGTTTCGGTTTCGGTCTCTCTTTGGTTACAATCCTGATGTAGACTGCAACAGGAACTATGATTCCACGTAATTTGTACATTAAGTGGAGATTAGCCACGTAGAGCGAGAGGAAAAGAAAATGAAGAACATGGATCGCACCCGACTCATCTTTATTGGTATTGTAGGCTTGGCCGTAATCGTCATTTGCGCCATCGCCGGCGTTCTCCTTATCAATAGTGGTGATGAGGATGAAACTTTGACCCCGGTGGCTGATGGAGCGGCCACACCCACACGTATCGCCAGCAACAACGGCGATACGGGACAGCCCCTGGATTCCCCTAATCCTATCTATGCCACCAACGCAGACCTGAACGATGGCCTGCCCACGTACATCTGTGGCGCTGATGCTTTTGGTAGCTACTTTACCCTCCAGCAGATGCAGGTATCGGGCAAAGATGTGGAAAATGGTTTCCACCTGGGTATCGTGCCGTTCTTTCTGGATGAAGACCCGGCCTATGATGTTTCTGAGGAACAGCGTACCGCTTTGCTGAACAGCGGTCAATGGGATTGCCTCTTGACGACCCTGGACTCGGTGGCTTTGACCAGCCCTGGGGTGATTACGGCGATTGTGGACGAAAGTGCCGGAGCGGATCAGCTGTGGGGGCGGGATATTACTACCATCAATGAATTGTCGGGCAAACGGATCGCCTTTGCCCGTAACAGTGTGGGTGAATATTTTCTCTATTATGCCCTTTCCATTGCTCAACTCAATCCCCGCTTTGATGTAACCCTGGTGCCGCAAGATAGCGTCGCCGATGCGGTGGCGGCTTTTAATGCCAACCAGGCCGATGCCGTTTCGGGTTGGGAGCCGGATATTTATGACGCGGAAGCGAGTGGGGGTGCGCCTGTCCTCAGTTCGGCGCAGATGCGTATTGTGGTGGATGTGATTGTGACCTCGCGCCAGTCGGTGGCTAATGAGGCTGACCTGGTGCAATCGTTCCACAATGCCTGGTTTGCTACGTTGAAGGCCCAACTGGAAGGGTTTGACGCCGCGGCCGCGCAAATTGCCAGTTGGGGTCATAACGACTGGTCCTTCGTCTATGCCGAATCCGCCGGAGATGACCTGCGGGCCTGGCTGGAAAATGTGGCGCAGGCCGACCTGGGCGACAACGCCTTCGTCATGCGCGACCCCACCCCGTTGGTCAACCGGCTGGAAATTGCCAAACGGGTTTGGGCTATCTCTGTTTCGGGTATTACCATCCCTGAATATAACACCGTGGACCTGGTAGAAACCCGGTTTGTAGAGCGGGCCTCGCAACAGGCCAGCCTGCAAGCCAACGGCAATCCGATCAACGACAGCTTCTCCATCTCGTCCCAACTTGATCTCTCGGGGGTAGATGTAGACACAACCGATGCTGTTACCCTGGCGGTATTACCTTGCCGCAAGTTTGACTTTCTGCCTAACTCCACCGAACTCACGTTGGAAGCCCGCCGCCAGCTAGACACCTGTGTCATTCCCACGCTGGAACAGAGTATTGGTCTGTTCCTGGAAGTGAAAGGTTCCTCAGCCTGGCCCGATGCTGATCCGTTTACCGGAGAAACCTTTACCGAAGCGGATATTTTGGAGTTTGCCGAGGCCCGCGCCCAATCGGTGGTCGATTATCTGGTCTCTAAAGGGATTGATCCAGCCCGTTTCATCGTGACGGCGACCCTGCCCCCGGAAGATCACCGGGGCACGGCCGATGCCACGCTCCAGGCGGAAGATCGGTATGTGGAGATGCGACTGATCACGGCGGGGCGGTAAGGGTAAGAGTGGCAGAGTGGCAAGGTGGCAGAGTGGCTACCAAGAAACTTTGCCCCTCTGCAACTCTGCCCCTCTGCCCCTTTTCCCAATGAGGAACAACTATGCCTAAACAAACTTCCCGCGGTTTGGTTTATCTGATCACGATACTGGCTCTGTTCGCGGCCGCGTGCCTTTGCACTGGCTCCAGCAACAATACTGAAGCCACCACACCGGAGATGCCCCGGAATGCGGCCGCGATTACCATCAGCGCCAGTACCACACTGCAACCCTGGCTGGAAAACGCCATCGCCCAATTCAACAATACCCAAACCGAAGTGGGGGATGGGCAAGTCGCACACGTGACCCTGAACAGCATTGAACCCGGTCAGGCCATTGCCGACATGACCGGTGGGGGTGAGTTGCCCACCCTCTGGCTGCCAGACAGTGCCGTCTGGGCCAGCATCCTGGCCGATCAGGGGCTGACTAATTTTCAGGGCGATTGTGTTAGTACGGCCCAAAGTCCACTGGTCATTGCCATGTGGCGTGAAGTCGCCGAACTGTTCGGCTGGCCGAACCGTTCTCTGGGCTGGTTAGATGTGAGCGGTTTGGCGGCTGATCCCGTGGCCTGGGAATATTACAGCGGCGGCCAATACGGTGAAACCATGCGCCTGGGGCACACCCATCCCGGTTTGTCCGCTTCCGGGGCCAGCACCTTACTGGCTATCGTCCAGGCCGCCGAATCCAAGGTCGAAGCCATCACCACCAGCGATATTCAACAGCCTTCGGTGCAGGCGTCTGTCACCGCGTTTGAGAGTGCTGTGGCTACCTTTAGCCCGGCTACCGCCGTGTTGGGCCAGACCATGGGCGAACGGGGCACCAGTTATCTGAGTGCGGCTATCGTTTATGAAAGCACGGTGATCCAGTTTGGCAACAGCCAGATTGTGCCCATCTACCCGTTTGAAGGAACCTTCATGGCCGATTTTCCCGCTTGCCTGAATAGCTCTGCCAGTGGAGTGGATAAAGAGGTCGCGGAGATGTTCCGGGATTACCTGCTCGATGTGCCCGCTCAGCAGTTGGCGTTGACTGCTGGTTTGCGCCCGGTCAATGGAGCCGTGACGGTGGATGCACCGCTGGACGAGGTAAATGGGGTAGATTTGAGTGAACCGCAGATTGTGTTTGCTCAACCTGGTGTGGACACGGTTTATGCGGTGCAATCGTTATGGCAATCGGCCCGTAAGCCGGTTAATCTGGTGATGTTATTGGACGTGTCGGGCAGTATGGCGGGGAGTAAGATGGAAGGGATGCGCGCGGCCGCGTTGGAGTTTGTGGAGCAGATGGGCGACAATGATTATCTGACGATTATCGCCTTTGCCCAGTCTCCGGTTGCCGTGACCAGCCACGAGAAAGTTGGCGAGTCCCGGGAGATCATTCTGAGGACGATTCGCGCCCTGATAGCGGACGGCGACACGACCCTGTATGATGCCATCGGCCTGGGTTCGCAGGTGATTGCCGAGACGAGTTCCCCCCAGACAACCAATGCGCTGATAATATTGGGGGATGGGGTGGATACCTATAGCTTCACCTATAGCTTTGGTGATGAATTACTTAACCTCGCGGCCGCGAACGATACCACCGTTTTTGCCATTGCCTACGGCTCTGATGCCGATGAAGGGGTGTTGCGACAGTTCGCGGCCGCGGGCAACGGCAACTTTTACCAGGGCGACGCCGCCAGCATCGCCGCCATCTACGAAGAAATGTCCGCCGTCTTTGGCGGTAGTGTTGGCGTTGGCAGATAAGATAGTTTCAGGTTCCAGGTTTCAGGTTTCAAGTGTCAAGCCCTGAAACCTGAAACTTGAAACCTGAAACTCAAGGAGTCCCTATGCTTACCCTCATTCCCCGAACTGTTGGCCCCTGGCCTATGAACACCTATGCCCTGATTTGCCCGGAGACGAAGCAGAGTGTGCTTTTTGACCCGGGTGCTGATCCTGATACCCTGGCCGACATGGTGGCGGGCACAACGCCTGTGGCTATTTTGCTCACGCACACCCACCCTGATCATGTGATGGAGTTGGCGACGATGCGGCCGCGGTTAAATGTACCCGTCATGAGCCATCCGGGGCCGCATTTCCACAATTTCGATCCCCAACCAGACCGTCTGCTCAACACCGGTGACACGGTAAAAGTAGGCAACTACACCTTGCGTGTTCACCATACCCCCGGCCACATCCCCGACCAGATTTGTTTCATTCTGGAAAACGATCATCGCGTCATCGTGGGTGATACCATTTTCGAGGGTGGGCCTGGTCGCACCTGGAGCGCCGAAGATTTCCAGACCACCCTGCAAACCTTACGCCACGTCATTCTCACCTGGCCTGATGACACCATTTGTTACCCTGGTCACGGCCCATCCTTCCGTCTGGGTGACAAACGGGCGGTGATTGAACAGTTTGTTGCCAAGGATCACGGCGACTTTTATGGCGACGCCACCTGGGAGATGTAAACTCTATGCCACGCGTTCTATCGGCCAGCCGTTATCTGATCATGATTGCCGTGTTTGGTTCCTTCATTGCTGCGACTACCTTGCTGATCTACGGGGGGCTGGAAGCGATTGTACTGGTCATTGATACCATTCAGAGTGCGGACATCAGCAGTAAAGGAGCTAAAACCCTGGCGTTGGCTTTTATCGAAATGGTGGATGTGTATTTACTGGGCACCGTTTTCTATATTATCGCTCTGGGTCTTTACGAACTGTTTATTGATGATCTTCCTTCCTTGCCCAAATGGCTGGTCATCCGTACTCTGGATGATTTGAAGGATAAGCTGATCGGGGTCATCATTGTGGTGATGGGGGTGTTGTTTTTGGGGCAGGTGGTAACCTGGGATGGTGAGCGGAACTTGTTGAACCTGGGTGGAGCCATTGCTCTGGTCGTGGCGGCTTTGACCTATTTTCTGAGCCAAAAGAAGCGCGGTAAACCTGAAGCAAACTCACTTCAGCCAGATGATGAATGAGCGTGGTGCGTGATGCGTGTGCGTGGACGCTAAGAGCCCCCAAAAACAGGCGCGGAGTGAGCCCCCAGATGCGAACGTGCCACCCCCGATATCCAACAAAAAGAGGGCGAATCATTCGCCCTCTTTTTATTTTCAACTTTATGCTGTTACGGAACACACCACCACCGTTACCCGGTCAGGAAGCGGCTGGGGGTGACATTGACGCCGAACATGAAGTTGGCTGGCCTGCCGCCTTGTTCGGTGGGATTGGCGGTGGTGTTTTCAAAAATGTGGGCGGGGTCAGAGGTGTGGACATACACCCAGAGGTCATGGTCGGCGTTTTCTGACCAGAGGAAAACCCACTCAGAGGCGCGGGGGGGCATGTTGACGCAGCCGTGGCTGTGTTTGTAGCCGAAGCGGTCGTGCCAGAAAGCGCCGTGCAGGGCGATGTCGTAATCAAAGAACATGGTGTGGGGCACATCTTCAATGTAGTAGTAGTCTACTTTGCCTTCGGCCCCGGACATTTTGGTCTTTTGCCAACGATCCCACACCTGGAACAACCCTTCGTTGGTGGGCCAACGGTTGAGGCCACTGGAGATGAGGGTGGCGTATACCATGCGGTCGCCTTCATACGCGGCCGCAGTCTGTTCATACAGATCCACTTCTACCCAATATTCATCTGGCCCCACCCCTTCAGGACGGGGACTCACATCTACCAGGCTTACCAACGTTTGCGGAATCCACAACCCCCCACCGATGTTGTACCAGATCCAACTATCGTCAGCGTTAACCGCTTCAAATACCTGGAAAAAGGTATAACGCAGTAAGCGGGGCAACGTTTCATCGGGGGTTGCTCCGGGGGCACGGCTAGGAAAACCAGCGGCTACAAACCAGCCAAAGGGACGCTCCGGTTGGGCGCTGATTTCCAGCCCGGTGAACTCAGAAATATCTACTTCGCGGATGTCATCCTGGTGGACAAATTCGCCGGGGTTGATTTCGTACCATAACACGCCGTCAATATTGAGGCGGTCGTAAGCGGTAACGTAAAAATAGCCTTGTCCGACGTTGCGGATGATGGGGGCGGAACGGGTGGGGGCTTCATACACATTGGCATCATCGTACAAAAAGGCGTACATGGTCCGGTCTAACAGACTATCATCGCGTTTTTGTAGGGTTTGGAAGACGTTGGAACTGATACCAGTGGGACAGATGTAGCCGATGGTATTGGAATGGAAGACACATTGGTCCGCGGCCGCGGGGCCAGCCGTAAACAGAAGACCAAAGAACAAAATAACGGGGATTAGCAACAAGGCGCGTTGACGCATCATAAAGCGGTTGACTCCAGTAATTGATTTGCCGTTATTATAGCCAAAAATAGGGCTAATGGCACAGTTGTCAGGCAAACGGTGGGTAATCGTAATGTCTAAGCGGACGGGAGTCAGTTTTAAAGCGTGCTTTAGAGGTGGGGCAACCGGGGGGAGTGTAGGGCGAACGGGTGATGTTCGTTCCCGGTTGTCTCATCCTTTGTTGACCCACGCAGGCCCATACGGGGGTGAGGCAGGTGGGAAGTGAGGTTATCCCCGTCCCCTCCCTCTATAAACGCCGCGATCAACCCGTTAACCTGGGCCGCCGCTTCATGTTGTACCCAATGAGTTGCCTCCTCAATAAAAACCAGCCGCCCATCATTACAGCGCTCAACGCTTGGTTGGGCCAGCTCACGGCCCAGGAATTTGTCTTGGGCGCCCCAAATGAGCAAGGTGGGCACGGTGATACGGGGCATAGATAGGGGCCACTGTCTTTGGACGATGGCCCGGTACCAGTTGAGCATAGAGGTGTAGGCCCGCGGCCGCGACCAGGCTTGCCGATATTGCTCCAGGTCATCATCGCTAAACGTACCGGGGTGGCTACTGTTCCGCAAGGCCTGCACCACCTGCGCCCAGCCCCGCCAGCGGGCCAGGGCTTCCGGTAACCAGGGAAACTGAAAAAAGAAGATGTACCAGCTACGGAACAATTGCCTCAAATTGCGGGGTAACTGCTTTTGCATTACTTCCGGGTGCGGCACATTCAGAATGATCAGGCGGGCCAGCCGGTCCGGGTGATGCGCGGCCAACCACCAGGCCACGGCTGCCCCCCAATCGTGGCCGATGATGATGGCTTTCTCCTGCGCGGCCGCGTCAATCAGCCCCAAAACATCAGCGGCTAACTCGTCTAACGTATAGGCACTCAACGCTCGGGGTTTATCACTCAGGTTATAGCCTCGTTGGTCAGGTACCCAGATGCGAAAGCCCGCGGCCGCGAGGTAAGGAATCTGCGCTCGCCAACCATACCAAAACTCAGGAAACCCGTGTAACAAAATAATCAGTGGCCCCGTAACCGGCCCATCCTGAACAACATGTAGCTGAATTCCATTGGTCGTAACGGTTTGATGCTCCATATTTTCTCCCCCCTTATTGCTCGATGGTTGCTCCCATGTTCACTTCCAATCCGGCGCGGGCCAATTCCTACCCTCATTCTCGCCGACCCGTCTGTCCTGCCTACCAGGAGTTTACCACTCTCACGGCCCCATCCCATCAAACTAAAATTGGTCGTGGTTATAGGCAACATGTACCAAACGGCAATCTATGCCTGTGAGTATTGTCATATTTGTAACCTCCTACAACATTTGTACAATAGGCACATATTCTAGCGTCGTTTTTGGGAGCTATCCCATACCATCATTTCTCAGGTGCCCGACCCCTGCCCCCTTTTTACCCCCTGGTCAAACCTGAGATCACGAGCCAATATCACCAGGCGGGCGAATAATTACCCCCTCACCCATAAAAACCTTGGCTAAACCAGTTGGTGGCAAAGTGGTATTGGATGTATCTGATTTCAGAAGAGTCGTCCAGGTCATTCGATAGCCCCATTTTCAAATCGTCTAAACGTCGCCTGGCCCAAAACGTGAGTTGTTATGGCTGCGCGTTTCTTGAGCGTGTGTTAAGCACGCCTCAGGACAAGACGCTCAGCATTCATCATTCAGCACTATTTTCGTAATAGGAGAAAAAATCTATGACACTGCCTCGTCCTGAATATCCCCGACCCGAATTTGTGCGTTCGGCCTGGCAGAATTTGAATGGTCTCTGGTCGTTTGTGTTTGATGATGATAATTGTGGCCTGGGGGAGCGTTGGTATGAGCCAGCCCGCGGCCGCGATGCCTTCCCTCTCACCATCAACGTCCCCTTCGTCTACCAGAGCTTGCTCAGCGGCATTGATTCACGCCGCTTCCACAACCTGATGTGGTATCAGCGCACCTTCACCATTCCCGAGGCGTGGCGCGGCCAACGGATCATCTTCCATTGTGGGGCCGCCGATTACCGGGCCTGGGTTTGGGTCAACGGCCGCTTTGCCACCTTCCACGAAGGCGGACACACCCCGTTCCAGGTGGACATCACCGACTTGTTAGAACCGGAGAAGGATAATTATCTGGTGATTCGGGTAGAAGACATCACCACCGATCTAACGCAACCACGCGGCAAACAATATTGGAAAGAGCAATCCGAGGGCATCTTTTATACCCCCAGCAGTGGCATCTGGCAGACCGTCTGGTTGGAGCCGGTTCATCGGTTGCACCTGACCCAGCTTCAATTTACGCCGGACATTCAGCAGGGAGCGGTTATCTTAGCCGTCAAAACCAGCCACCCAACCCAGGCAGAACTTCAGGTGGAAATTACCTTTGCTGGTGAGACGGTAACATCAACCACGTTGGCCCTGAAAGATGGGCAGTTGAAGGCGGCGGTTGCCCTGGGTGAACGCCATCTTTGGTCACCGGAAACGCCTCATTTGTATGACATTACGCTGCGTTTGGTGGTAGATGGGCAGGTTTGTGACGAGGTGCAGAGCTATTTTGGCTTGCGCGAGATTGCCATCAAGGATGGACGTATCCTTTTGAACGGCCAACCCTATCTCATGAAGTTGGTGCTGGATCAGGGTTACTTCCCGGGTGGCCTGCTCACCCCGCCAACCGATAGTGCTATCCAGCTCGACGTGGAACTGACCAAAGCAATGGGTTTTAACGGGGTACGTAAACACCAAAAAGTTGAAGACCCGCGTTATCTTTACTGGGCGGACCGGATGGGGCTGTTGGTGTGGGGGGAAATGGCGAATGGTTACAGTTTTTCGGCTACGGCGGTGAGCCGCCTGATGGCGGAGTGGCAGGCGGTTATTGAACGAGATTATAACCACCCTTGTATTGTGGCCTGGGTTCCGCTGAATGAAAGTTGGGGGGTGCCGGAGTTAGGGGGAGATTTGCGCCAGGTTAATTTTCTGTTGGCGTTGTATCACCAGACGAAAGCCTTGGATGCGACCCGGCTGGTGATGGCGAATGATGGTTGGGAGCATGTGCGCTCCGGATTTGTGTACGGTGCATGATTATTCAGGGGACGCGGCCGCGCTCACTTCTCGTTACACTGACCTGGCCCAGGTGCTACAGTTCCAACCTTCCAGCCGCCTTCTCTACATACCCGGCACGACCTACCAGGGCGAACCCATCTTTATTTCTGAATTTGGGGGCATTGCCTATCACAGCCAGAGCGATGCCGGGTGGGGGTATACCAACGCCGAAACCCCTTCGGCCCTGCGGATTGGTTATAGTCAGTTGGTTACGGCCTTACTCAGCGCACCCCTGGTGCAAGGCTTCTGTTACACCCAACTCACCGATGTGGAACAAGAGATCAATGGTCTGCTCACCTTTGACCGCCAGCCCAAATTACCCCTGGAAATTATTCGGGCTATCAACGAAGGCAAGTGGTATGAGAGTGAGTGAGTATGATGCGGGAATTTCGTAGTGTGTTAGTCGTTACGTTTAACTTTTATAAACCGGTATTCAGCCCGGTGTTTGCGGCTTAACAAATTAATACGGGTATCCCGGGGTAGCCGCGCCCCCGGACGCCGCCGCGGGGTGAACCGTTCGCACGCGGGCGCGCTCACTCCCGCACTCCCAGAAACAAGGGCGGAATTCGTGTCCCGCATCGCGGCTTTAGCTGGTCCCCCCCCGCCCGCCAGGCGCCCACTCCCCGCAGCCCCCCTAAGCGGCACCCCCCCCCCCGCCGCCCTCTTGCCGCGGGGGGGCCGGAGATCGTGACTCGTATCCCGCCCCCCCCCCCTACCCTTGTTGGATGTCAAATTGAAAATTCTGGGAAAGCATTTGGGCAGAACCGATTTATCCAGATAATATTTCATCTTACCCCTGACATGGGTCTAGCCAACCCACGCCGTCATAGGGGCCATGTTTTTATTGTTGCGGTTAGTCGAAGGAGAAGAAGATGAAACGTATAAGATTTCTGTCCCGTTTGTTTCTGTTCTTGCTGCTCGGTCTCGTGGTCGCCGCCTGTCAAGCTCGTACCCAAGAAGATATTGCGTTTGTAGAAAGTGAAGAAGTTGCCAACGACGCGGCCGCGGAAGAGCCGCCCCCCATTAGCGTCGCTCCCCGTACTTCCCCCCCCGGTGTACCCTTGTCGGCAACCCCGGCCGCCACGCAATTCCAGGATTATGGCGTCAACCCGTTTGTGCTGACCAATGTGGATAATCTTTCCACGTTCAGCCTGGATGTAGATACCGGCTCCTACTCGCTGGCGCGTGGTTGGCTGGATGATGGCCTCATGCCCCCGCCGGATGCGGTGCGGGTAGAGGAGTTTATCAATTACTTTGACCAGGGGTACAACATTCCTGAGAATGCGGCTTTTGCCGTGTATGCCGATGGCGCCCCTTCCCCTTTCCATAATGATGGCACCATTTTTGTGCGCATTGGGGTGCAGGGGTATGAAGTAGAGGAAGCCGACCGGGACGCGGCCGCGCTCACCTTTGTCATTGATGTCTCTGGCTCCATGGCCGACGGCAACCGGCTCGAAATCGTCAAGGAATCCCTGCACACCCTGGTCAACCGCCTGCGCCCCGACGATACCGTCGCTATCGTCGCCTACAACACCAGTGCCCGCCTCGTCCTCAGCCCCACACCCGCCAGCGACCGCAACACCATTCTAGATGCCATCTACACCCTGTCACCCGGTGGCAGCACCAACCTGGAACAAGGGTTGCTGATGGGGTACCAATTAGCCAATCAGGCTTACAAGGCCGAGGGAATCAACCGGGTCATCCTGGCCTCAGATGGGGTAGCCAACGTGGGCAACACCACGGCCGAAGCTATCCTCGACCAAACCCGCGACTATGCCGAAGCGGGTATCTACCTCACCAGCATCGGGGTGGGGCTAGGCAATTACAATGATGTTATGCTGGAGCAACTGGCAGATCAGGGCGAAGGCAATTATTACTATGTGGATACGCTGGCCGAAGCCGAAACCGTCTTTGTGGACAACCTGACATCCACGCTTCAGGTTATCGCCCTGGATGCCAAAATCCAGGTGGAGTTTGATCCTCAGGTCGTACAGCAATATCGGTTGTTGGGGTACGAGAATCGGGCCATTGCCGATGAGGATTTTCGCAATGATGAGGTGGATGCGGCGGAGTTTGGAGCGGGTCATACCGCGGCCGCGATCTACGCTATTCAACTCTACCCAGGTGTACAGGGACGCATTGCCACCGTCAATCTGCGCTGGCAAGACCCCGACACCCGGCAAGTGAGCGAACTCAACGGCCAATTCACCACCGAAAACCTGGCCGTCTCCTTTGACTCAGCCACCCCTTACCTGCAACAGGCCATCTTAGTCGCCGAATTTGCCGAACTGTTACGCCAAAGCCCCTACACCGGCCAACTAAGCCTCGCCGACTTGCGCATCCGCGCCGAGCGACTCCTCAGCCCTCTGGATGGTAACGTCAAAGTGGCGGACCTGGCGGGAATGGTCGCGGCCGCGGAGCAGTTGCAAAGATAAGTAACCGCGCATGGTTCAGGTCAGCCTTACAAATTTTTAGTAACCGGAAACCCCCACCCCTAACCCCGCCCCCAGGGGCGGGGAACTTTTCTGGGCGCGGTTTTTCGGGGCGAAGGCCCCGAAAAACCGCGCCGCCAGGGTTCCCCCTTCCCCCCGGGAAGGGGGTCAGGGGGATGGGTCTTCCGACTCAATCTACCAAGGACTTGAGTAAAGCTGGTCGAGTCTTTCATCTCAGTTCCGCAGGTTATTTAATCCTTGTTCCTTACCTCAATTTTTACAACACAGCATAAGCCGTCAGCCGGGTTCCCTCACCTGGCTTAGATTCAATTTTTAGCCAGCCGCTGAGCAACTCCAGCCGCTCCTGCATCCCCAGCAAACCAATCCCTCTCATCTGATCCCCCGCGACACTCTGCTCATCAAATCCACGCCCATCATCGGCTACCATCAGGCTTAGTTTGCCATCCTCATGATAGAGTGTCACCTGAACCACCTTTGCCTCTGCGTGACGGGCCACATTGGTCAAGGCTTCCTGGAGCAAGCGGTAAAAAGTTATGCTCACCGTTTTGGGTAGCTCAGGCAAATTGGCTCCCTTGTAACGAATGATTAATTGAGTCCGTTGGGCAAATTCGCGGCAGAAACCTTCTAGCGTTAAGTTAAGCCCCACGGTATCAAGAGAGGGCGGCCGCAAATCATGAGCCAGGTTACGAATTTGGTCCATAGCTTCCCGGGTTAGTGCCACCGCCTCCCCCAAACGCTGTTTGAGTAACGCCAACTCATCCGGTAGGTCATCCTGTATTAACCCCAGGCTAATTCTAAGCGCCGTTAGGGCCTGTCCCGCTTCGTCATGAAGTTCCCGAGAAAGGCGGTGGCGTTCTTCCTCTTGGGTGTTGACAACCTCTTGATTCAGTCGCCTCAACTGTTCTGTGCGTTCGGCCACCCGCTGTTCCAACTTTTCGTTTAGCCAGGTGGCTTCCCAATATAGCCGGGCATTGTCTATAGCCAGAGCCGAGCGCCGCGCCAGGTCTTCAATCAGCGCCAGATCATCCTGATCAAAACGCCGTTCTGATTCGGCCATAGCTAATATCAAAGCCCCCATAATACGCTCCCGCGCCTTCAAAGGGACGATCATCGCCGAATGTGCGCCCGACTGCTCCAATATGTCACGACTCTCCGCATTATCCCTAACCGCCAAAAGGGTCTGAGAGAAATCCGGGTAAAGCTCTGATTGTCCCGTACGCAACACATGCGTCAGACCGAAAGGTAAGTCTGATGTCTGGGAGTAAAGCTGTAGTGCGTTGGTTGCCCATAATACTTTCTTGGGGTTTTCATGGATGATAGCTACTGGTTCATTAGCCAGTGTTGTGCCCCCCTCTTTGGTCAAAACGACGATACACCAATCGGCTATCTGAGAGACTATCAGGCGAGCCACCTGGTTTAACGACCATTGGTAATCAAGTGAGGTTGCCAGAATGCTACTCGCTTCGGCCAGAAACTCCAGCCGATGCCGGGCTAATTCGGCTTCGGCCCGTGCTACCCGTTCAGCTTCATACAAACGCGCCCGCTCTAAGGCTTGAGCACACTGCCGCCCCAGGGCCAACATAAACGTCTCGTCATTGACATCAAAGCTCCGAGCTTGAGCAAAACTTAACCCTAATGCCCCAATCGTCCGGTCTTCAACCCACAAGGGAATGGCGGCCCAGGCCTGGTTGCCTGTCAGCGTAATTTCTCGTTCAGTAGCTGGATATTGCTGGAGAAATATTTGGGGGGATTCCAAAAAGATGGCCCTCTCAGTGCGAACAGCATCCGCTATCGGCGCTGAACTAGTGAGAGGAAAACGCCGCCAATTTTTTATGATTTCTTGACTATAACCACCCGCATAAAGGACCTCAAGCATGGCTTCTTTTTTATTAACAACCACGACTGAACCAGCTTGCGCTCCCAGGACGGCGACCCCCTGCTCAACGACTAATTGGGCAACCTGGATTGGTGTTAGGGCCTGGGAGAGAGCGGCGGTTACCCGTTGTAACCCGGCGATGCGTTCGGCAGAATCTTCGGCCAGTTGTCGGGCCTGCTGTTCGGCCGTGTATAACCGTGCCCGCTCCAGCGCCTGAGCACATTGCCGGGCCAGGGCGAAGATAAAGGCCTGATCTTCTGGATCAAACTTCTGCTCCTGGTAAAAGTTCAGCCCCAGGACCCTGTAACCCGACCCTCTATCATCAAAGGTAAGGCAGCCCAGGCCTGGTGTTTGGGTATGGCTCTCGTGATGAAGATGGGAAATTTTTCTGCGGCTATAGCCCGAGAAGACAAAAAGATAGGTTGACGCTGACGTACCGCTTCAGATAAGGGAAATGGGGTGTCAATCGAGAACTGGCGAAACGGCTCAACATGCTCCTCTGGATAGCCAATACTATGGAGGACTTCTAGCACCTGGCCGGCTGGCGTATCACGGAGCAGAAGTGTCACGGCCGCCTGTGCGCCTACGACGGCCACCGTTTGCTCTTCGACTACCTGGGCCACCTGGAGGGGTGTCAGGGCTTCGGTAAGTGAGGCCGTGACAACTTGCAGACTGGCAATGCGGATGGCGGTGGCTTCGGCTTGTTGGCGGGCGGCTTTTTCTGCCTCGTACAGACGTGACCGCTCAGTGACATCACGGAAAATATTGACGGCAAGCTGAACCTGGCCCAGCTCATCAAAAATAGGGGTGGCACTTACGATGGCCCAACGCTCTTCTTTTCTAGCCATGTGGCGAAAGCGGATGAGCACATCGGTTGTGGCTTGTCCTTGCAAAGCTAGATTTGCCGGTAATTGACTGATGGGAAACGGCTCGCCTGATTCTTGCCGTAGCTCAAAATTTTCTAGTTTGTCGGAGGATATATCGTTTAGATAAGCCTCTATGGATGGGTAACCGGAAAACTGAGCGGCTATTTCGTTAACATAGATGATTGAACCATCTGGTCGTTGTACCACAATGCCTTCTGTGATCCCTTCCAGAATGGCACTAAGTTGGTTTCGGGATTGGCGTAACTGTTCGTCTTGCTGCTTCCGTTCAATGGCTGTAGCCAGCACGTGAGCCATGCTTTGTAAAAAATTAATATCATCTTCAGTGAAGGTGCGGGGCTGACGGGTATAGGCTCCTAAAACCCCAAAGGGTTGTTCTGTCCCTGACACAACCACGGTCATGCTGCTCACTATCTGATGTGTCTGGACTAAATGGGAGCCACTAAATCGTGTCTCTGAGGTTATATCGGCCACAACTACTGGCTCTTGTGAAAGCAAGGTGTACCCCGCTTGCGAGGCCAAACCGGCTTCTACCAGGGCGTTTCTTACTAACCCTTCTTGCCAGCCTACACCGGCGACCATACGTAATGTCTGTTTATCAACCAACTGCTGCAATATAAGGGTGTATTCTACGACCAGGGCGTTGGCTACCAGGGTAACGGCTTCATCCATTAACTGGGTGAGATCGGTATTCATCAGGCCCAGTTGACCTAGTTGGGCCACAGCGGCTTGTTGCCGGGCGTGTGCCGCCAGTGCGGCTACGGCTTGTTGGCGCTGAGTCCGTTCTTCGACTTCACGTAAGGCTCGCTGAATGGCCGGTATGAGTCCT
The DNA here is from genome assembly GCA_016716885.1 of Candidatus Trichofilum aggregatum. Lineage (GTDB taxonomy): Bacteria > Chloroflexota > Anaerolineae > Promineifilales > Promineifilaceae > Trichofilum > Trichofilum aggregatum. Next base: position 87,831 of record JADJUV010000013.1, on the reverse strand, counting down.
GAAAGACTATGTTTCAGTACATAATCGGTGGCCCCTAGCTTGAGGCTTTCGATGGCTCTCTCTTCACCTATGGCCCCGGAGACGAAAATGAAGGGGACATCGGGGCACTTTTCTTGAGCGATGGTCAAGGCCATGTGACCATTGAAGGTTGGCAGGGCAAAATCGGCGATGATAAGGTCGAATTGACGCTGTTCAACGGCCAACAGGAAGCTGGGGCGATCATCTACGTTGATGATCGTATGTTCAAGGCCTTCACCCAACAGGGTTTCCCGGATGAGTTCGGCGTCAAAAGGATCGTCTTCCAGGTGAAGAATACATAAGGGTCGATTCATGAAAATCTCCTTGAATTACTCTCCTTCTGGTAACTCGACGGCACGTAACATGGTGTGGGGTGTTTCGTTGATGACGGCCCAGAATAGGCCGATCTCTTTAACGGCATGGGTAAAGTCATGAAAATCAATGGGCTTAACGACGTAGGCGTTGACACCGAGTTGATAACTTTCTACGACATCTCTTTCTTCACGGGATGAGGTGAGCATGACGACAGGGATCATTTTTAGCTTTTCATCCCGTTTAATTTGTCGTAGCACTTCTAGCCCATCCACTTTAGGCAATTTCATATCTAGCAGAATGACAACCGGGTTGCCTGCGGTGCGCATTCTGTAGCTGCCACGATTGAAAAGATAGTTCAACGCTTCTTCACCATCACGAACAACTAAAACTTCGTTGGCCAGATTGTTTTCTTCCAGGGCTGTGAGGGTTAACTCCATATCCCTGAGATCGTCTTCAACCAACAAGATGCGTTTGATATCAGGCATTTACTTCTCCTTGTGTTTTTGTTGGACCAGCGTTTTGGTCTGGCAGGCTAAAATAAAAAGTAGCGCCTTCGTCTAGCATTCCTTCCGCCCAGGTTTGGCCGTCGTGCCGCTGGATGATGCGGCGCACGTTGGCCAGACCTATGCCAATGCCTTCAAATTCGGTGGCGCTGTGTAGTCGCTGGAATACGCCAAAAAGCTGGCCGGCGAATTGCATGTCAAAGCCGGTGCCATTGTCGCGTACAAAAAAAACGGTTTCGTTTTGACCGGGCGTATAACCGATTTCGATTTTGGCCCGCGGCCGCGAGCGGCTAAATTTCAGAGCGTTGGAGATTAAATTGCTGAGTACCAGCCGTAAAAGCGTGCGATCTCCGTGTACCTGCGGCAGTGGTTGTATCTGCCAATCAATGTCTCGTCCTATTAAGTCAGACTCAAATTCAGCTATCACTTCCTCGACCAATTGGCCCAAATCTATCTCGGTATGATGCATTTCGGTGCGGCCAAATCGGGAAAAAGCCAGGAGTGCGTCAATGAGTATGCCCATGCGTCGGTTCGATTCCTGGATAACGCTCATGTAGCGACGGCTCTTTTCATCTAGCTGCGCGGCCGCGTGCTTTTCCAGAAGTTCTATGTACCCGGAAATGTGCCGCAGGGGTGCTCGTAAATCGTGGGAGACGGAATAAGAAAAGGCTTCTAGCTCCTTATAGGCGATTTCAAGCTGAGTGGTGCGTTGGCTAAGTTGCTGAATGAGATTCTGTTGCCCTGTTACCAGGGTGGCATAGCTTAAAGCAATCGCTGTTTGTTCAGCAAAAAGCGCCAGCAGCTTGATATCATCAGAAGCAAACAGGGAGCTACGCCAGTTAAAAACTTGTAAGACCCCCCAGTTCCGTTCTTCTGTTTTGATAGGTATGAGCATGGTGGCTTTGGCTCCTATGGCCGCAGTCAGGGGAGCTTCTTGGACCGAAAAATCGCGTGGCACCTGGGCAATGATGGGGTTTTGGGTGGCCCAAAGTTGTTGCAACGGTTTGCTTTTGCTGTGTAACCCGGATGTCAGAAGCACGGGGTGGGTAGCGGCCTGGATGACTAACTCCTTCTTAGATTCATCCCACAGCGCTACCAAAGCGGCGACGCCGCCTACGGCCCGTATGCTGATCCGGCAGAGGCGCTCCAGGGTGGCGGAGACGGATTCACCGGCCCAGGGTCCCCTTGTTTCTTTGAGGAACCGTTGTAGCTCTGATAATTGCCAATAATGGCGTAACCACTGCGGGGTAGCGAAGCCGAAGTAGTAACTTAGCATGGAAAGCAGGCCGATAATTTGGTTGAAGTAGCCGATGACGGGCGCGGCCGCGGGTAACACCGACGCCAAACCAGAAGCAAAAATTACCAGTGCCAGCAAACCAGAACCTGCGGCCGCTAATGTCAACCGCCAGCTTGTTACCCCAACCGTGCTCCTGGCCCCATACGCAAAGGCCACCGTCGCATATAGCTCCACGAAAACGAAATAAGCCACAAGACTCAGGGTAACAGGCAAGGGTAGGGGGGCCGCAAAAACCAGCAAAGAAACCCACGAGACTAACATGCCAATCCAGGCAAACCCCCTGATGCGCGGAGACACGGGGCGGAAATCCTGGACCAGGCGAAGGAATAGATAAGGATGCGCCATCAGGGCCATTTGCGTAGCTAACCCTAAGCCGCGATTTGCCGCATCGGTTATGCCTGGTAGCTGGCTTATACGCCCCACAGCGATAATAAAGGCCAGGGCGCAAAATAATAGGGCAATATCCAGCCGTGTTTGATCCCGATGACGCAAGAAGTTGACAACGGTGATAGCTGCAATGAATACAATGGTCACCTGGGTAGCCAGGGTTAAAAACTCTTGTATTGTCATGTTGTTGATTGCGTAAACAGGCCCGAATAAGCACCCACTCACCGGGCAAAGGCCCCCAGGCCAAAGATTGATGTTGTCTTGTTTGGCTTTCGCCCTGTATCAAACCACGAACTTAATTATCGACGGTTGTTTAGATTGGGTTTGCGTCCATGAATGGTTCAATCTAACAGGTGCATTTTCGCTAGAATTGTGGGGCAGGTTATAGACCTTAAACTAATGATTGGGGGTAGCGGTGGCCTTGTTGTGCCTACCCACTCAGGATGGTAACCACAAGGGTTGCCCCTACTACCCAATTCTATTTCTTAAAGCTAACTAAAACCCTTACCTCTTAGCGTGGCTCCGCAATAGGTAACTACAGTTCCGAGTATAGCGCACTGTTGCGCAAAAATGAAAACGATGGAGAACAAGGGTGCGGTTTTTCTAACACTCAAACAAAACGATCCAGACGCTACTCATGACATAGCCTTTCGCTGTCATTCCGAATCCCCGTAGGGGTGAGGAATCTTCGGTCTAGCCAGGTGAAAGATTCCTCACTCCGAAGACTTCGTTCGGAATGACAGGCAAATGTCATGGCCTCATTGAACGAGTGCACCGCCCGTGGATACGCTCAGAATGACAAGTTTAGGGTAGCGTTTTGCCCTTTAAGAAAAAGTGCAAACCAAGTGGCAGATTCTTTAATCAGCGAAAATCGGCGTTAGTCTGCGGAAAAATTTTCTGGTTAATCCAGGTTAGGGTGTGCACTCTCTGAATTCCCAATGATCCCAAAATTTGTGGGTCTACTGAAATAACGCACGCAAGGCGCAAAGGTCGCCAAGTCACCAGAGAAAAATTCGTGGTGGCTTCTTTCAGTGGACTCATCCGTGTAATTCGTGGCAAACCCTCTTCGGTTCTGGCTTGTCTGGGTTAGGATAGGCGGGCCAGTTCGTTTTGGAGTTGTTCCCAGGCGGTGGATACGTGTTCGGCCTTAGTGGCGAGGTTGCCAAGGGTCAGGCGGATGGTGTAGCGGCCGCGTAGTTTCGTATGTGACAAAAACACCTGGCCGTTGCTGTTTACCTTGTTCATCAGGGTTTCATTAAGGCTATTCAGGGCCTCGTCGTCGTCCAGACCAGCGGGGTGGGCACGGAAGCACACAGTACTGAGGGGAGTAGGAGCCAGTCGCTCAAAGGCAGGGGAAGCATCTATCCAACCGGCAAATTGTTGGGCCAGCTTGATGTGCTGGCGTAAAAATTGTTGTAACCCCTCATGGCCGTAATGGCGCAAGACGAACCACAACTTCAGAGCGCGGAAACGGCGACCCAACTGCACCCCATAATCCATGTAATTGATAACGGTCTGCGCGTCGGTTTCGGCACTGCGTAAATATTCGGGCAGGATGCTGAACGCCTCTTTGAGGATGCTGGGGCGGCGCACATATAGGGTGCTACAGTCCATGGGGGTGAGTAGCCATTTGTGCGGGTTCACAACAAAAGAATCGGCCTGGTCGGTTCCGGCCAGGATGTGGCGCATGTCGGGCAGGATCGCGGCCGCGCCCCCATACGCGCCATCTACGTGCAGCCACAACCCATACCGGGCCGCTATTTCGGCGATGGCCGGTACGGGGTCAATGCTGGTGGTTGAGGTTGTGCCCACCGTGGCACAGATGAAAAAGGGTCGGTGCCCGGCCGCACTATCCATCTGAATCGCCTTTTCTAGCTCATCGGCACGCATCTGGAACGCTTCATTGGTGGCGATTTTGATGACGTTTTCCTGGCCCAGCCCCAGGGTGATAGCCCCTTTTTCCACGGAAGAGTGGGTTTGATCAGAAATGTAGAGACGTAGACGGGGCAAATCGGCGCGGCCGCTCATGCCTTTGATGCGAATATCCAGGTTGGTGGCTTCGCGTGCGGCCGCGATGGCTAACATACTCGACATGGAAGCCGTATCGGTGATAACGCCGTGCCACGCATCAGACAGCCCTAATAGCTGGCGCAACCAATCCAGCGTCACCTCTTCCAGCTCGGTGGCCGAGGGTGAGGTGCGCCACAGCATGGCGTTGACATTCAGTGCGGCGGTGAGCAATTCGGCCAGGATGCCGGGCGGGGAGCCGGTGTTGGCAAAATAGGCCATGAAACCGGGATGATTCCAATGGGTGATGCCCGGTAGGATGATTTGTTGAAAATCTTGCCAGATGTCCGCCATCGTTTCGGGCTGGACGGGCGGGGCCGAGGGCAATTGCGCTTTGATGTCACCGGGTTGAACCGTGGACAGAACCGGGTAACGTTCGGGGTGAGCCAGGTAGTCGGCGATCCAATCTACCATTTCATGCCCCTGTTGGCGGAATTCAGCCAGTGATGAGGAGTCAGATGAGGTCATGTTGAGCGTTCTTCTTCCTAAAGGTGGGATTCGTCTATGCGTGCGCCTGACCAATGACAGCGGGCGCAGATGTAACGACGAACAGGAATGCCCAGGGCATTGAGTATCCGGTCGAGCCAGATGCGGTTGGTGCGACGTAATTCATCGCGGCCGCAACCCGGGCAGCCATTTCGTCGCCACAATTGCTGATTATACAAAACCCCCTTACGCACACTAAGCAGGGCTAAGGGGAAGGCCAATAAGAGTAAAAGCCCACCCACAATTTGACTACCCCCCTGGTCAACCAACCAGCTTTCCATGTTGGTCAGCGTAGACGCGTTTTCCGTGAAGCTACGCCCCAATAACGCCAAGGGGTTGAGCAGAAAAATAACTCCCGCTATCAGGCAAAATAAGAGGGCAAGTTCTAAAAGATGGCGGGAGAGAAATGATTCTTGGGGTGGGCGTCGTTCATGACGTTTTTTATGGCGATGTAAACTTGTTTTAGGTAAGGGATCGGGATCGGGTTCAGGACTGGTATTCATAAAAGGAAAGGTGATTAGGGAGCATAAAGGACGCGGCCGCAACTACCACAATAAACGATGTCTCCGTCCTGGGCCGATTTGATCTTTTGCGCCGAGACGGTAACACGACAAACACCACACATATTATATTGGACGGCGGCTACAGCTACGCCACCCTGTTTTTTGGCTACATGGTCATAAAGAGTGAGTGAGGCTGGTTTAATAACTTTGGCTAACTCTTGTCGGCGACCCATTAAATCATGTAGAGCCAGAGCCACCTGTTCCTGTTCCTGGCGCAGACCAGCATTGTTTTTATCCCAGGCGGTTTCCGTAACCAACAAATGATCAGCCGCGGCCGCGAACCCTTTTTCCGCTTCTTCTAGCTCCAACATGGTCTCCAGAAGCGTCTCTTCCAGGGTGCTTCGGTGACGGCCCATGGATTCGATCTGGTGTTGGAGATCGGAAAGCTCTTTGGGATTCTTCACCGCCCCGGAATAAAGTCGGTCAGAGGCAACTTTGCTCTTGCGCTCCAGGTCGGCGATTTCTGTTTCTAGTTTGCGCCGCTGTTTTTGCCATTTATCACGTTCGACGGTGGCCGCGGCCGCGCTGTCACGCGCCATCTTGAGGGTTTCGTTTTCTTTTTGTAAACGTAAAACGTCACCCAGGCGCTGTTTTTTCGCCCGGATGTCATTGTCTAACTCTTGTAAGCGGTAAAGCAAACGAATTTGTGACATGGCACCACCGATTCATCGAGGATGCCGGATTGTAACACAGATCAACATGATTGACGTGTGAGCCGGATTTCGTTTACCCTATGAGAAGGTTGTCGGTTAGAGTAAGGGAGATTGTGATGTACAGATACCGGTTATTCCCCCTCATTTTTACAATGGTTGTGACAGCATTTGTCCTGGTGGTCTGGTTTTTATGGTTAACGGCTCCACTCGCGGCCGCGCCCCAAACCACCCACACCGTCTGCCCGGCTGGCCCGCCTGCGTGTGATTTTGCGACGATACAAGAGGGCCTTGACGCGGCCGCGGCCCACGACACCGTCCTTGTTTCTCCTGGTACATACTCCGAATCCCTCACCCTCAAAAGTCAGATCACCCTCACCAGCACCAGCGGCCCTGCCAGCACCATCATCCACGCCGGAACCGGGCCGATTGTTCAGGCTACAAACGTCACCGGGACTGTCTTTAGCGGTTTTACTATCAGCGGCACAACCCTGCTAACCGTTCCTGTGGGGTTGGCAGTGACGACCAGCCAGATGACGGTCACGCACCTGATCGTGGCTGATTTCACCAAACCTTACTCCACGACGGGTGCTTCTATCCCTGTCATCGTCAGTATCCATGTCAGAGACAGCGAACTGACCCTGACCGACAGCCAGATCACCCATATCGGTACGCACGATAATGCAGCAATGGTTCCATCAGCATGGGCTTATGCGCTTTTGGCAACCGGCACAGGCCAGTTAGAGGTGCGAGATACAATCTTTGAGAACCTGTTTGGCAGTCATGGGCCAGATACCTACTATGGCGGGCCAGGCGGAGATGCTGTAGGTGTTCAGGTGATAGGCTCTTATGATGTCAACCTTCATCACAACACCATGCGCACGCTCCGGGGCGGGAATCCGACGGATGATTTTTCAGGCCAGATCGGCTGTCACAATTCGGGCAAGGTCATTGGCCTGAGCGTGTCAGGTCTCAATACCTTGAACGCACACAACAATCACTTTGTTGATTTCAGGGGTGGGAGTTATTGTATTCCGGTAACGACTGGCTCTGAAACGTATGGCGGCCCACCAATCGGTGTTTTTGTGAACGGGGGCACAGCTGTGGTTCAGAATAACGTCATGCGCGATTTCTCCATCCTGCGGCAAGGTTCGGGTTGTGGTGTTTGTCTGGTTAACATGACAACCGGCTGGGTTTCTGGCAATGTGGTGGAACAGATTTATCTAAACCCTCTGGGATTTTTTATTGGCGATTTTTATGGCATCTTTGTTGACAGCAGCGATTATGTTTTCGTACAAGACAACACCATTCGCAGTGTGCATTTGGAAACGGGTAATCGTCTGTCTGGTATACAGGTCCAGGATACTGTGAATGCCATCATTGCCCGTAACCGTATACAAAACCTGACCGGCGGTAGTTATGAGGGTACGGTCGGCATTGCTGTCTTCGATGTCGTTTATGCTGAAGTCAGTCAAAATGAACTGTTACGATTGGCCGGGGGCGATGCCTCACCTGCCAGCAGTTATGCTGAACAGGGGGGGGATGTTCGCGGGATTCAGATGAGAAATGTAAGTTTGGCAGATGTAGACAATAATGTCATTGCCTGGTTACAGGGGGGGAACAGCAATCAGGTGACGGGATCAGATCCTAATGACGGCGGCGACGCGGCCGCGCTGACATTTCATCAGTCACAGGTCACGCTGCGTAATAACACTGTTTATGCAACGCAGGGCGGCCTCTCGCTGCTGCCAACGCATGGAGACGATGGGTTTGCCGCCGGTGTCAATGTTGAAGCGTTTACCACCGTTGGTTTCAGCAATAACGTGCTGGTGGCTCATGGGGTGGGGATTTCAGCAACGGTGGCGAGTACCGTAACCGGTAACTACAATGCTTATTGGGACAATGATCAGAACCGTCTTAACGTATCGCCAGGGGCTAACGATTTGGTGGCGAATCCACTGTTCGTAAATCCCGCTGTGCTTGATTTCCATTTGCAGGCCAGTTCACCGCTGGTTGATCGTGGGATGCATAATGGGACACAAGCGGACTTTGAGGGAGATACGCGGCCGCTTGATGGCGACAACAACGGCACACCCCGGCATGACATTGGGGCTGATGAGTATTGGCTGGGCCTCACCGGTTCTACGAAAACCGTGAACACAACCCTGGCCGAGCCGGGCGACACGCTTACCTATCGTATCCGCCTGGTGAACCAGAGCAGCTACCAGGCCTTGCCCACAATTCGCGTCACGGACACGATGCCAGCCCAGACCAGTTATCTCACAGGAACCTTGACGAGTTCAGCCGGGACGGCCAGTTACAGCAATGGCGTGATTGTGTGGCAGGTGGGATTGTCGCCGGGCGCGGCCGCGGTGCTAACCTTCAGCGTTACGATTGATCCGGGTCTGACCGAGCCACACACCATCACCAATCTGGCTTGGGCCGATGATAGTTTCGCTGCGCCACGTCCGTTGACAGCCCATACGGTCGTTAATCCCAGGCATATCTACTTGCCCGTGCTCAATAAAAATTGATCGCCATTCACCGTTTTTTAGTAGTCGCCGCTGCCAAAACTTCCCGGAAACTGACAATGAGTAAGCCAGGTCAGCAGGTAGGCGGATGATAGCTTTCGGGAAGTTGATTTCCGAAAACTGAAAAACCTGGATGGCCATTTTGCTGGTGTAAGGCAACCGGGTAAACTTTCTCTATGCGTGAAACAGTAGAAAAAGCCATCCACCTGGAAACCCGACCCTACACCGATACTGATGCCGAATGGGATGAATTTGTCGCCAATCATCCTCACGGCTCCATTTTGCAAACGACCCATTGGGCTATGCTCAAGGGGCGATTTGGCTGGACACCACAGCGGGTCTGGTTGCGCCATGAGGGTAAACTCATTGCCGGGGCGCAACTGCTCATTCGTTCAGTGGCTTTTGGGCTGGTCAAGATGGCCTACATCCCCCACGGGCCGCTGGTTGATTGGGCGGATGATGAGATGGTGGATGTGCTGCTGAACCAGATTGACCTGGCGGCGTATCGTAACCGGGCGGGGATTCTGAAGATGGAGCCGTTGTGGCAAGATGAGATTAGCCCGGAGCGCTGGTCGAGTCTGGCACAAAAATATGAGCTACTGACCGAAACAGACTCGATTCAGCCACCTCGTACCATGTTGATTGATCTGCGGCCGCAACCCGATGACATCTTGGGTTCGTTCAAACAGAAAACCCGCTACAACATCCGGCTGGCGGCCAAGGGAGTCACCGTGCGTGAAGGCACGGCCCAAGACATTCCCGCCTTCAACCAACTCATGCGCACCACCGGCCAACGCAACGAGTTTGGTGTTCATGCCTCAGAGTACTATCGCGATGCCTTCGACCTTTTCCGCCCGGAACAGCGCACCCTGCTCCTGGCTGAATACGAAGGTAAACCGCTGGCTGGGGCCATGATTTTCGTTTGCGGCCGCATGGCAACCTATCTGTTTGGTGGCTCCAGCAACGAGGAGCGGGAACGAATGCCTACCTACGCTGTGCAATGGGCGGGCCGTGGAGTGGGCCAGGGCGCAAGGTTGCCACTGGTATGATCTGTGGGGCGTGCCCGATGCCGAGCCAGACGAGTTGGAAAACCAATTTGAGGGGCGGGACGATGGTTTATGGGGGGTTTATCGCTTCAAGCGGGGTTTTAACGGCCTGATTCGACGGACGGTTGGCCCGGCGGATCGGGTGTATAACCGGCTGGTACACCGCCTGTACCAGCGGCGGCGGGGACGCTAACATCGGCTAACGCGGCCGCGCTCAGCAACACCCACGTCATCCAGAACAAATCGGCCATGAGCAGGTGAATCATCTGCATGAACAGGGGCGCATTCAGCACGGCATTGAGTGTACCCAGCAAAAATTCCCCCACAAACAAGGCAATCACCATCCGGCTCAGGCCAACCGTGAGGCGATCAGGTCGTAGGGCAGCTACCCGGTTGGCGATAACAACCAAGAGTAAACCGGCGAGCGCGGCCGCGACCGGATGCCATATCCGCAGTTTGACAAAAAACGGGGCCGTGGGCGAAAAATCTTGTTGCACCCCCGCCGCAAACGACTCTGCCGGGAACAGATGGCTGGCTAACGAGGCAAAGGTTCCCGTTGTCCCCACAATCAACAAAGCCAAATAACCAATCGCCACTAACTTCACCACATTGCCGTGTCGCTGTACCCGGATAGGAGCACCACCACTGGCCCACCAGGCTGTCAGGGCTAACGAGGCCAGCAGGAAAAAGGTGTTGACCAGGTGAAGCGGCTGGGTGAACACCCGCGCTACGGCCTCGCTATCGGCCACCAACCGGGTCAGCACGATGAGCGCCCCGAACAGTGATTCGGTAACCATGAAGAAAAGGGTGATCGCGGCCGCGCGGCGCAACAAATGACCTGGGCCAACCTGCCGAAAAGCCCAGATAACCAGCCCCACCACCAACAAAAATGCCAGGCCGCTGGTCGCCCGGTGCGACACCTCGATTATTGTCTTGAGCGGCGTGGTTTCCAGATCGGCCAACTGTTCACAGTGGGGCCAGCTATCGCCACAACCATCACCAGAGCCACTGACACTCACATATCCCCCCCACAAAATGACCAACAGATTAAACGCCAGGACGAACCAGGCGTATTGAGCAAAACGGTTTGTTTGGATTTGTTTACGCATGGCTGAAATTGTAGCTGGAAACAGTGGCGGGGAAAACCGTCTTATACTCAGCACGGTCATAAAGTGATATTTCGTTTGGAGACTGGAGACTGATGAGTCTCTAGAAAAATGTCAGATTATGCCCACTACTGGTATAAAAGGTGAGATCGGGCCATCATTATTTGGCTTTCCCATAATGTGGTTATAATTTCTCCCATTACAAACAGTTTCAGTCGTTTACTTTATTATGCTGATTTCTTCACCCTATGGGTTGCGGCCGCTAACCGGGGGGCACATCATAGATCGAGCGGTGCGTTTGTACCGCCACGAGTTTTGGTCTTGTGTCATGATCGCGGCCGCAATAGAGATACCGCTCACGTTGAGCCGCCTGGTTTACCGCGCCCCTGAGCTTGATTCGTATTTAAACACAGACGCGCTCATTGAGGCGATGGTGTATGGGCTGTTAGGCATGGTTGCCTACATGGTGGTGCGGCTCGTCGCGGCCGCGGCCATGTCTCAGGTGGTTGTGTTGACGATTCAGGGGCAGAAGGTGAGTTTCGCGGCCGCGTACAAGCGGCTTCTGGTACGGGGGTGGGCGATTGCGCTCACCGTTTTGGCGCTCATACCGACAACTCTGTTGATGGTCGCCTGGTATTTCATCCCCTGCATTGGTTCACTTTCCGGCCTTGGCCTCAACGCGTTCTATTTTGGTGTTCTTTTGCCCTTGAGTGTACCCATCGTCATGATCGAACAGCAACGCGGTTTAGCCGTTTTGCGCCGGGCCTGGGATCTCACCCGTGTCCATTTCTGGGCCTCCGTCGGTTTTACTTTGTACTTGTTCCTGTTCCTTTTTTGTGTGTGGGCTGGCCCCCGGATATTGGTGCAAATCGTCTTTAATTCCATCTTCGATAATGGCACTACGAATGTGTATTTTTATCAATTTTCCCTGCCATTACCCGGCTTTCAAGGCTATTTGACACCCAATGATCTGGTTAACATGATCTTCAACATTCTCATCTGGCCGGTAGCCATGATTGCCTTGACCTTACGATATGTGGATTTACGTGTACGCAATGAGGGGCTAGATTTATTTCTATGGGCCGATGCCCAGTTACCTGACGTACTGCGGGCCGCGCCAGAAAAGGTGCTGGCCCAAACTCCCCCCGCACCCGGCGGAACCTGGATGAGTTCAGTGGAATTGGTTCGTTTCGTTGGTTTGACGATTCTGGTGGTGGGTTCTCCTATCGTCTTGTCTTATGGGTTGATCATTTTTGTCCAACTGATTGAGTAATGGTGCTAGTAAAATATCGACCCGCAGAGACGCAGAGAACGCAGAGAAAGAAAAACTTGTGTAAATTTGAGGGAGCAGGCGTTCCCCAGGGAGCGGGGGCGCACTAAGATGGATGAAAACCAGTATAGAACTCAGGGGGACTTGGCGTACCCGCCAACTTGAAACCTGAAACCTATTTTCTCAGGAGAACGATAAAATGGAACTGTCACATATGCCTGTTTTGCGGCCGCTGTCTGTGGGTCAAATTTTAGACCGCGCTTTTCGTCTGTATCAGGGCAATTTCCTCACCTTCCTGGCAATTGTGGGGGTGGTGCAACTGCCCCTGGCCCTGGTTCAGGTGTTTAACGCGGCCGCAGCCCAGAGCGGTTCTCCTGCCCTTGCCACCCTGGTGAGTTTATTAGCGATTTTGCTCCTTCTGGCGGGTGTGTTAGCCAATCAGATTGCTTCCGCTGCCCTGTCCCGTGCCGTCGCCGATGTTTACCTGGGACGACCAACAAGTTTCGCGGCCGCGTACCGGGGCGTCACCCCCTTCATCGGCAATATTTTTGTTACCCTTATCGTCACCTTTCTCGTGGGCATAGGTCTGCTCGTTTTCTTTCTCATACCCTGTGTGGGTTGGACGGCGGGCATGGGCATGTTAATGTTTTTCGGGGACATCGTGCCCATGGTCGGAACCGTGATCGTGTAGAAAACAAGGCCGGTTTTGATGCGCTGCGGCGCGGTTGGGACCTGACCCGGCGGCGATTTTGGCCGGTGGTGGGGTATGTGGTTATCTTGGGCATCCTGGTAACAGTCATTACCATCGGGCCATCCACCCTTTTGACGTACCTGACGGGTTTCGTCTGGAGTGGATATGATCCGGCGTCTCCCCTTTCGCCCACCAACATGCCCGGACAGGCCCCCTTATGGGCTACGGTTTTGCAGACAGTGATCACGTTGGGTCTGCAAACGCTCATTCTGCCTATCCAGCTCGCGGCCGCGTCCGTTCTCTACTTTGACCTGAGAGTACGGAATGAAGGGTTTGACCTGGAACTGGCCTCAGCGCGGCAAATGCCTGAAGGTAGCGACCTGGATACCCTGTTAGCCAAGGCCCCAGCCCCCAAAACCGATTCCATCCTCGTGGGGGATGAATGGATCAATTTCTTTGGCCTGGGTATCGGGGTTTGGGTCATTGGGGTAATTGTTGGGGTGCTGTTTAGTAGCCTGGTTACGTCGTTGCTCTTGCCTGCTTTTACGTCATGATACGATTCTCTTTTGGATTTCTGCTCGCCGTTTTCCTCTTTTTCCTGGCCGCTCCAGCGATGGCTCAGTCTGGGGATGGCGTCCTGGGCGAAGCGGAATATTGGCAAATGCTGGCCGATCTACGGACGGATATAGAGACGTATCAGGCCGCGAACGACGCCACGCCACTGCACGCGGCCGCGACCCAACTCGCCGCCATCACCTCTGTCCGTCGTGCTGATGGCACCTTGGTTCCGGTAGACCATTCCGTTCTGGTCACCCTGTTAAACGCCGAGATACCCTCGTGGGATCAGCTTAACCGACTGTTAACGACCATGCAGGCTGAACGGGATAACTGGCCGGATGAGCGGTATGACCGCGACGCGGCCGCGCAAGCCCGCGCCGAACTCCAGGACATCTTAGCCGACCTGGATATTGAGCCTGTCGCCGACGATGAGTTGGCCGCCACCGAAGAGGCCCTGCGTAACCGCCGTTGGGGGCCAGACTCTGGCGATGCGGCCGCGCCCGCCGATGATTCGCCCCTTAATCTGACGCTACCCCCTTTACCCGTCACCTTCTTGGCGATCATGGGGGTCTGATTCTGGTGGTTGTGCTGATTTTCGCCTTCCGGCGTCTGGCTCTGGACTTTTCCACGGATGCAGACTTGCCCCCGGAAACGGCTGACGCCGAAGAAAATCTGACGGCACAAACGGCGCTGTCTCGCGCCCAGGCCCTCTCCAAACAACAAGATTATCGTGCCGCCGTGCGTTATCTCTACCTTTCCACCTTGCTCATCCCTAAGAAAAAGAGGGTTGCTACGTTACAACCGCACCCGCACCAACCGGGAGTACATCCAGAGTATGACCGACAAACCGGAAACGGCTCAGGGTTTGGGTGATGTAGTTGAGGTATTTGACCGTGTCTGGTATGGCTACGAACCGATTGATGATGGCGAATACACCAGCTATCAGGATCAGGTGGAACAGCTACGCCAACAGCGGAAGTAAATCTTACTGGCAGGAGTCCCATAATCAGGGAGTCTACGGAAAGAATTCACCCTAAGGTGCAAAGGACGCCAAGCAGCTCTTAATCTCTTAGTCCCGCCCCGTCTCTAGAGATAAACCTGACCAGTAACGATGTCTACCCTACCCGCATCCCCCCGACGCTCTCTCTCCACCAATGATTGGCTGGCCTCTGGTCTGTTTGCCATTTTGTTGATGATAGGGCTGGCCTTGTTTGTGCAACAAATTTTGGCGGAGGATGCGCCCAACTTTTCATCCCGTTCCGATGAGCCGTTGGGGCTTTAGCGCGCGTGGCTGGAGAAGCTGGGCTACCAGCCTGACGAATCCGAGGTCAATACGTTCCATATCCCCAATGGGGTGGATGTGGTGGTGATGCTGAACCAGAATATGTCACCAGTGACGATTTTCAACGGATGAACCGCTGGGTGCGGGAAGGTGGCGTATTATTGCTGGCCGGGCAGGGAGCGGGTGTCCAGCAATTTGCCCAGGTCTATGAACTAGAATTGGCGTATTCGACCCTTTTGCCACCCCTGGCCTGGGTGCAGACCCCCCTGGTGGCTTCCCCGCCGCAAGAGGAATTGGCTACATTGCGGCCGCGGGCCTATTTTGCCCCCACCCGTAATAATTACCTCACCTTGTACGCCGCTTTAGACAAACCAACCGTCATCACCTTCCCCCTCGGTTCCGGGCGGGTTATTGCCGCCAGTACCGCCTATCCCTTTACCAACGCCGGGCTGACCGAGCCGGGCAACGCCAACCTGATGCTTAACCTGATGACCCTGGCTCCGGCCGGCGGAACGGTCTGGTTTGATGAATGGCATCACGGCGAACGGGAGCAGTCCACGAATGCGCCGCTCAATAACAACAATCAGACCCCCAACCCACGTTTAGGCCCCATGAATTGGTTGCGCTATAACCCGGTGGGGCAGGCCTTTTTATATGGGGGTCTGGTCATTCTGGTCGCGCTGTTACTAAGTGGCCGAGCGTTTGGCCGACCCTTAACCGCAGCCAATGAAACATTGCGTCGCCCACCCCTGGCTTATGTGCAAGCCATCGCCACCCTAAACCGGCGCGCCGGTCATCGCACAGACGTGTTGCGGGCGTATCATCAGCGTTTGAAGAAGGAGTTGGGCCAGCGTTACCGGCTGAGTCCGGCTTTGCCCGATGGGGGATGTGGCCCAACTGGCGAAATATGAAACCGGGGTTGGACGCGGCGCGTTGCAAAACTTGCTCTCACGGTTACAAAACAAAAAGATTACCGAGGTAGAACTGGTCCAACTGGCCGCCGAAGTGGCCGACTGGCTGAAACAATGAGAGAGGAACTCGTAGGAACTGTGGGAACTCAGAGCAACTCATCCCTCACGCCTCATCCTTTTTACCTTATTACTTTGTCGAGGAATTTATGGAACCAAATGTCTTGCAGAAAGTGACCCTGCGTATGCGCGAAGAGGCCAACAAAGTCATTGTGGGCTTAAATGGGCCGTTTGAGTTAATGGTGGTGGCTTTGTTTACCGGGGGGCATGTCTTGTTGGAGGGGGTTCCGGGCACGGCCAAAACCCTCATGGCCAAGACATTAGCCCATCTGGTGCAGGCCCAATTCACCCGCATCCAGTTCACCCCCGACCTCATGCCCTCAGATATTCTGGGAACCAGCGTGTTTGATCTGAGCAGTGGCACCTTTAATCTGCGTAAGGGGCCAATTTTCACCCAAATTCTCCTGGGTGATGAGATCAATCGTGCCCCCGCCAAGACGCAATCAGCCTTGCTGGAAGCGATGGAAGAGAAACAGATTAATCTGGAAGGGGTGCGGCATGAGCTGGCACGCCCGTTTATGGTCATTGCCACGCAGAACCCGATTGAATATGAGGGCACGTATCCCTTGCCCGAAGCGCAACTGGATCGTTTTTTGTTTAAAGTGCTGGTTCCTTACTCCCCCATCGCCGATGAGATGGAAGTATTGCGCCAATATCATCAAAGGTTTGATGCCCATAACCTCGCGGCCGCGAACCTGCAACCCGTCCTTACCGCCCAACAAGTGGTGGATGTGCGCCAGTTGATTAACCAGGTGGTCGTGGAAGAAGGTATCCTCAACTACATCGCCCAAATTATCGCCGCCAGTCGCCAATCTCCTGATGTCATTTTGGGAGCCAGCACCCGTGCCGCGACGCACGTTTTACTGGCTTCCAAGAGCCTGGCCGCCATGCAAGGGCGCAACTTTGTCGTGCCCGATGATGTAAAATTTATCGTACCACCCGTCTTCCGTCATCGGCTCATCCTCAAACCTGAGGTGGAAATTGAAGGGCTAGATGCGGATGCGGTGATTCAGCGGATTTTGGGACAGGTTCAGGTCCCGCGTTAGTTGCCCCGCAAAGGGCCAAGATTTTTATGTTGACCTTCCGTGCCGTTCTGTTACTCCTTTTTGCCACACCGATGATCGCGGCCGCGACCTGGGTGCCGGTTTTGCGTTGGCTGGCCTTGCTCTATGTGGCGCTCTGCCTGGGGCTGATTGTCTATGACTGGCGGCGCGCCCGCCCCATCAGCCGCTTTGAAATCAGCCGCCACCACGACAACAAACTGAGCCTGGGGGCAGAAAACCCCATCACCTTGAAGCTACGCAACCAGAGTGGCCGCCCGGCGATTTTCCAGATTCGTGATGAACCATCCGAACGGTTCGTTACCAGCGAGGTTCTTTTTGCGGGCACAGTGGGGCCTTATGCGGAATGGCAGACGGTGTACCATGTGCGGCCGCTGCGTCGGGGCGATTACCGCTTTGGCAATGTGACCCTGCGTTGGCAAGGGCCAATGGGGCTATTCAGGCGTCAGGACACCGTCCAAGCCGGGATGCCCGTGCGGGTCTATCCCAACCTGATCGATGTGCGCCGTTATGATTTATTGTTACGCAACAACCGTTTGCAGGAGTTGGGTCTACGCAACACCCGACAGTATGGCGAGGGTACAGAGTACGAACGGCTGCGCGAATATCTGCCCGACGATGATTTCCGGCGCATCAACTGGAAAGCCACCGCCCGCCGCCAGCGCCCCGTGACGGTGGAGTACCAGACCGAACGTAGCCAGAATATCATCGCTTTGGTGGATGTGGGGCGCATGATGCAGAGTCCGGTAGCGAACATGGCCAAGCTGGATTATGTGCTTAATGCGGTGTTGCTCCTGGGGTACGTGGCTACCGGCGTCGGCGATAAGGTGGGTCTACTGACCTTCGCCGATGACATTCAGACGTATCTCAATCCGCGCCAGGGGCGGGGGCAATTTTACCGGATGTTGGAATTGCTCTATGGGGTGGAAGCACAACCCGTCGAACCGAATTATCAGCGGGCGTTGAACTACCTGATGCTGAAACAGCGTAAACGGGCCTTGGTATTGCTGTTTACCGATTTGAGTGGCGGCTTTTCGATGCAATCCCTTCAAGCCCAGGTTTCTTTGCTGGCGAAGAAAAGCTTGCCTCTGGTGGTGACAATCAGTGATCCGGATGTGGTGGCGATGGCTCGTTCGCGGCCGCAAAATAGCCAGGCGGTTTATCAGCAAGCGGCCGCGACCCGGCTCCTTGATGAACGGCAACTGGCCCTCGATAGCCTACGCCGTCATGGTGTGCAGACCCTCGACGTGCCTGCCAACCAGCTTTCTATCTCCGTCATCAACCGTTATTTACAGCTTAAAGGCACGATGCGACTGTGAACGGGGATGCGAGGCGAAGTGGCAGAGTGGCAGAGTGGCGAGTGGCAGAGTGGCAAAAGTTTTTAGAGTTCCTCTGAGTTCCCAGAGTTCCTAGAGTTCCTCTGAGTCCCTCCCCCTCCCCGCCAAAAACAGATACCCATACATCACCGCCCCACTGCCGATCCCCACGACCCATTTGAGCGGCCAGGGGATGGTCTCGGCCGGGGAGATGAACCCTTCGATGAGGCCCGCTACTACCAGGAAGGGCACAGAACCCAGGAGTAGAAGTACCGCCCGGCGCGCGGCCGCGACCAACGCATCACGCCGACTGTACAACCCAGGCCGCAAAATAGCCCACCCCAACATCAGCCCGGCCCCCCCAGCAAAACAGATAACTAGCTCAATGACCCCATGCCCAATGACAAAATTCCACACATCCATGCCCACGCCATAATGAAAGGCCAGACCGGTCACACTACCCAGCAACAATCCGTTGAAGACCAGGATGTAGAGCGTAAACAGTCCCATCAGGACACCCCCGGCAAAAGCGCGAAACGCCACCCCAATATTGTTGGTCATGATGAAGGATGACATATAGGGGCGTTCTTCCACGCTCATGTCAAACCACAATTCACGGTTTTCCAGGCGGGTGATGAGGTCTTGGGCGCCTTCCGGGAGAAGGGAGTAGGCGGTGGTGGGTTCAATGAAGGTTGCCACCGCGGACAAAATGCCAGGGACAAAAAAAGGAGCGCGGCCGCGAAGATAAAAAGTAACGATTCACGAAAAAGTTGGGGGAAACCAGCCAGAGCAAACGTCTTTAGCTGTCGCCAGGCCAGGGGTTTCTCCTGGTAAATGGTGGCATGGGCGCGTCCCACCAATTGATTCAAATACAACGTTACCCGGTGGGTGGGGAAATCCCGCTGCGCCAGCGCCAGGTCCGACGTGGTAGCCCGGTAGAGTTGCCCTAGCTGATCAATCTCTTCCGGCGTCAGGCGACGTATTTCCCGTTCGGCTCGTTGCAGAAAATGACTGAGTTGTTCCCATTCTCGTTGGCGTGTTCGGACAAATTCATCTGGTTGCATACGGTTTTATTTCTCTCTCCAATCGAACTTACCTGAAATTATAGGCCATGCGTTATAATCAGCCACTTAACCTTCATCAAGATTTGCCCATGTGAGGGCATCGCCTTATCAACTCTTGGCGTCTCTATACACGTCCTCTGGCTGTGGGGTTCCAGGACCGGTTACCCTTTTCACCCCGGCCCTCTCCCCCCACGAGGGGTTACCCTCTCCTGGGGCGGGTTACGTGAGGGCTGCAAACCTCTTGGCAGGCAACAGGATCAATTATGTCTCAGGCTGAAGAATTTCTTAACATTGACACCCCTGAAAATGTCGTTTTTGGCTACGAAATCGCGGGCATTGGCTCCCGGTTTATGGCTGCTTTTGTAGATACCATCCTCTTTGTTATTTTGCAGGCTATCGTCTTTATTGTGATGAATGCGGCTTTTGATTTGGCAAGTGGAACGGTCGCGGCCGCGGTGTTAGCCGCCCTGGGTTTCATTTTTTCCTGGGGGTATTACGTCTTCTTTGAAATGGCCTGGAACGGACAATCACCGGGCAAACGTTGGGCCGGTTTGCGCGTTATTCGGCGCGACGGTTCACCCATTACCCTCACCGAATCCATCATCCGCAACCTGATACGCCCCATTGATTTTCTACCGCTGGCTTATGCCGTGGGTGTCATTACCATGTTTCTTAACCGGCAAGCCAACCGCCTGGGGGATTTAGCCGCCGGAACCCTGGTCGTTTATGCCCAGGAAGAGGTTTCCCTGTCCAGCCTGAAGGAAATGAACCGAGGCGTTTCTGTCTTACGCAACATGGTTTCAGATGAGATGATGCAGTGGCCCGTCAATCGGTTGAGCAATCAGGATGTAGAGTTGGCCCAGGATTATTTGCGCCGCCGTATTGAGCTAAAAAACCCGGCCTTGGCGCAAAACCATACGCCGGGCACTCTTTAGCCGTATGGGCATGGAGCCGGATGCCGTAGGGGGCCATGATGACGACATGGTCATCCGGGCGATTGTAGATGGAAGCGTTACGTCAACAAGGGGGTTAAGGGAGACAGTGGGGGGTTTTGTGCTGAACTGTGGCGATTAAGAGACTGAGAGATTAAGAGATTTTCTGAGGTTGCTTTCGTTTTTGCAAAACCGAGGAATTAACTGGTTCAGATGGCACCCACTTTTTGGGCAAATTGGCGAATCGTGGCGGTCGTATTTTCCCTCATCGGCTGCCCATGCCCAAAACAGACAATCCGAGGTTCCAGGGCTATGACCCGCCGAATGGAGCGTTTGTTTTCGGCCATGCTGGGGGTGAAGGCGGCAATGGCAGCGACAGATTGCCCGTCATTCGCATGATGACATCCCCAGAAAACAAAATCCCTTTTCCGGGTGCCAATAAGAGGTGTGGCCGGGTGAATGGCCTGGCGTGTAAATGGCCTGCAAGCCATCCAGTACTTCAGCCATCATTTCGCCATCCTGCAAAGTGCGATTGACCGGAACGGGCTGATCGACCAGGGTGGCTTGCCCATACATGAGCCGGGAACCACCGGTTAAGTCGGATTTGGGGGCGCGAGGCACAGGTTTTGTGCCCTCAATGTAAGGTTGCTCTACGGCTGAGGCGATGACGGCGGCCCCGGTAGCCTGTTGTAACGCCCGCAGACCACCAATGTGGTCGGGGTGAGCGTGAGTAACTAATAGGCGTTTGACGTCCTGGGGGGAGTGGCCTTTTTGGCGGAGTTGTTTGAGGATGCGCGCGGCCGCGAAACCCAACCCGGCATCAATAATCGTCAGTCCATCCGGGTCCTCTAGTAAATAAACCCGCCCTACCATCAGGCCAGTAAACGTATAAACACCGGGAATAATCATTTGCATTGAGGGCACTCCTTCAAACCTGAAACCTGAAACCCGAAACCCATTCACTCTGGCAAATAAGGTTCCATAGCTGGTGAACTCAGCCCCAGGTCCGTCGCCAGTCGTACCAGATGACGCAAATCTTGATCCAGACCGTTGTCCAGAATTGCTTCGACCGTGAAGGCTAGATATTCTTGAAACGGATCAGGCGAGTCTACCCAGGCAGAGCGGAGCCGTTGGCTGGCGGTTTGCATGTCACCATCGGCACTGTACGCGGCCGCGATCATAATCACATAATCATGATGATACGCTTCAGCCAACAAGGTAGGGTCGGCATCTTCATATTGAGTGGGCCAGGCTACCCAACCCAGAAATAAACCCAGGCCAACACCCAATACCAGCCCCAGTAAGAGAATCAACAGACGACGAACCATAGGCTTTTAGATTGACGATTTACGATTGACGATTTGAGCCAGAGAATCTTCAATCATAAATCTAAAATCGTAAATTGACAGATGTCTACCCTTGAATTATACTCCTCGCGTCCTCAATGAAGGGCTGGCCGAAGTGGCGGAACTGGCAGACGCGCACGACTCAAAATCGTGTTCCTTCGGGAGTGTGGGTTCGATTCCCACCTTCGGCACTGATAAACTGGATTGGATTATAGCCCTCTCCGGCCCACCAGCAAACGAAAAGGTACTCACTGAGTACCTTTTTTTGTTTGTAAAGTTCTCTTGAAGAGGATCCTATTTATAGGTGAAGAAATAAGTGTTACACAAGTTCAGGCAAAGTGGCGCACCCTGGCACATCGCTCAAGTGGTGGAAAACCTGTAACCCATACTGACGGGCAACCGTCACCATCAGATCTGCCCCTTGCGAGGCTCCACCCACACGCAGGACGGCATCACAATGTTCCAGTAACCGTTCGGCAATGGGGTGGAAAATCTCGTTGAACGGCTCATCACCAACCCGTTGCGAGCCAGCCAGGGCCACGAGAGGTAAGGCGAACCATTCGCCCAACACGGGGATATGCCCGGCGCGAAAGAGAGGTAGCGCATAGGCTTCCATCGTGTGAACGTTTTGCGCCATTTTCTGAGGATCGTCGCCCGTACCAGAGCGATAAGGGCCAGCGATCAAGATCATCAAACTGGTTTGTTGGGTCATAACTTTTTCGTTTAGATGGGTTCAATCGCCGAAAATTGAACGAATCGTTATCACATAAATTCCTAAAGATTACGTGGGGATTAACGCGGCCGCGCTGGTTACAATACCATCCGCGTCCAGGTAAATAAAGTGGCCCGGCACGAAAAGGCACCAGCCACGTTATTCCTGAACGATTACTTCGGGTTCACTCGAAACTTAACCAGTCTGGGATTTCGGCTGTTGTGCCAGAAATTCCGCCAGCACGGTGTTAAACACCTCAGGACGCTCCATTGGGGTGGCGTGGTGAGCGTTGGCGATGACAGCCAGCCGGGCGTCAGGCAGTTTGGCTACATACGCTTCTTTTAAGGAGACGGGCGTGTAATCCTGATCTGCCGTGATGACCAGCGTAGGGCATTTGATTTCGCCCAGCTGGGCCGTGACACTCCAGCCAATCAGGGCACGCAATGAGGCCAGATAAGCGGGTTGTTTATTTTGGGCAAACCGTTCCGCGAACAGTTGCCGCAGATGTTCGTGTGCTGGATCGGGAAAGAGGCGGGGGCTTAACACCGCCGCCATCTTGGGCAAACCCATCAGTCGGACAATAACCAGCCGTTGCCAGATAGTAAACTTTTCTTTGAACGTGCGCGGAACCATTTCCGGGGCGCTGTTGACGATGGTCAAGGAGTGCACCAGGGCTGGCTGGTCTATAGCCAGTTGGAAGGCCACGCCACCCCCCAACGACAACCCTACCACATGAGTCGAGGTCACACCAATCGCTTGCAGTAACGCGGCCGCGTCCCCGGCAAGTTGGGCCATACTATACGGCCCAGCCGGTTGTCCGAGCGGCCATGCCCTCGTTGATCTGAGGTAATGACCCGGTAATGAGGTGAAAATGTGGCTGTTTTCACTCCCAATCTTGCCCACTCGAACCCAGCCCGTGGATAAACAGAACCGGCTCACCCGTACCCTGTTCTTCGTAATACAACTTGACACCGTTGTGATCGAGGATCGGCATTCGACATTTCTCCCAGAAGCAAAGCTTTTAGCCGCAAATTTCACGAATGTAAGCGCAGACATATTTTTAAGGTTTGGTGATCACAATTCCTTCTTCCTGGCTTCAGCCTGGAGCTTTTTGATCCCCGCCCAATCTACTTTGGGGCGGGGCAGGCCCCGTTTATCCAGATATTGCTGAACCACCCGGCGGGATTTCACCAACATTTTGAATTGGGCCAGCATATTCCCTGAATCTAAACCCGGCAGGAGTCGCCGCGGCCGCAACACCCACCCCTCTTCTCCTTCCTTCTCCAACTCCCCCACCACATTGTACCCACGCAGGCTCCACATTTGCTCGTCATGGTAATGGCTCATCAAGCTGGCGGGGCCGGGTTGGGCGACTACATCTGGCGGTAATTTAACGCGGATCACCTGCCGTGTCCCATCTGCAAACGGGGCACAACGTACACTCAAAGGAAACCCGGCGGCATCCACAAAAGTCAAAACAGCACTGTCATATTGGGCCATCGTGCGCGTAATTTCATTCCACATGGGGTGAATCCTTGGAGATAGAATTTCAGCAGGTTAGCATTTCAGCTTGACCGCTTTCTGGCTTCTTAGCTGACTAGCTTCCCAGCTTCATCCCTTCCTGGCTAAAATCACCGGACGGCCACCAGCGAATAGTCCGCGGCCGCACGGTGATCACAATTCGCAGGTAATACCAATCCATCAGGTAACGCATGAGGGCGTTACTGCTGTACGAGCGCGAGATCGGTTGTCGTCGGAAGATGGTGTCCCGCCAATAATCCTCTAACCCGGCGACGGATGTGGTGATTTGGTCGGGCGCGGCCGCGATGCCCTGCACCAATACGGCGGGCGCGTTGTCCAGGCCACTGGTAGTTGGGTTAGAGAAAAGCAAAGCCACCTGAGGGTTGCGCCGGATGTTAACGGCTTTTTGCGACAGGGCAATCGAGGTTGTCAACAAAAATTGTCCCTGTTCCGGCAAATAACGGGCCGAGATCGGCCAGGCGATGGGGGTTCCATCTCGACCAATGGTAGAAAACTCACAGGTGCGAAACTCACGAAAAACCGCAGAGACTTCTGGGGGCAAGGTGATAAATGCCATAGGTACACACGAGGGCGCGGCCGCTATGCCGCCGGGCAGGGTTGAAACGATGACCAATCAATGGTCTGTTGATAGGCCTCATCCACCGGGAATGGTTTGGCAAAGGTGAAGGCAAAGGGAGTGGGGCCATGTTTTTCCAGATGAGCCAGTCGCTTTTTGGCCTCGTCCAGGCCGGGGACATGTCCCACTGGAACCCACCACAAGGCGGTATAGGTTCCGGCAAATTTCTCAAACCAGTTCTGCCGTTGCCGCATCAGTTCGACATGGGCCGTATGGAACACATATGCCTTCAGATGGGTCACGCTTGCCCACATGGACATATTAACGATGATCCGTTCGTCCTCATAGGGGCGCAAATAGGTGGCGTTGCCTTCGTCAGTTTGTAGCCGCCAGACAAAACCGGGGCTTTCGTCGGCCAGGGTGTTGATCTCATCCAGCCGGGTCACAAAACCAGCCATGAGCGGATCATCCAGTGGCGCTTTCATACGACCAATGTTGATTTGAGCCAGATGATAATCAGTCATGTTCACCTCGATTAATGGTTTGTTCTCTGGTGAAAATAGCTTGTCAGCCAGTCAGCCAGCAAAAAAGCTGAAATGCTGACAGCTATTCGTTTAAGCGGTCTGACCATCAGAATTCTAGTGGGCGATAGAGGTGGGGTCAAAAAACTGGTTGATGATTGCGGCGATTTCGTGCGGCCGCGTCATCGTGGGTACATGCCCTGCCCCTGGTAAAACATGGAGATGGCTTCCGGGTATCTGGTCAGCCAACCACTGAGCATCAGGCAATGGCACAAGGGCATCAGCTTCCCCGTGGCAAATAAGCGTAGGGACAGCAACAAGATGGACCTGCGGCCGCAGATCAACCCCGTCCATAATTTCATACAATTGGATCGCGGCCGCTTGCGGTGAACGCATCACGATTTGCCTTCCCCAATGTTTAATCGCCTCGTTATCCGGCTCCGGCACACAGGTATTAACAAATTGTTTCATCGTCGCTTCGTGATTTGCTCGCAAAGCCTGCACAAATGGACTGGGGCCAGCTTGGGGCAGACGGTAATATGCTCCGTCTACAATCACCAGACCGGTAAATCGTTCCGGGTGTTGTAAAACAGCCTGCAAGGCCACCGCTACTCCGGCCGATTCAGCCGCCAGGACACATTGGTCAATTGCCAGGGCATTCATCACGGCAAAAACATCATTCACCATGTTAGTCATGGTAATGGATTCGAGCGGGCAGATCGTTGCCCCGGCTCCCCGGTGATCATAAGCCACAGTGCGCCAGGTCTGACTGAGGATGGTGAACGGCTCGGCCCATAGCTCCCAATTTCCCACCCAACCGCCGAACGCTAACAAGGTTCGTGATCCTGAACCAAAAGAAACCGCCAGTAGCTGTGCCTCATCACTCGTGATAAACATCGTTTTTCCTCATGTCAACAACCCCTCAGCCTAATCCTCTCCCCACCGAGGCGAAGGAACCAGAACCCTTCTTCCTAGGGAATTGGCTTTTTCTCACGATCCAGGTGAATATCTTCCCAGGAAGTTGGGTCATTAAGCGATTCCAGGTGCGTAAAAACGGTTGCATTAGGCAAGTTTCGACGAATGTCTGCTTCGATTTGTTCCAAAACCTGATGGCCGTGCTGCACGGTCCACAAACCGGGAACGAGAACATGAAACGAGACAAATCGTCTTGATCCCGATTGACGGGTACGCAAAGCATGAAATTCTATGCCGCTCTCAATATAAGGAGCGAGTACTGCCTGGATTTTCGTCTGTTCCTCAGTGGGTAAGGCGGTATCCATCAGCCCCAATACCGATTGGCGCACAATACCCACCCCTGACCACACAATGTTAGCCGCCACCAGGATAGCCACAATAGGGTCAAGCCGCGTCCAACCAGTCAAGGCAACAGCACCAACACCCAACAATACCCCGACCGATGTCCAGACATCGGTCATTAAATGGCGGGAATTAGCTTCCAGAGTGATAGATTGGTACTGTTTACCGGCTCGTTTGAGCACCAGGGCTACACCCAGGTTGACCAGAGAAGCAACAACAGATACGCCCAGACCTAGCCCAACCTGCTCCAGGGGTTGAGGCGTAATGAGACGTTGAACGGCGGCATAAGCGATGCTCGCGGCCGCAATCAAAATCAAGGTCCCCTCTACGCCACTGGAAAAATATTCGGCCTTGCTGTGACCATACGCGTGGTCTTCATCGGCAGGGCGGGCGGCCACGGTCAACATAGCCAGCGCCATCACCGCTCCGGCCAGGTTGACAAACGACTCCAGCGCATCCGACAATAAACCCACCGAGCCAGTCAGCCAGTACGCGGCCGCTTTCAGAAAAATGGTAAAAATGGCGGCACCGAGAGAAAGCCAGGCAAAACGGGTGAGAAATGCGCGATCCGGGTAAGTGGGGGAAGAGATTGTCATGTAGGCATTATACGTCTTGTCGAGGATTTTGTTTATTGGCCTCAGGCCGTGTGTTTAGAGTTCAGAGCTAGAACGAGAGGATTCTACAAAGTAATTCCCTCTGGCTCTCTCCTCTAGCTCTAAAGGCTAGCCAGTCTTTAGAAGGTTCTTGTGCAAGGCCAAATCCTCATCGTCATATTCCCGTATCCCTGAGACCGATACAGCGACTGTGCTTCCTGATTATCCTTACCGGTAAGAACCATGAGTTCCCTGGACCCACCCTGAATAGCCAACTGCTCAGCTACGGTGATGAGTGCCTGGCCAATGCCTTGCCGCCGGTATCGTTCTTCAACGAACAATTCGGTTAACTCAGCGAATGTCTCGGCATAAAAAAGGCTAGGAATCCGGCGCAGGCCAGCAAAACCGATCACTTGCCCGGCACTTTCAGCCACCAGGGCTATCTCCACCTGGCGGGGATCGGCCAACCGCTGGGCCATAACCTCGGCTGGATCGCTTGAACCATTGAAGAGAATATTGAGGCGAGTTAGCGCGGCCGCGTCAGCTATTTTAGCTACTCTGATGGTGAATTTATCTGGCATTCGTCCCTACACCTCTTTTTATCGGACATTCGTCGCTATCAGATATCAGGCGTAGCCGTTCAGTCTTCCGAAGGTTTGTTTTACTGGTCAACACCTTTCCCGAAACCTTCGGAAGGCTTTCTCACCAGAGGGACTGCGCTTGCCATCAGGCAAACAAGGCTCGTGTGTGGCTGTTAAGAAAAGTGCCCTTCGGATCAAAGCGGCGGCGCAGGGTGACAAAATCGTTGTAACGCGGGAAGAGCCGTTCCAGGCGGTCGGCTGTCATAAAGTGGAGTTTGCCCCAATGCGGCCGCCCTTTGAATTCGGCAAACAGGCTATCACAAGCCCGCAGATAATCCCAATAATCCGTTCCTGGCTGTCCAGAAATGGAAACAACCAGATTATCCCGCTGGTAGTTGGGACTAAGCCAGGCTTCGTCAGCGGCAACATTACGGATTTCCAGAGGGTAGATGCTCAAGGGCAACCAGCGCAACATTAGCTTTCGCATCTCCGGCAATAGCTCATGTGCCTGATCAAGGGGCAGAAAATATTCCATCTCATGGAAGTTCGGCTCGTACACCATGGGGAAGACGCGGTAGGAGCGGTCTATTTGTTCGTTGGCGGGTAGATGGGCGCGATCGATATCAGGCACAGGTAGTTGGAACAGGCGCAGGGCACAATCATCGGCTTTGGCTCCGCTGAGGCCGTATAACTCGGCAGATTCGTCGGTGGGACAGTAGAAGAAGGAGAAACTGCGATAGGTATCCAAATATTCATTAAAACGAGCCATCATCTCAGTAAAG
This sequence comes from Candidatus Trichofilum aggregatum, assembly GCA_016716885.1. Taxonomy (GTDB): domain Bacteria; phylum Chloroflexota; class Anaerolineae; order Promineifilales; family Promineifilaceae; genus Trichofilum; species Trichofilum aggregatum. Next base: position 59,710 of record JADJUV010000013.1, on the reverse strand, counting down.
GGCAGAAACTTCATGGGAATGAAGTTCGTAGGCGGGAGAAACCTTGATGGTCAGTTGGGTCATAATGCCGAGCAGGCCAATAGATGTTGTAAAACCCGCCAGTTCATCTGGGGTGGATTTGCGGGTAATCTCGAAGATGTGACCCAGACCATCTACGATGCGTGCCCCTTCGAGGGCGGCGGAGAGTTGGCCAAGTGTTTGCCAGAGGCCCGTGAGTGGCAGTGGCAATGGCTCCGGCGATGGCCTGGGTGTCTATATCTCCCTGGTTGGTCAGGGCCAGCCCTTGTGCCCATAAGGGATCGCCAAATTCGCCCACGGTGGTCATAGGTAAGGCGGTAACCAACTGGTTTTGTGGATCAATGTGAGTGACGCCTTTAAGTTTTTCCAGGTTAAGCAGGATGCCATTGGTTTCGATAATGGGGGTGAAGGAGTGGCGTGCGCCGAAAGTACGAACACCATAGCCGTTCGCGGCCGCGGCCGCGACATGCGCTTGCACCTCGGCTTCAGAGGCCACGTCAATGATGGCTCGCGGGGAAAACGATTGGTTGCCGACCCAGTTGGTCCAGGTTATCGGTTGAATTGGTTCTGCCATCTTGTTTACCTCCGTTGAACTTGGACATACACAGCCGTGGTGGTGCCATCCTCATTGAAGTCATCGCGCAACCAGGACATTCCCGCTTTGGTTAAAACTCGCGCCGAAGCCAGATTTTCCGGGAAGATGGTGGCATAGATGTCCGGCAGGTGACAGGTGTCAAAGCCATAAGCCAGCATGGCAGGAACGACCTCGCTGGCGAAACCTTGCCCCCAGTGGGATGGGCGGAAGGCATAGATGATTTCCGGCTCGGAACCGCCGGGAGCGTAAATAATACCGCAACAACCGATGAATGTGCCGGTAGCCTTCTCAATGACAGCCGATACACCAAAGCCTTTGCTGGTGTAATTGTGCTGGGAAACATCAATCCATTTGGCGCACAGGTCGCGGCTGAGGGGTTGGCCGTCATCTACCCAACGCACCACTTCGGGATCACCATAAATAGCAAACATGGCGTCAACATCTTCGGGTTGTAGCTGGCGCACGGTGAGGCGCAGTGTCTCGAATAGAATCATGGTTCTATGCCTGTGAGTTGAATGGGTAACTGAAAACGGAGCAAAGTGGATGGCTCAAGCGAAATGGTGGGTGGCATCCAGTAAGATTGTCCCTCTATTGGGATCATCGGAAATGACAGGAGTTCCCACAAGTCAGGCCCTCGCCATGATGAATGAAAATAGCGAGTTTGCGAGTAGCGAGGAGCAAGTGAGAATTCGGAACTTGAAACCTGAAACTCGAAACTCAAAACTTATTTTCCGAGGGGATCGTAATAGCCACCACGGGGCGCCGCGACCAATTTATATACTCGTTAATCTCGGCCTGGGTGATGTTTTTGATCGAGGCGCGATGGGCTTCTACCGAGGCCCACACTTCCATCACCACAAATTGGGTGGGATCGTCCTGGCTTTGCCACATCTGGCACGATTCATTGCCTTCAGAATTTTGAACTGCCGGTAAAACGACGGTCAATAGAAAGTCGCGCAGGGCGCCAATCTCGTCTGGTTTGGCCTGGGAATAACCGAGGTAGGTGATGCTCATAAAAACTCCTGGGGATAGATAGCAGTCCGCTTGTCAGTCGGTCAGCTAGTCAACCAGGAAGCTGAAATGCTGACTGGCTGAAGTGATAACCAGCTAGCTTCCCGTCAATATCAGCAATAGCTTGGGTGTAAAATGGCTCTTTGGGAATTCAGGGGGTTGACACCAGATGTACGGGCTGGCCTTGTGCCTGCCCCGTGTGGGGCAACCACAAGGGTTGCCCGTACCCCACGAAATCCCGAAGACCCAGCTTTGGTGACTGGCAGTCGTACCGATTGACCGCAATATCTTTTGTCAGCCACAAATGGTTGTAGCCGTTGCCACTGTTCATTAGTTAGTTTGCCTCTTCTCAGGCTTCTTGTACTGGCAACGGGCATCATCTGAGATTTTTTTTCGCCCTGCCGCATCCTCGCTTGTTGCCGCGTCGGGTATAGCATATTTAGCAAAGGCATACCCCCTAACGTCCCCGCCGCCGCTGGTACAGGCGGTGTACCAGTCGGTTATACACCCGATCCGCCGGGCCAACCGTCCGTCGAATCAGGCCATTAAAGCCCCGCTTGAAGCGATAAACTCCCCATAAACCATCGTCTCGCCCCTCGAATTGGCTTTCCATTTCATCTGGCTCAGCATCAGGCACGCCCCACAGATCATACCAGTGGCACCCTTGCGCCCTGGCCCACTCGATGGCTGCCCACTGAATGGCATAGGTGGGCATCCGTTCCCGCTCTTCGTTGCTGGAGCCACCAAACAGAAAGGTCGCCATGCGGCCGCAAACGAAAATCATGGCCCCAGCCAGCGGTTTACCTTCATATTCAGCCAGGAGCAAGGTGCGCTGTTCCGGGCGGAAAAGGTCGAAGGCGTCACGGTAATATTCGGGGGCATGGACACCAAATTCGTTACGTTGGCCGGTGGTACGCATGAGTTGGTTGAAGGCGGGAATGTCTTGGGCCGTGCCTTCACGCACGGTGACTCCCTTTTTGGCCGCCAGCCGGATGTTGTAGCGGGTTTTCTGTTTGAACGAACCCAAGATGTCATCGGGTTGCGGCCGCAGATCAATCAACATGGTACGAGGTGGCTGAATCGAGTCTGTTTCGGTCAATAGCTCATATTTTTGCGCCAGCCCCGACCAGCGCTCCGGGCTAATCTCATCTTGCCACAGTAACGGCTCCATCTTCAGAATCCCCGCCCGGTTACGATAGGCCGCCAGGTCAATCTGGTTCAGCAGAACATCCACCATCTCATCATCCGCCCAATCGACCAGCGGCCCATGGGGAATGTAGGCCATCTTGACCAGCCCAAAAGCCACCGAACGAATGAGCAGTTGTGCCCCGGCGATGAGTTTACCCTCGTGGCGCAACCAGACCCGTTGCGGTGTCCAGCCAAAACGCCCCTTGAGCATGGCCCAATGGGTGGTCTGCAAAATGGAGCCGTGGGGATGGTGGGCTACAAATTCATCCCATTCGGCATCGGTATCGGTGTAGGGGCGGGTTTCCAGGTGGATAGCTTTGTCAATTGTTTCACGCATGGGGAAAGTTTACACGGTTGCTCATCAGTGACAAAATAAAGGGCTGTTGCATAGTGCTTCGTTAAGTTAAAGATTGCATTTTTTTCGTACACGGATTGGCACGGATTACACGGATCAAGCGAAAAAATCCGTGTTCATCCGTGTACTACAATTTGAACTTTCTTCTTAACAGAGCAATCGTCTATTCGGGCAATAAAATGTACATTTCGTCTTTATTGGCGTCGTACAACAGGGTTTTGGGGGTAGACGGAGCAGTCGCCAGGCCAGGTAGAGATCGCCAATGGATCCGCCCGTGTTGAAGAGAACGATGGTAAAGGCGATGCGCTGAAGGGCCGGATCGGGAATGGTGAGCAGGAGCAGGCCCACCAGATTGAGGACAAACAAGGGGGGCCAGGGCGACAATGATGTTGTGGTTGCGGCTTTGAAACTGTTGGAACGCGGCCGCGAATGCCGCATCGAGCAGCTCGCTTACTCCATAGGTGACCTTGTAGCCTAGCCGGGCATAAACCAGCCCGTGGATGCCCTCGTGGACAAAAATGGTCACGATGACGGTGATGAGCATGACGACGGCATCAAGGAAGGAAACGTTGAGGAGTCGGTACGCGGCCGCGAAATTCCATCGGTTGGTCCACCAAAAAAGCCCTGGTAACGTTAGCCCTAGCAAAACCAGCGATCCCACCTGCAACACGCGGCGCGGATAAACAAACTTTATCGGTTTGCTGTAACCATCCGGCGGGGTGGGGGCGTTAGTGCCTTGTACGTTCATTTGTTGTAGAGATAGCAAGAAGTTTAACCGCAGATTGGGGGGATTAACGCTGATTTTTTAATCAGCGAAAATCTGCGTTAATCTGTGGATAAATTTTCTGGTTTATCCAGGTTAGGCGACATCAAGATCAGCTTTTTTGTTTGAGCAATCGGGCTACGCCTCGCCGTGTTACCCATTGCCGGTATAAAAAGAGAAAACGCAGGCCTGGTTGACCAAAAATCAGCCGTGTCAGCCAACCGCGCCAGCCAGATGGGTGTTCATAGCGGATGGATTCATGGACGCGGGTCACATTGTCCCCTTCGGCCACAAAACGGTGGCGGTGTTGCCACGATTTCAGCGGGCCGATCTGTTGCGTATCGGTGAATCCATGTTCACTCACCTGACTGTGAACTGCTTCCCAATAGACCGGTACGGGGCCAAACCACATGGTAAATTTGGCAACCATCCCCTCTTTCATCTCGCCAAACTCGTGGATTTGCACAAAGAGTGGCGGCGGCGACAGTTTTTTGAGAATGCGGGTCTCCCCATGAAACGCGGCTACAGCCGACAGGGGAGCGGGAACGGTGAAGCTGGTGGTGAAATGAATCATGGTGTCAGTGGAGTGCCTGTTCCAGGTCGGCCAATAAGTCGGTCGTATCTTCTAGCCCCAGGGAAAGCCGGACGAGGCCAGGGTGATGCCCGCGGCCGCAAGCTCTTCATCCGTTTGTGCGGCCGCGATGGTACTGGCGGGATGGGTCATCAACGAATGCACCCCCACCCAAACTCACCGCCATTTTAATGAGCCGAACCCGTTGTAACAACATTTGCCCGGCTTCTCGTCCACTCTTCAGTTCAAAAACTACATTGCCACCAAAACCCCCGCTCATCTGGCGACAGGCCAACTCGTGCTGGGGATGGCTGGGCAGACCCGGGTAATAAACATGGGCCACGGCTGGATGTAGGGCCAAAAATTGGGCCACTTTCAGCCCATTCTCGTTGTGGCGGGCCATGCGTAGGCCAAACGTTTTTAGCCCCCGTTCCAACAGCCAGGCTTCAAACGGGTGCAGGACGCCGCCCATGAGCATGTGGTTTTCCCAGAAATGGGCGATGTGCTCCTGGGTGCTGACGATAACTCCGGCTACCACGTCAGAATGCCCACCCAGATATTTGGTGGCGCTATGAACCACCACATCTATACCTAGAGTGAGGGGGCGCTGGTTGTAGGGGGTAGCAAAGGTGTTGTCGGCGATGGTGAGGATACCGTGCGGCCGCGCCAACTCAGCCACCGCCGCTAAATCGGTCAGGGTCAGGGTAGGGTTCGCCGGGGTGTCCACGTAAATGAGTTTGGTATTGGGGCGAATGGCTGCGGCCAAAGCGGTTATGTCCGTCTGATCCACAAAGGTGGTTTCCACCCCCAACGGGCAAATTTGCGCCGTAGCAGGTGTAAGGTAGCCGGATAAAGCGTGTTTTGGGCTACCACGTGGTCACCTGCCTGGAGTAGGCTGGTCAATACCAGAGAAATAGCGGCCATGCCTGAAGCCTGAGCCAGGGCGGCTTCGCCTTGTTCCAATTGGGCCAGGGTGGCCTCGACCTGTTTAGTGTTGGGGGTGGCGTTGCGGCCGTAGAAGAGGGGATGAGCGGTTTCGTGTGCGGCCGCGGCGATCTCCTCAGACTCGGTAAATTGGAAGGTGGCACTCTGGTAAATGGGTGAAGCCACCCCGCTGGAGGGGTTATGCTCATCACCGGCATGAATGGCGATGGTTTGCCAGTTCATAAGGGGGGCCAATGGCGGGTCTGATTGATCGCCAGTTTGGTTAAAATCGCTTGTTCCAGATCAATATCACTCACACTTGCCAGTTGTAAAAGGTACAGAGCCACATCGGCCAGTTCACCGGCTAAGGCCTCTTTGTCCGGGTTATCTTCACGCCATTGAAAATGCTCCTAACACCTCGGCCGCTTCCAGGCATAAAGAGATGGCTAAACTGCGGGGCGATTGAACTTTGGATGAATCAGCGGCGTACCACCCTTTGCTCTGGACAAATTCGTGCATTTGGGCGGTGAGTTCTTCGATGGTCATAGGGGAAAGAGGTTGTGGGTGGGGATTAGGTTGGAGACTAAGAGACTAGAGACTAGTAATCGCCCGGTCTCGTCGTCTCCAGTCTCTCCTATCGGCTAAAGACGATCGGCCACGAATTTGGTCAGGTCGGCCAGACGAGAGGAGTAACCCCCATTCGTTGTCGTACCAGGTGACGACTTTCACCAGATTGCCGCCGATGACCTGGGTAGAGAGGCCGTCTACGGTGGATGAAGCCGGGTCGCCAATGAAGTCAGAGGAAACTAGCGGCTCCAGGGTGAAGTTAAGGACTTTACCGAGCCAGTTGTCACCGGACGCGGCCGCGGTGAAGGCCTCGTTGATTTCAGCAATGGTCGTATCCCGGTCCAACTCAGCTACCAGGTCCACCACCGACACTGTCACCACCGGCACGCGGAAGGCCATACCATCAAACTTGCCTTTGAGTTCGGGGATGACCAGGGAGACGGCTTTGGCCGCCCCGGTGGTGGTGGGGATGATGTTCGCGCCAGCGGTGCGGGAACGTCGTTTGTCTTTGTGGGCCACATCCAGGATACGTTGATCATTGGTGTAGGCGTGGATGGTGGACATCAGGGCGCGTTTGATGCCAAAGGTGTCATTCAGAACTTTGGCGACGGGGGCCAGACAGTTGGTAGTACAACTGGCGTTAGAAACGATGTGGTGATTAGCCGCATCGTAATCGCCTTCGTTGACACCCAGGCAAACGGTTAAGTCTACCTCTTTACCAGGAGCGGAGATCAATACCTTTTTGGCTCCAGCGGTCAGATGGGCACTGGCTTTTTCTTTGGAAGTGAAGATGCCGGTACATTCCAACACGATGTCTACACCCAGTTCCCCCCAGGGCAATTTGGCCGGATCACGTTCGGCGAAACTACGGATGATTTCATCGTCTACATGAATTTGCCCATCGATGACCTCAACTTTGCCGGGGAAGCGGCCATAAGTGGAGTCATATTTGAGAAGGTGGGCATTGGTTTCTACATCCATCAGGTCGTTGATGGCTACTACATCTATTTCATTGTCATACTTTTCTTGAATCGCCTTAAAAACCTGGCGACCAATACGACTAAAACCATTAATACCAACTTTTACTGTCATCGTTAGCTCCTTTCAACTAAAACTTGGTAACTATTTGCCCTCATCCCCGGCCCTGCTCCCTGTGGGGGAGAAGGGAGCCTGTCCCCTCTCCCTGTGGGAGAGTGTTAGGGTGAGGGTTGTATAGATACGAAACGTGTATCTTCGCAAAAAGCATGGTGAGGCAGCTTGAACCTGTGGAAGATAAACCCCTTGCAACAGTTCAGGGCTGTGTCACGCTAACATATTGTGAAGATAGTTAAACTTGGTAAATGTTCAGCCTCAGGGGAGAGACCAGACTTTCTGATTATACCCAATTAGGGTGGAGAAGGTTCTGGCTTCTGCTTGAGTTGTGGCTAAACATGGGCAAATTGCCACCATACAGGTTACTTCTTTTTTAGGCGGCAGGTAATTGACAAATGTCGGCAAATAATGTGCTACTCCTCATGGCTTTATGGGCGCAACAGGTTCATGACTGCGGCCGCGAGCTTGTGGCTGTCATGTCGCCAGGGGCGGGCCTCATCTACCAGGTCTGTTGTTATTAGATTCACCCCCGCCGGGGCAATGGGTTGCACGAAAACGGTATGCCCGCCCCCTGTTTCGGGGGAAATGGCCAGGTTGTCATTGGCCAGTACAACATCCAGGCAACCGGGGGGAAGATGGAATAACAATTTGTTGACGTGGTCAGCTACAGTGTAATTATCCGTTTCTCCGGGCTGTGTGGCAAGGTTGCAAACATATAACTTTGGAGCGCGGCTGTGGCGCAGGGCTTCGGTCAGGTCGGGCACGAGCAGGTTGGGCAAAATGCTGGTGTACAGGCTGCCTGGCCCCATGACGATGAGGTCCGCCTGGAGAATGGCTTGCAGGGCCGCAGGATAGGCCCGCACCTGTTCTGGTTGCAGATAAACGCGTCGACGCGGCCGCGGCTCTTGCGGAATGGCTGATTCCCCAATGATGCGCTTCCCGTACCGGCGGGTCTCCCACCCAGACATCGGCGGCCAGGGTGACATTGTCCAGGGTAGAGGGCAGGACGCGGCCGCGCATTCGTAACACCCTATCCATGGCCAGCAAGGCTTCTTCAAAACTGCCAGTGATGCCGGTCAGCGCCACCAGAAGCAAATTGCCAAACGCATGGCCCTGTAACTGGCTGGACTCCTCACTGCCAGGACGACCGCCAAATCGGTATTGCATCAGTTGGGTCATCAACGTTTCATCACCGGCCAGGGCGGCGATGTTGTTGCGGAAATCACCGGGTGGCAATACACCCAACTCGCGCCGGATGCGGCTGCTACTCCCCCCATCATCAGCCACGGTGACAATGGCCGTGATGTTGTTGGTGTATTCCCGCAAACCGCGCAAAAAGGTGGGCATACCCGTGCCCCCACCGATGGCAACAATGCGTGGCCCTCGTTTGCGCTGGCTATAATCGTACAAGGAAGTAGCAATATCTTCATGGGGATGGCGGAATGGCTCCACCAAATTTCGCCCCAGCCGCATAATAGCGATCAAAACGATAAAACCCCCTAAGAGTAGAGCCACAACCATCCGTAACCAGGGGGGCCAGCCTTGCATCGTCACCAGATCGTATACCCCATCGGGCAAAAGCCCTTGCTGACTCAGGATCAGGATGGCATAAACCACACCCATACCCATAATGCCCGCGCCCACAACCAAAACCACCAGCCAGCGTTTGACGCCAATGCCCAGGCTTAACCAGCGGCTTCGATTAATGAGCAGTTGCCAGAAAGTTGATAGTTTGGTTTGGTCATGGCTTGGGAGCGTACATTAACCCGCCCTGAATCTTTTGACAACCTCGTTGACACTGATTTTTAGTCGGGTTACAAATTGGCTATACTGCGGTGCGTCAAAACTTGCCTCATCAAGTAGTACACATCACGAGGTTTATATGCCAAAAATCTGGTTAAGTCTGGGCACGAATGTGGGTGATCGGGAGCAGAATTTGGAGCGGGCTTTGCTGGCGTTGCGTGGGGTGGGCACGGTGACGGCCATCTCGCCCATGTATGAGACAAAAGCCTGGGGCGTGGTGGATCAGCCGGATTTTTTAAATTTGTGCGCGGCCGCGACCACCAATCTGGCTCCCCTCCCTTTTGACCACCTTGAAAATTATTGAACGGGAGCTAGGCCGTGAACCGGGCCTGCACTGGGGGCCACGCCTCATTGATATTGATATCCTGTTTTACAAATGATCTTATCTACCAGGATGATCGCCTCACCATCCCGCATCCCCTGCTGGCCGAGCGGGCTTTGTCCTGGTGCCCTGGCTGATATTGCCCCTAATTGATTCATCCTGGCACGCAGCAGACTGTGCGCGAGTTGCTGAAACAGGTTGATCAGCAAGCCGTTCAGCTTCACCAGCATCAGAGGGTTGCCTGACGACTGTCTCCAGCCTATTATTCAGCCCATGTTATGGTCAATACGCCGATGGGCAGGGCTGGTACTTCTCTTTATAGTGTTACGGCCAACTTTGGTGGGTGCACAGGATGGTGTACGTGATGTGGTGATGGCGGTTGAGGTGGCTTACGGGCTGAATTGGCGTTTTACTTTAACGGCGACAAGTGAGGTGGAAATTACTCAGGCCGAGCTGTTCGCGGCCGCGCCTGGTTTACCGTTCACCTACACCACCGTTTTACCCGTACAAAGTCGCCTCATCGCCCTGGATTACAGCCTGCCCTGCAAACCATTCGTCCCCGGCCTTTCGCCCCCATTACCTACTGGTGGGTTTTGGTAACGAATACGGGTGAACGTATTACCCTGGAAACGGCCACCTTCATCTATGCAGATAGCCGTTTCGATTGGCATAACCGGCGTGAGGACGATTTAGCCGTTCATTGGACAGGTTCAGAAGACACCTTTCCGGCCGAAGCCGTTCTCCGTATCGCCCGCAACAGCCAGCAAACCTTTAGCCGCATCATACCCGCAACGTTGCCAGAGCCACTGGACATTTATGTTTATCCCTCTACCAGTGATTTGCGCTCGGCGCTGCGTCTGGGCGATCGTGAGTGGCAAGACGGCCACGCGGGTCCTGGACCTGGGGGTCATTTTGGTGGTAGCGGTTAATGCCCGTACGGCTGAAGATGATCTGGGCCAGAGTATTCCCAGGAAATGAGCCGCCTGTTTTGTATGAGGCGACGCAGAATCGGTATGAGGCGTTGCCTCGTTGGTTGGTGGAAGGATTGGCTGGGGTGGTAGTGGGGGCTGATGATAGGCTGACAGGTGCGGTGGTGCACGCGGCCGCGGCCAATTCCCTTATCCCTGGTTGATTTGTGTACCACCTGGCCCACCGAACCAGCTCAGAAACACTTGGCCGTGGCCCAAAGTATGGCCTTGGCCCATTGGCTCCAGCAAGAATTTGGTGATCTGGGGTTGAACCGATTGATTCATGCGTATGAAGATGGACAGGATTGCCTGACCGGTCTGTCCAGCGCCACCAACTTATCGGTCGCTACTTTGACTCAGCAGTGGCAAAATCATCTACAGGGTCAGCCTACCCCGGTGGCCTTGATTCAGCAAAACGGGTTGTGGCTCCTGTTTGTGCTGGCCGGTTTTCTAATGACTGCGATGTTACTACTTACCCACTGGCGCAGCGGCATGGTGAAAAGCTAGGCAGGCGGTCAGGGATTAGCTTGTCAGCCGGTCAGCTTGTCAGCGATAATTATTGGCGCATTGAGAGGGGCCAGAGGGAGAAAACAGCGGAGCTTGCGGGAACCGAGGAACTTGGTGGAACCGCCACTTTGCCACCCTGCCACTCTTGCCACCCCCAGGAGCTTCCCATGTCACGTAAAGCACAACGTCGGGCCAACAACTCAACCCCACGCGACCGCACCGAAATGGTGTTGGCCCGGTTTGAGGCCTTGTTTCGGCGGGGAACGGAATTACTGCAACGCGGCCGCGCTCAAGACGCCGTTCACCCCTTGACCTGGCCCATCAACTCCAGCCTGATCATCCTGATGCCGCCCACAATTTGAGCAGTGCCTATATTCTCACCGGGAGCTTCAAAAAGCACTCCCGTTGTTAGAAAAACTGTTGGCCAATGATCCCCATAATGCGCAGTTATGGCTCAATATGGGAGCGGCTACCCTGGGCAACCCCGTCCTGGCAACTGACGAACAGCAGCAACAAGCCATCAACGCCTTTGCCCAAGCGCTAGAGCTGAATCCGGCTATTCCCAATGCCGCCTACAACATTGCGCTGATATACCGAGATCGCCAGGACAAGGCCCAGGCAATCCACTGGTTTAATCGGGCTTTGCAGGCCAACCCACAGGATCGCCATGCCCAGAACCTTCTCCACCGTTTACAAAACGAAGAAGAAGAATAAGAACCGGCCTCTGCCGTTGCCCTCATTGACGGGTTGTTTGTGGGGGTGTATCCTATAAACAGTTCTTGTCCAACCCCCCATTTTTGCTGACTTTATCATCCCGGAGTCTACTGTGCCCGATCAAAAAAGTCGCTCGACCCAAGAAGTAAACAAGAAACCTACTCTGGTCAATGCGAAAGAGGAAGAGCAGGCCACCGCCGATTTTGTCCCATCGGCACAGGCTGGCCCTCAATTTGGTATGGGGGGTGACCCCCCTACGATTCAGCAAGTGGCTGGTAAAGTGGGTCAAACCTGGGGCGCGGCCGCGCGGCAACGAAGCTTTTCCTCTCTCCAGCGTAAACTGGGCAACCAGAACGCCACTCAAATTGCCACTGAACTTAGCCGAAGTCGAACGGATGGGGCGGTGCTTCAGCGCCATCTGGAAGGTGTGCCTCTGGTTCCTGAGGCCCCCAAGGCTGTCGCCAATATTGAACAAGCCCGTGCTGGTGTTGCGCCACCCCCAGCTCCGGCCCGCACCGGTGAGGAAGATGCTGGGACTCCTGCCCCAGCCGCCCCTGGCCCGGATGATGCTGCACCTGCACCTGCGCCAGCCCCGGCTCCGGCTCCCGCCGATCCGGCCGCCGCGCCTGGCCCGGCCCCGGCTGATCCAGTTGCCGCTCCGGCCCCCGCTCCCGCTGATCCGGCCGCGGCCGCGCCCACACCTACGCCTGCCCCCGCCCCCGTTTTGGGTGGCTCCATGACCGTGGCTTTTGCCCAACAAGCTCTGACTGACACCTTCGGCACGGTCGCCCCTTCCGCCATCATTCCCGGCAATATGACGGTCGTGCCCGATATGGCGACGCTGTATGCCGCTTACGATCAATGGTGTATTGACAATGGTGTTACCCATGCCGACGGCTCAGCCTGGGCAGCCGGTGACAAACTGGCCGAAGATACGGCTGGGGGTTTCCGGATGAACGCCTTTGCGGAGCCATCCCCCGGTACATCCATCTGGGTTGATGCGACAGGTTCCGACCCGACGGCGACTGTGCATGAGATGTTGCACATTAATACGGCCGCTGACTTCCGTGCCGCCGTAGGTGAAATTGTGAACGAAGGCACCACGCAACGGCTGGCGATGCAAGCGGTACAGGCAGCAGGTGCTTCGGTTGTGGGTTCGGAAAACACGTACCAACAAGAGCAAGCGGTGGTGGAAGCCCTGGCGGGCAAAGTTGGTAGCGATACTATCACCAACGCCTACTTCAATGGCGCTGCTACCCTGACCTCAGCTTATGATACCGCGATGGGGGCAGGTAGTTGGGCGATGTTAAAGGCGTTGCTTGATGCCAATGATTTTGCTGGTGGTTTGGCTTTGATTAATGCCCCAGCCCCTGCTCCGCTCCAGCACCTGCGCCTGCGCCAGCGGCGCCTGCTCCGGCAGCACCTGCCCCGGCCCTTAGTAAAATAAGTTCCACCCTGCCGTTTTGTCTCGCTCCTAAATCCCTGCTGATGCTCACCTAGATTGAAGACTTTACCGGCACGAGTAGGGCGAACCAGGAGTCGAGGCTTTAGCCGGTCGGGGTTCCGACTAAAGTCTCCACGCCATCCAGAGCACCTCAGACCATCACTGGCACCCACGCCGGACTATTTTGGGAGTAATTCCGATGAGTAACACACTGAACAACACGATTGCCGAACTGGCTATGGAAGCTAAACAATTGACGGCCGATGCTTTGGCCCAACAAGGTGACAAATTAGCTCGTTGGCAAAGGGCACAGGAAATTAAAGAGCAGTCAGCTGATTGGGATGCGGCCGCGTTGCCTGCCGCCACTCAGGAAGAGTTAAATCTGCTCAAACGTAACCTGATCTTCCTTTTGGCTGAGAGTAACAAACCCGCTGAATTGAAAACAGGCGAAGAATCGGTTGAAGCTTCTGTGCGACGTATTCATACGCAGTCCCTCCGCGTTGCCCGTGAATTTGGCCTGGCTGAAGAGAACCGGGAAACGTTACGCCATGAGGCAGAACTGTTGCATGATGAGTTGATGGCTCTGGCCAGAGAGGGAGCTAATCAGACCCCCGATTGGCAGAGAGATGCTGAGTGAAGCCAAACTGGACTTAACGTATGTGACCAGTGACGGTAAACGCCCCCACAGCACCCGCCTGGCCCATGCGCTGGCTGACAAAGGCTGATAAATTCACCCAGAGCCGTTGGCCTAATCGCGCGGCCGCGGCCTTCGTCTCCCCCCATCACCCTGGCCCCAGATAATAACCCCGCCGTTAAGCCCCCATTCCCACCAGACTGGGGATAAAAGAGCTTGTTCGTAGTGACCGCTTTAGCGGGCTAAAGAACCGGCTAAAGCCGGCACTACAAACCAAAGCCCCCATGATTTCTGAGCATCTATAGCACGAGGGCGGAAAACCGCAGCCTGTACCAATGTCCGATGTTTTAGGATGTGGAACCGGTTACAATTTGTTGGTCTTACTTTGAACCCGAAGGCTCGGCGCCTTCGGGTTTTCATGTCTAAAGGGAAATATTGTTATGGGTTTTGTACAGACCGTCACCGAAGGGTTTTCACCCTTACGACAACGCAATTTTCGTATCTACCTGAGTGGGCAGGTCGTTTCGCTCGTGGGAACCTGGTTGCAGATAACCGCTCAGGGCTGGGTGGTGTGGGAGCTAAGCCGTTCTGAGGCGGCGTTGGGTTTTGTCAACATGCTGGCAACGCTACCTCTCTTGCTCCTTGGCCCTTGGGCGGGTGTGTTGGCTGACCGGGTGGATAGGCGGCGTTTACTTATTTTCACCCAGGCGGGAGCTATGCTCTTGGCCTTTGTTTTGGCCCTACTTAGCGGCTTACAGGTGATTCAATTGTGGCATGTTTACGTTCTGGCGTTATGCCTGGGTACGATGACAGCCTTGGATTTGCCCGCCCAGCAAGCCTTTTTGGGTGATCTTTCGGGCATGGCGGAAGTGCGTAAAGCCGTCAACATGAATGCCATGGCCATGCAGGTAAGCCGGATCATCGGCCCAGCGTTGGCCGGGTTTATTGTGGCCCGGCTGGGGGCTTCGTTGGCTTTTGGCCTGAATGGGCTGAGCTTTTTGGCCGTGATTGTTTCTCTGACCCTGGTGCGGGCGGCGCAGGCCCGTCGGGCCAGTACCGGTACAGCCTTAGGCCAACTAACTGAAGGGTTGCGTTATGTGCGTAGCCATCCGCGCCTACAAGATTTGATTTTATTTGTGGTGCTGGTCACGTTTTTTGCCCTGTCGGCGCTCAATATTTTGCCTTCATTTGCCAGTGAAGTGTTGAAGGGAGATGCCGATACCTTGGGTTTTCTGCTCTCGGCTTCTGGGGCGGGGGCTTTGTTAGGCACGTTGTTCATTGTGCCCTGGACTCAGTCCGCCAGACGCACCGGGCTGGCGATTGGCGGCAGTGTTTTGTGGATTGGCCTGTGGTTTTTCCTGTTTTCTTTTACAACTTACCTGCCTTTGTCTATGGCCGCCCTGTTTTTTGGCAGTATGGGCGCCCCGGCCGTCATTGCCACCAGCCTGGGACTGGCTCAGGTGATGGCCCCGCCAGAGATGCGGGCGCGTTTGCTCAGCCTGCTGACGATGGTCAGTTTTGGTATGCAACCCCTGGCTTCGCTGTTGATCGGTTTTAGTGCGGAGCAGCTGGGGACACCGTTGGCAATCCGGTTAAACGGGCTGTTGTTGATAGGGGGGATAGCGCTCATGTTGGGGGCACGGGCGGAATTGCGGCGGTGGGAGATGTCGCGGCCGCAAGCCACCCCCATCAGTGCCGATTAATCTGTTTTGATGTAACCATCAGACCCGTTGCCTGAGCTTGGCGAAGGCAATGGATGGGCTTCGAGAAACTCAGCCCCGACAGCGAGGTTCTGGTTCGTAGTGACCGCTTTAGCGGGCTAACGCCAGCCCGCTAAAGCGGTCACTACAAACAATATCTTTTTCGTGAAAGCGATAAAGTTTTCATACCAACTACGAAGGTGACACAATGGCATTATTCAGCCGTTCCAAGACGGCTTTACGCTGGTTATTGCGGGCTGATCAGCCCGTGCCTGAACGGAGCGAGACAGAAATCGCCGCCGAAATGAAGCGAAATTTCAACTGGAATTTCGCTTTTAATGTGTTAGATGGCAGTGCTTTTACGTTAGGGGCCAGCTTTATCTCGGCCACAACGATTGTGCCCCTGTTTTTGAGCAAGTTGAGCGACAGTCCCATTCCTATTGGTCTGGCGGCTATGATTGCTCAAGGGAGCTGGTTTTTGCCCCAACTATTTACGGCCAATGCCGTGGAGCGGTTGGCCCGCAAAAAGCCGGTGGTGGTGAACCTGGGTTTTTTCACCGAGCGGTTGCCTATGTGGCTGATTCTACTGGCGGCGGTGCTCGCGGCCGCGTCGCCGCTTCTGGCCCTGGTGCTCTTTTTCATTGGTTATGCCTGGCACGGATTGGGGGCCGGTGTGGTGGCGACCGCCTGGCAAGATATGCTGGCGCGAATATTTCCGGTGAACCGGCGCGGCCGCTTTTTCGCTGTCACCACCTTCATTGGCGCGGGGCTGGGCACGATAGGGGCCAGTGGTAGTGCCTGGTTGTTAGAAAAGTACCCCTTTCCGCAAAATTTCATCATCAGCTTTGCCGTGGCCGCTATGGCTATCAATGTCAGTTGGGTGTTTCTGGCCTTCACCCGCGAACCAGTGCAGGCGGCTCAAATCCCCCGCGTCAACACACGCCAATATCTGGCGGATCTGCCGCAACTATTACGGCTTGATCCCAATTTTCGCCACTTTCTGCTGGCCCGCTCCTTTCTGGCCCTGAGTGGCATGGGCATGGGTTTTCTGACGGTGTCGGCTTTGCAGCGCTGGCAGGTGGCCGACAGTACGGTGGGGTTGTACACGGTGGCGATCCTGTTGGGGCAGACGGCGGGGAATCTGTTTTTTGGCCTGCTGGCCGACCGGTATGGACATAAGTTGTCACTGGAGATCAGTGGCGCGGCCGCGTTGCTCAGTTTTGCCCTGGCCTGGTTAGCCCCGGAGCCGAGTTGGTATTTCCTTGTTTTTGCTTTGCAGGGCGTTTCGCAGGGGGGCATCCTCATCTCTGGCATGATGGTCGTTTTGGAATTTAGCCCACCTCATCGCCGACCCACCTATAGCGGCATCTCCAACACCCTGATTGGCCTGGTCAATATCATCGCGCCCCTCATTGGCACACTTCTGGCCGATTTCAACTTTTCTACCCTCTTTTTTGTCAGTGCCTTCACGGCTTTGGTGGGCATTGTACTGATGCGTTGGCGGGTGCGCGAACCCCGGATGTTGGTGCAACCGGGCGATTAGTGAGTAGATTCTGACCTGTAAAGCAGACAGACTGATGTTGTATGGTGTGCCCCTATCGTAAAATAGAAACGAGGTGCTCCTTATGAACCAAACGCAACGTATATCTTTAGCCCCTTCACTCCGCACCACCCATCTCTTGTTGGCGGTGCAGACCGTCGCTGTCATTCTTGGCTCCATCAACCGGTTAAGTTCGCTAACGGCTGGTTATGTAGCCGAGAATGAGTTTTTGCGCTGGGTGGATTTCCACAATATGCTGACCATTGCCTTGATCAGCCTGATCGGTTTTTATCTGCTGAAAAAACAGATGGAATATGATAGCCCTGCTCGTGATGGTCAGGCCTCTTTGTGGCTTAATGTCGCTTTTGTCGTTGGCGTTTATCTTTTAGGAGCCAGTTATGGCGACCATGAAGTGACCAATTATTTGCATGGGCGTTTTTGTCTGAATGATTCTAACAGCGCAATCTGCCGCATTATTATTTTCAACGATGATGCGTTTAGTCACTGGCTTTTCTTCCTGGGGTTTGTCCTGGTTAATGGGGCGTTGCTCTTTTGGCAAGTGCTTTTCCCTTTTCGGGGAGAAGTCCGCGGCCGCGATATCGCCTTGCTGGTGGTGAATGGCCTGTTCATTGGTCTGGGCATCCTGGCTAATTTGGGGTTTGAGGAAATCGGATTCGATCTGTATGTGGTAGCCCTGTTGGCCGCGCTAACTCTTTATCTGCTCTGGCGTTATGGTCGTCAGCCCTTGCTTATCTATTATGGCGTCGCTTATCTGTTTGGGTTGGGCGCAACCTTTGTCGTCAAACTACTGACTTGAGTGGTATGAATGTTACCTTGATTGTCCCGGATGGTGTGGATAAACGCGGCCGCGAGCCATCCCAACCCGCCTTGCTCTGGCTCATCGAGCGGTTGAGTCGGCAACATAAGGTGTTGGTGATCGCCTTACAGCAATACCCGGAGTTTGCCCACTACCACCTGTTGGGAGCCGAAGTGGTGAATCTAGGACAGGTGCGCGGCCTGGCCCCAGAGCGTCTCACCCGTTTATTCCAATTGCGTCAGGCTTTTCGTCTGACCCAACACCGGCCTGAGTTAATCCATGCCCTGAGTCTGGGTGAGGCTGGTCTTCTCGCGGCCGCGGCGGGCCGGTGGTGGCGCGTGCCAGTTTTGGGCAGTCTCAGCGATGAGGATGTGATCCATTGGCCTGGCGAGGCCTCGGTTCCGTCAACTAATTCGCGTAGTGAATCATCAGTGGCTAAAACCATCAAAAAGATCAGCCAGATTACCGGTGGTAGCCATGATGCGCTGGAGCAATTGGCCGACCTATCAGGGAAACGCCCTGCTTCAATGCATTGGTTGCCGTGGGGGGTGGATACGCGCCCGTTCAAGCTGGTGCCCCGCCGGTTTGGGCCGCCGTGGCGGTTTCTTCAGGTAGCACCTATGGATGCCCGCAATGATCCGAGTATGCTGTTACGGACGATGTGCCATTTAGTCGAGGCGGGATTGGATTTTCACCTGGATGTGGTGGGGCAGGATAGGTTACGCGGCCGCATCCAGATCGAAGCCCGTGTCCTTAACCTGGCGGATCGGGTCCATTTCCACGGTGACAAACCAACCAACAAACGCATCCCCTTTTATCATCAGGCCCATCTCTTTTTGCAATCGGCGCTCCTTGAAAATCAAGGGGTGGCGCTGTTAGAAGCGGCCGCGACCGGTCTGCCAGCGGTGGGTACCGCCGTCGGTTTACTGCCGGAACTGGCTCCCACAGCAGCGGTTGCTACACCCCCTGGTGATGATCTGGCTTTGGCTGAGGCGATTTTGGCCCTGGTGGGGGACAAGGGGCGGTGGGAGAAGTTGGGTGCGGCCGCGGCCGCGTTTGCTACTACCTACAATGCCGACTGGACCGCCACCCAGTTTAGCCAACTTTATCGGCAACTGGCCGGGCATTGAAAAAGATGTGTGAGTCAGGTTTTGTCGCGGCCGCATGGATTGACACCTTCCCTCACCATTACTAAAATCACGCCATCCCCTGACACGCTCTCCAAGGAAGGACAACATGAATACAACCATTATTTTGATCGGGCCGATGAGTGCTGGTAAAAGTACCATCGCCCGGCTGCTGGCGGAAAAACTAGAACTTCCCCGCTGTGAGCTGGACAAGATACGATGGGGTTATTACCAAGAAATTGGTTATGACGCGGATGCCGCTGCCAAAATTGCCCGTTCTGATGCGGGTATGGTAGGACTGCTCAATTACTGGAAACCGTTTGAAGCCCATGCCGTAGAACGGGCTTTAGGCGAGTATCAAGGCGTCATTGATTTTGGGGCAGGTCATTCTGTTTATGAAGATGAAACCCTGTTAGCTCGTGTGCAAAAAGCCTTAGCTCCCTATCCCCATGTCGTCCTACTCCTACCCTCACCCGACCTTGACGAATCAGTGGCTATCGTCAATGCCCGATTTAGCGAGATGGTTAAGGAGGAAGTGGGCGAGGTTGACGCCGAGGTGCTCAAAGTGAATGAGCAGTTTGTTAAGCACCCTTCCAACCATCTTCTGGCTAAAATCGTCATCTATACCAAAGATAAAACGCCTGAAGAGACCTGTGCCGAGATTATGGGGAAACTTGATCGATCAAGCCAGGTTGCCCGATAAGAGAAATGGTTCTTTGGGAATTCATGGGGTTGATAGACCGTAATGCGTGAAACGTGATGCGTGACCAGAGAAGCCTCACGTATCACGCATCACGTTGTACCCCACAAAATCCTAAAGACTCGGAGAAATCACTATGACAGATCACGTTCAAACCGTATTCATCAGTGGGGCTAATCGAGGGATTGGCTATGAATTGGCCCGGCAACTGGCGCAACAATCCTACAAGGTCATTGCGGGCTACCGCGAGGAAAGCCGGGCTGAGTTACTCCTGGAGCAAGCAAAGAAGAGCCGTAATCTGTGGCCGTTTAAGGTCAATGTCACCTCAGAAAGTGATCTTCAGGAACTTTATCATTTCCTTTCTCAACAATTTGGGTATCTTGACATTTTGCTCAACAATGCGGCTATCAACTTGAACCGCTCTCTGGATATGAATGAATTAGCCTGGTCAGATATGGCGCAGCATGTTGAGGTGAATGTGGGTGGAGCTTTTCTGACCGCCCAACATCTGTATCCCCTTCTCAAAGCCGGGCTAGGCAAAAAAATTGTCAATATCAGCTCACGGTTAGGGTCTATTGAACTGGGGGGCAGGGGGTCCATTCCGTACAGCCTGTCTAAAGCCGCGCTTAATATGTTGAGCAAACAGCAAGCGGCCGCGTACCGGGCTGATGGCATCACCGTTATCAGTTTAAGCCCTGGCTGGGTCAAAACCGATATGGGCGGCAGTTCGGCTCCGCTCACGGTTCAGGAGTCAGCCCGCCAAATTTTGCAACGGCTTGAGGAACTCACCCTTTCTCGCAGTGGCGAGTTCCTCAATGTTGATGGCGAAAGAATCCCTTATTGAGAACTTGAGTTTAGAGTTCAGAGCTGGAGCTACCCGAAACCCCCACCTAACCCCGCCCCAGGGGGGGAATATCTCGGCGCGGTTTTCGGGGCTAAGGCCCCGAAAAACCGCGCCGCTAAGGTTCCCCCTTCCCCCCGGGAAGGGGGTCAGGGGGATGGGTCTTCAGACTAACTTGCCAAAGACTTGTGTAAAGCTGTACGAGTAAGAAATCTGACAAACTATCCCACAAGGAAATCCCATGTCCCCAGTTACTAACCCCGACGGTACACCGATTCTCGAAAAGTATGAACGTAACGGCTGGCCCTCGATCACCCGGCCCGATGTGAAACCGCCTGCGGGCTGGAGTTTGTCGCTCATCACCTCGGTGAACCGGGTGCGGAATCACCGCCTCTCACCCGATGGGCAAACGATGGCCTTCATCTGGGATCGGGAGGAGTTGTCGGATGTGTATACTATGCCGGTGGTGGGCGGCTGGCCGGAGCGGATCACGACGAACAGGGCACAAGTGTCTTTCTGGACGGATGAAACGCCGCAATGGTCGCCGGATGGGCAATGGCTGGCTTTTTGTATAGAAGGGCATGTGCATGTGGTCGCGGCCGCGTCTCCTACCATCCCCCGCAAAATCAGCGACTTCGCCGGGGAAGCCTCATCCCCTGTCTGGATGCCCGACAGCCAACGGCTCATCGTCAGCATCGAGCGCAACGACAAGGTGCAACTGGTGCTCACCGACCGGGATGGCAGTTGGCCGCGGCCGCTTGTCACCGCGCCCGGCGACGCCTGGGATGCGCAACCTTCCCCCGATGGCCGCTTCGTCTGTTTCACCCACCGCCCTTTTGATGACCTGAACCGGCTGGATGTGTGGCTGGTGGAGGTCGAAACGGGGCAAATCCGTCAGCTAACCGGCACACCCAAACTGAATAATTGGTGCGGCCGCTGGTCGCCAGACAGTCAAACCATCGCCTTCCTCTCCCAACAATCGGGCTGGAACGAGGTGTGGCTGGTGCGCCCCGATGGGGAAGGACTGCGCCAACTCACCCACCAGGGGCATGATGTGGGTGATCTGGCCTGGTCGCCCGATGGCTCCCGCATCGCCTGCACCGTCAACGAAGAAGGGTCATACCATCTGGGGCTGATTGACGCACAAACGGGTGCAGTCACTTTCTTGCGCCGCGAATTTGGCCTGCACAGCCGCCCCAATTGGTCGCCCGATGGCGCGTTTTTGACCTTTGAATATGAGGATTGGTCGCGGCCGCCGGAACTGTACCGCCTGGAACTTAGCACCGGACAGTTGACCCAACTCACCTTCTCCAACCCACCCGCCCTGGCCCACAACAACCTGATTAAGCCGGAAATCATCAGCTATCGCAGTTTTGACGGCCTGGAAATCCCCGCTTTCCTGTATCGCCCGGCCAAACCCAACGGGGCGGCGGTGGTGCATCCACACGGTGGCCCGTCGGCCCAATATGACACCAGTTGGGACATCCTGGCCCAATATTTTGTGGCTAAAGGATACACCTGGCTGGCCCCCAACTACCGGGGCAGTACCGGGTATGGCCTGGCCTTTGAGCGGGCTAATTATGATGATTGGGGGGTGGGGGATACGCAGGATTGTCTGGGCGCGGCCGCGACCCTCAGCCAACAACCGTGGATTGACAAGGAACGCCTCGCCATTTACGGTGGCAGTTACGGCGGTTACATGACCGTCTGTTGCCTCTCCCGCGACCCGGAATACCGCTTTGCTTGTGGCATCAACAAATACGGCGACAGCAACACCCTGAGTTCCTGGGCACAATGCAACCGGGATTTGCGCCTCTACACCGAGATTTTTCTGCGTCATCCGGCCCAAAATCGGGCCATCTTCAAGGCCAGTTCACCGATTCATGAGGTAGAAAACGTGCAGAAACCAGTGCTGATCCTGCATGGGTTGTTGGATACGGTTGTGCCGCCCCAGGCGGCGGAAGAGTGGGTGGAAGCGTTGCGCCGTCATGGTAAAACGTTCGAGTACAAAACCTACGCCGGGGAAGCCCACGGTTTCCTCAAACGGGCCACCCAACTAGACGCCTTTGGCCGGATGGAGCGGTTTTTGGATTGGTATTTGTTACCCTGATTTAGTCGCAGTTCTGCTACAATCGAGTGATTCCACGAACAATTCGTGGCAAGCTCTTTTGCTCTAACCAGGTTAGGATGAACACAATGGATGAATTCACCAACCAAAACGGAACTGGTAGAACTGATTGAAGAAAGTTGGGCAGAATTGGCCGCGGCCGCATCCCAACTCACCCCCACTCAACTCAGCACCCCGCTAGACGGCGACTGGACAGGCAAGGATTTGCTGGCCCACATCACCGCCTGGGAAAAACGAATGTTGGAACTGTTGCAACGCGGCCGCAACCAACCCGATGGTTTTCATCTGGAAGGGGTTGAGGATTGGGACGTGGACCAGGTTAATGAGGGGTATTACGAGGCAAACAGGGCGCGGCCGCAGGCCGACATTCAGCACGACTTCCACCACATCCACGACCAACTCATGGCCGAGTTAGCCCTCTGGCCCAACGACCTGGCCCATCCCCAATGGTCAGCCTGGTTGGATGGCCCGCCCCTATGGCAGATTATCCCTGGAGATACGGTAGAGCATTATGAAGAGCATGTAGACGCATTGCGCCAGAGTTGAATGATCAAGGCGCGGACCCTATTTTCAGTTGCCGCAGACGCCAGATACCCCCCAACAACTATCAGCAATGTCAGGAGCATAGAGATGCGCCAGGCTGTTTCGTAATAGGCTATCACCCCGGTCGCCCATAAAACAAACGGCATCATACCGCCAAAGAACATGCCTAGTCCCATGAAAAACCAGAGATGACCAGCCGTTTTTCGCGTCTGCATCTGAGGAATAAGGTTACTTTCGCGCAACCAAACGATGTACCCCCCAACCATCATCACAGGGAAGTAAAGGCCCGCCGTTGCCACCAAACCTAACGCCAAATCTACAATGTCCCACACCCGCGTCGCCCAAAATAGGTAAACAACTTGTACCCCTAAAGCTACCAGGAATGGTTTAACCAGAAGTCTGGGTCTCTTCCAAATAATCAAAAATATTACCAAAGAAATGACCGAAGCGAACAGGATTAAATACGTAAACTCACTCGGTAAAACCTGGTAGATTTCAGCGAATGAGGTCGCAAAAAGTGGTGTCGGTATGGCCTCAAAAACTGCTTGTTGCACCCAACTACCATCTGCCTGTCGCACCAGAACCCCTTCGGTGCCCATGACTACAACCACATAGTGGCCTTCATCCGTTTCGGCAATGGCTAAATCATAAGGCCCCATATCCAGATACCCACCACATCCTTGGGGGAAACGGGCCATAAACTGACGGCGTCCAGCCGGTATTTCCCAATCTACCCGCCAGGTCACGCCCCCATCTTCAGAAGCCAAAACCTGCTCCGAGCCATCTACTCGATAACAAACATTTTCCTGTTGGGTCAGGCAAGTGACAATGGGTAAAGTGCGAGGGGTGGCAAACTGTTCCTCGATGGCCTCTGAAACGGAAGGGAGAAAATCTTCCCACACATTTTCACCGGGAAGCCAACGGGCATTATAATCATCTGAATATCCCACACATAAAAAGCGCCATCCCCCAAAATAACTCTGTCAATTCGCGGGTCCTCTGCGCATGACGATGCCAGACCGACCAAAGCACCAAAACCTAAAACAATCAAACCCAACCAATTCAGGGCTGACGTTTTGTGTCTGGTCTCCGGCTGTGCTAGGGCGTTCTGCCACAATCGCCAGCCGGGAAGCAATGCCATCAAGGCCAGTAAATCGGTTGGGTCTTGAACAATCCGTACTGAATAACCAACCAGCCAACTCCAGACAACCTCTGTGGCCTGGTTGAAGACCGGTGTTGTTTTCATGAGCGTAAACCAGATGGCAACCAGGCCAAAAGCGATTTGCCCCACTTTTTTATTGCTGATGGGAACTGGTAGGAGAACAAGGCCGAGTAGAGTAGCCACGATAAACGGCAAGAAGAAAAGTCCGGCAAAATCGCTTAACTTGCCTGTCCACCACGACGGATAGATGTATTTCCAAACCTGATCGTTTAGCAAGAGCAGGATGATGGCTCCCCAGGTCAGGGGATGAGAAAAACAAACGATTGCAGGTGTAAGCGTTTTGGTGGGTTTCATGTCCCTATTTTGCCACAAACCTTGTAATTTGTGGGCTTGATGCACCGCAACTTTGCGTAATTGCGTGCTGAACTTTATAGTTAAGTTTTTCGAGATGGGAGTGGCGTGATGCGAAGAAATAGACAGTTGTGGTTATTGGGTGGGGGAGTGATGCTGGCCGCGGCCGCGCTCCTTATCCTTTTCCTCTCCCCCAAACCCCAACCGGCCCTCTCCCTCGTCACCGTTACCCTTGCACCCACCCAACCCGTTACTGCATCGGCTACGCTGGCCCCGGCTACGCCATCCACCGTGGATGAGGGCACAGACAGCCCACCCACAACAGCCCCTTCCGCTACCCCGCGCCCGGCGACCGCGACTCCCGTCCCCGTCATCGCCGTGACCAGTTCACCCACCTCGCCCGTTTTTGCCACCCTGGATTTGACCGTCGCCACCCCCGCCACCGCCGTGCCTTCCCCGGTGCCCCCGTTCAGCCAACCCCAGGATGTCGTCAATATTTTGCTTTTGGGCAACGATGTGGATTGGGCGCAAGGCGGCCGCACCGATAGCATGATCATCGTTTCGCTCAACAAGGAAACCAGCACAGTTAACCTGCTTTCCTTACCCCGCGACCTGTATGTCTACATTCCTGGCTGGAAAATGGAGCGGCTTAACCTGGCCTACCCCCACGGCAACGCCGATGGCTCTGGTGGGGGCAGTCAGCTTATCAAGGAAACGCTGCTGTACAACTTCGGTATTTCTGTTGATTACACCATTCGCATTGGTTTTGAAGGGTTTAAGCAGGCGGTGGATTTGTTGGGTGGCATCGAAATTGTGGTGAATTGTCCGCTGACCGATTGGCGGCTGATTTCGCCGGAGCTTGACCCGGAAGTCGAGGAAAATTGGGCGCAGTTCACGCTGGAAACGGGGATTCAGGCGATGGATGGGGATATGGCCTTGTGGTATGTACGCTCGCGCCGCACGACCAATGATTTTGAACGCGGCCGCAGACAGCAACAAGTTATCCGCGCCATTCTCCAGGCCGGGGTCAACTCCCCCCGCCTGCTCACCCGCCTTCCCACCCTCTGGGACGCCTATCAAACGTACATTGAAACAGACATGCCGCTCACGGTGATGGTGGAATTGGCCGCCCTGGCTCCCTCTATTGATGGCAGTCAAATACGCTCCCTCACGCTGTATGGAACCACCCGCGCCTGGCAAGTTCCTGTCAGCCGCGAAATGGTGCAGTTGCCCCAGTGGGATACCGCCCAGCCCATTTTTGCCCAACTCATGACCGAACCGGGCCTGGGTCAGGGAGTCGTCCCCCACTCAGCATCGAAGTAGTCGCGCCCGACTCTATTTATTACCGGCAGGTCGCCGAGAATTTGAACTGGTACGGCATTGCCTCAACCTTTACTCGTTTGACAACGGCTATGCCCGAACAAACCCAGGTGACCTACTATGGCACAAATCTGAAGGGGTCGTATGATTGGCTCATGGCCTGGCTCTTTTACCGCCAAACTGAGGAAATCACCTTAGCCGCACCACCCGAAACCAGCACCCAGAATTACCATGTCGTCATTGGTAAGGATTACAGCATTTGCCAGTCGCCCCTGTTCGCGCCCACCAGCGATGAACCGTAGGCAAAACATTGAACCGCAGAGGCGCAGAGAACGCGGAGAAAAGAAAGAAATTGGTGGTTAAACGCTTATTTCTTTGGGGAACGCCTAATCTGGTCAAGCAGAACCAAAAAGATTTTTGCCACGAATTTCACGAATTAGCACGAATAGGAAAATAAAAATTCGTGTCAATTCGTGAAATTCGTGGCTGATTTTCTTGCTTACTGGTCAAGAAGTTGGCCCGGCAGGTACTAAATCGTCAATCGTCAATCTTAAATCGTCAATCCCATGTTCTACCAACGTCTCCTTTTCCCTGCCCTTTGCCGTTTTGATGCTGAAGCCGTCCACGAACGAACCCTCTCTGCCCTGGAGTTAGCGCAGGGGTGGGCCGGTGGGCGGCTGATATTGCGGCTGTTGGCCGGGCGGATTCCCTCGCGGCCGCAAACCCTCTTTGGCCTCAGCTTTCCCAACGTCCTGGGCATGGCCGCTGGCTTTGATAAAGATGTGCGGGTAGTTGAAGGGCTGGCCCGGCTTGGTTTTGGGCATATCGAGGTGGGCACGCTGACCCCGCGGCCGCAACCCGGCAACCCCCGCCCGCGCATCTTCCGCCTGCCACCCGATGGGGCCATCATCAACCGGATGGGTTTCCCCAATGGCGGCGTCGCGGCCGCGTTGCCCCGTCTGCAACAATGGGCGACCAGGGAGCAGAACATTGTTTTGGGCGTGAGTCTGGGCAAACAGAAAGAGACACCATTTGAGGACGCGGCCGCAGATTATCTCACCGTCATGCAGGTGGTTTACCCTTACGCTGATTATCTGGCGGTCAACATTAGCTCCCCCAACACCCCCGGCCTGCGCGACCTGCAAGGGGGTGATTATCTGGGCCATTTACTGGGCACATTACAGCAAGAAAATGCTATCTGGCGGTGCGGCACAACCTGGCGACGCGGCCGCTTCTGCTCAAAATGGCTCCTGACCTGACCTGGGATGAGGTGGATGAGGTGGTCGCGGCCGCGCAGCAACATCACATCGCCGCCCTCATTGCCACCAACACCACCCTCAGCCGCACCGGCTTAACCCACCCCGCCCAAAACGAAACCGGCGGCCTGAGTGGTTTCCCCTTGAATCAGCGCAGTACCGACATCATCGCCCACATCGCCCGGCAAACCGGCGGCCAATTGCCCATCATTGGCGTGGGCGGTATCCGTACCGCCGACGATGTGCGGGCCAAGCTGGATGCGGGCGCTTCCCTGGTGCAAATCTACACCGGCCTCGTCTACGAAGGCCCCACTTTGGCGGGTCGAATTCTGCGCCGCTTGCCCTAACTGCCCACCTTTTGGCATACGACTCTTCCCCGCTGTTACACCAATAACCCCCTCTAAGCTATAATCTCTCGTCTGAGTTATGGTGAACTCCTACGAAAATAACGAACCGCAGAGACGCAGAGAACGCAGAGAAAAGAAAAATCTGTGTCAGTCTGTGAAATCTGTGGTTAAAATTTTCCTTCTCCTTGCTGAGCGCATGCTCCTGGGGAACTCCTATGAAACGAATTCAAGCAGTAGTTCGCGGCCGCGTGCAAGGTGTCTCATTTCGTTATTACACCCAGCGGGAAGCCCAACGGCTCGGTGTTACCGGCTGGGTTCGCAATCAGCCCGATGGCTCCGTTATGACCGTAGCTGAAGCTACGGGCGAGATATTAGACACCTTCATCCAGTTTTTACACCACGGCCCGCCCTCAGCACGGGTGATGCAAGTTGATCTAGAATGGCTCCCGGCGACGGGAGAATTTAGCAATTTTACGGTAGGCTATTTTTATGAGTAATCAGCTTACTGACACCTGATTACTCTTTATTTTCCCCTGACAATTATGAGTACAAACCGAGAGCGTCTGGCTTGGGCGATTATTCTGATGGGATTCGCCTTGTTGATGGTAGTATTAATTTCCATTCCACTTGGCCTCAACGCCATTCGTTTGAATGCCACGCGGCCGCTAAACATTTTGGTGCAAGCCAATCAAGGTACGGTAGCCGTGGATGATGAGGCCGGTAATCGCAATGCCGTGTTTACCGATTCCATCAGCCGAGAATTTCAGAACGAAGCCAATATTTTTACCAGCACGGCTGACAGTGGGGTGGTGCTCTTTGCTCTGCCTGATACTGATGCCGTCATTACCTGGGCGCAAATGTACAGCAACACAACCTTGCGCGTCTCTGAAGCCGAAACCCCCCGTTTTCGCAGTAGCAGTCGTACCCATCAATTGATGTTGGACCTGGAGCAGGGAAGGTTGCGCCTTACTTTGCCGGAAAACATGACCCGGCCCATCATGGTGCAGGTGTTAACGCCCCAGGGCGAAGTGTTGATTGATCAGCCTGGTCAATATGTGTTGGAAGTGGTCAATGTTGAGACGCGGCTGGTGGTGCTGAAGGGCGCGGCCGCGCTCCAGGCCAAAGGGTTCCGTCTCACCCTGCGCCCCAATGAACGAGGGGTCATCCCCCTGGATCAAGCCCCATCTGGCCCCTTCAGCACCGAGCGTAACCTGCTCAGTAACGGTGATTTTGCCAACGGGTTGACCGATTGGGTGCCCCTGGCCTGGAACATTGAAATACCGGGTCAGCCCGAAGGCGAAGTAACACCCAGCGCCGCCAACAACGATCCATCCTTACGGTTTTATCGGCTGGGCACAGGCCATGCCGATGTGACGGTGCGCCAAAGCATCGAACAAGATGTGGCCGATTTCAGTACCTTGCGCCTGGAGACGACCATGATCATTCATGGTCAGGATGTGGCTGTGTGCGGTGTGCGCGGCAGTGAATGCCCCCTGACGATTCGCCTGGAATATGTGGATGGCAATGGGGCCAATCAAATCTGGCAACAAGGTTTTTTTGCCGTCGGTACCATTGTGCCCAGCCAGACCCCCGATATTTGTGTTTCCTGTGCCGTGGTGCAAAGCCCTCATGCCGATATGAGCCTCAATCAACTGGCTTTTTATGAGGTAGACATTTTGGTGGAGTTAGCCCGGCAAGGATATTTGCCACCCGCCCGTTTGAAAAGCATCAGCCTCATCGCGGCCGGTCATAGCTTCGAGGTAGAAGTGGTCAACGTGGGTCTTTTGGGGACGGAGTGAGGGAGGGAACTCGTAGGAACTCGTGGGAACTTGGGGGAACTCTTTTCACCATCCACCACTTTGTTTCGCCCGATTGCTGACCGGCTGACAAGCTGACCAGCTCTATTATTCTCAGGTGATACGCCATGCAATTACGTCCAGCCCAAGAGGCGATTCTCCAATATGAACGCGGCCGCATGGCCGTGAGTGCCGTGCCCGGTAGTGGTAAAACCTTTACCCTGTCCCTCCTGGCCGCCCAACTGATTGCTGGGGGTAGTTTTGACCCGGAGCGGCAACAAATCCTCATTGTCACCTACCTCAACGCCAGTGTAGACACCTTCAAAGCCCGCATTCGCAAACGGCTCATCGAGATGGATCGGTTGCCCGCCGGGTTTGATGTGCGAACGTTGCATAGTTTGGCCCTGGAAATAGTTCGTGTAGCCAGTAGCGGCAGTGAAGAAAGTTTGCCTGTGGTGCTCGATGAAACCCAGGCCAACCTGTATCTGAATCAGGCGGTGGATGGCTGGATTGAGGCCAATCGCTCGCTGTGGCATCAATTTTTGCAGGATGACTCGCCCCAACTCCGGGCCAGATGGCGTACCATCACCGAAAACGCGGCCAAGTCGTTTATCCGCACGGCCAAGAATGAGCGGTATAAACCAGAGCAGATCAATGCCAAACTGCACGCGGCCGCGGCCGAATCCGCTTTAGCCGGTCAGGAATTAACCTGGATGTTGGCCGGTATTTATGACCGTTATCAGACCATCCTCATTCGCCAGTCGGCCCTGGATTTTGACGACCTCATCTGGCGGGCCACCGATTTACTGGAAAACCGGGCGGATCTGGTGGAGATTTTGCGCCAACGCTGGCCCTATGTGCTGGAAGACGAAGCCCAGGATAGTGTGCCCTTGCAAGAGGTGTTGTTAGGTGCGCTCACCGGGCCAGAGGGCAACTGGGTGCGGGTAGGGGACCCCAATCAGGCCATCACCAGCACCTTTACCGCCGCCCATCCCCGGTTTTTTAATGCCTTTATGGACAAACCAGATGTGCAGTCGCGGCCGCTGCCCAACAGTGGCCGTTCGGCCCCGCTCATCATCGGGGCCGCCAACGCCATCGTCCACTGGGTCTGTGATCATCACCCCATCCTCGAAGTACAACAGACCACCTTCCGTCGCCAGGAGATTTTGCCCACGCCGCCCGGTGATGCCCAACCCAACCCGCCCGACAGCGAAGCCAACATTGCCATTAAGGTGTATCGCCATCGCGAAGAGGAAGAGTTGCCGGGTGTGGCCCGTCTGGCGGTGGAATATACCAAACGCCACCCGGAGCATACGCTGGCGATTCTGGTTCCCACCAACAACCTGGGCCACCAACTGGCCGAACACCTGGATGGACTGGAAGCGGATTACGATAATTTGTTGCGGGGCGGCGGGCGTGAAAGACAGATCGCGGCCGCGCTCCATGCCATGCTCGCCCTCTTAGCCAACCCCCTGGACACCCGCGCCCTCATCGAAGCCTACGCCGCCCTACACGAGATGGGCCATCCGGCCCTTGGCCCGCAGCGCCCTGCCCTCAACGACGAACCTGACCCGGAGTTGGAGCGGTTTTACACCGTGTTACGCAGTACCCACAGCCCGGAGCGGCTCCTCTTCCCGCGTGAGGATGAAGACCCGTTGGCCGCCTTGCCCACCGGAGTTGCCACCGAAGAGGATATCGCCCGTCTGGAGCCGTTTTTGACCTTTTTGCGTCACCTGTTTACGCTGCGTACCTTGCCCGTGGATGATCTGACGCTGGCGATGGGGGATGAGCTGTTTGCCTGGGGTGGCGTGCATGAAGCCGACCTGGCCCTGGCTTACCAGATGGCTAATATCATGCGGCGCTGGCGCGATCAGCAACCGGAATGGCGACTGCCTGATTTGGCGGCCCAACTGGCGGATGTGGCACGCGGCCGCCGATCACTTCCCCTCTCTGGCCCCAACGACCTGGGCTACGAACCACAACCGGGGCGCATCACCCTCAGCACCCAACACAGCGCCAAAGGGCTGGAATGGGATGCCGTTTTCCTGGTGGGTGTGGATGGCAACTGGATTCCTGGTTCGTTGGAAGCGTACTTTCAAGGGGGATGAAGCCTTCCTGGGTGGGGATCCCAATGCCGAAGCCGTGGCCCAACTGCGTTATCTGATGGCCGGGGAAGCGGGTGTTTTCCCTGGCCGCACCGCCACCGAAACTGCTCACATCGAAATTATCTGTGAGCGGTTGCGCTTGCTCTATGTGGGTATCACCCGCGCCCGCCGTTTCCTGCAACTCAGCCGCAGCCGGGCCACCCGCCGCTACAACAAAGAACAAACCAGCGAACCGGCTACGGTCATGGGGGTTATCTACCAATACCTTCAGGCGAACAGAGGCTGAAGTTTCAAGTTTCGAGTTAGACGCTTACGCACTAACATCGACAAAAAATTGTCGATCTTCTTGAAAAATGGAAGGCTTTGGGGTCTTGTTCCCACGGATACGGAGAAACACCATGGCCTCTTTGGCTTTTATCCGTGTTCTTCCTATCCGTGTAGACACCTTTTTTCCAAGCGAAGTCTTGGAAAAGATGAGGGCCACCTTACGAGTTAATTTCTTGTACCATGAGTAAGAAGATTAGCCACGCATTGATTCGAACTTTAATTTTCCCATTCGGGCTAATTCGTTTAATTCGTGGCAAAAACCTCTTCGGTTCTGGCTCTAGCTCTAGCTCTTACTCCCGCTCTTTAGCATCTCACCCATTTTAGAACTAAAATAGGGTCACCAAGTACCAACCAAAACCTGTTAATCATTGGAGCAACGATGAAAGATTTGAGCAACTATTATCAACATGTGAAACAAAAGGGCAGTCTGCGGACGGATGATCATGCGGTGCGCTGGAGCGATGCCACTCTAAACATGCTGGGCGTCAACCTGGATGGCCGTACCAAGAAGGCGTTGGCCAAGGCGTTACCGGAAGATTTATCGCGGCCGCTAACCCGTGTCTTCTGGCTTCTCCATTTCCGCAACACCAACATACCGGCCAAAGAGTTCCAACGCCGCGTGGGTTTGCGAGCTGGCAACACCGACTGGGAATTTGCCCGCATCCCCGTCGTGGCCGTCTTTGGTGGCGTTAAGCAGTTGATAGATAAAGATTTACAAAGCCAGGTGGAAAAAACCCTGGCCCCGGAGCTTCGCCAGTTATGGCAACAAGCCTGAAAATAGGGGGGCCGTTGGCCGTTAGCCGTTGGCCGTTAGCCAGAAAAAGCCAGCCGCCAACCGCCAGCCGCCAGCGGCTCCTTCTCCTCACCTTTTTTCTCCTCACCCTCTTCCTCGCCGCCTGTAGCAACGAACCCACCAGCATCGCCCTGGGCGAACAAACTTTCACGGTAAGCGTGACCGTAGATGGCCAGACCCAGGAGATAGAGACCTCGGCCAGCAATGTGCGTGAACTGTTGACGGAGGCAGGCATCGCGGCCGCGGATACTGACCAGATAGACCCACCCCTCTTCACCCCCCTGACACCCGACCTGGCCATCACCATTGTTCGCGTAAGCGAAAGCCTGGAAATCATCGAGCAGGCCGTGCCCTTTAGCCGCAAGGTTGTGCGTAACGAGAGCATGAACGCCAATGATGCGCCCATCATTCTCCAGGTGGGTCAGACCGGGCTACAAGAAGTCACCGTGCGTATTGTCTACCACGACGGCCTGGAAGTAGAGCGGCAGGTGGTGCGCGTGACGGATGTGGAACTGGCTCAGGACGAGATTGTGATGGTGGGCATTGGGGCCACACCGGGAACCCTGGTTTTTTCTGGTAATCTGGCCTATATCAGTGGCGGCAATGCCCTCATTTTGCGCGGCTCCACCGCTTTCCCGGAACAGTTAAACACGGGTAGCCCCCTGGATGGGCGGGTATTCAAGCTCTCGCCCACGGGCGGCCATCTTTTGTACACTCGTCGGCTGGACGACGGTGAACATTTTAATGAACTATGGCTGGTGGGAACAGGACAGGGGGCCATAGCCCGCCGTTTAGGCGTGTATGATGTCCTCTGGGCCGATTGGAACCCAGCCATTGCGGATGAGACGGCTCTGCAAATCGCCTATACCACCGGTATTCGCACGGAGCTACCACCCGGTTGGGAAGCCAACAATGATCTCTGGGTGGCGACGATTACCGTGCGACAGAGTTTTTCTTTTGTGGAGCGGCAGGTAAGCGAACCCTATCCGGCCAGTTATGGTTGGTGGGGTGGCAATTACGCCTGGTCGCCGAGTGGTCGTTACATCGCCTACAGCTACGCCGACGAAATTGGGGTGATTGACCTACAAACCACCAACGAAGCTGAGCAACGCCGTCAACTGCATCGTTTTACCGAGTACAATACCCAACGCAACTGGGTGTGGGTCCCGACTCTTTCCTGGTCGCCCGATGGTCGTTATCTCAGCTTTGTGGCCCATAGCGGCCCGGATGCCGAAGCCCTGCTGTTTGATAGCTACGTGGCCGATGTAGGTTCTAACGCGGTTGTCCGGTTTGTTGAGCAAGTGGGCATGTGGGGCCATTCCAATTGGTCACCCCTGAGCAATCAGCTCTTCGAGGCGGGTGAACGCAACAGCCGGATTGCCTTCTTGCGGGCCACCAATCCGCTGGAGAGTGAAAACAGTAGCTACACCTTGTGGCTCATGGATCAGGATGGTAGTAATGCGCGGCAGGTTTACCCGGCCGTGGGCGAAAACAGCCGCTTCCCGAGCAATCAGCAATTTATGGCCTGGGGTGCGTCGGGCCGAGACATGGCCTTTGTGTTTAACAACGGTTTATACGTGCTCAACCTGGACACCAACGAAGCCCATCGCATCAGCCAGGATGAAACGGGCATCAGTACACCCACCTGGGCACCCTACGGTGCGGGCATCACCGCCCCGGCGCAGGCCGTAGAAGAACTACCCTTAGAAGAACTGCCCCCCGGCTACGAATTTCTGAACCCCGATAACTGAGTTGCGGTCGAGAGTTCCTGAGGTCCACTCCCCGTTTGTAGTGAAGGCTTCAGCCGGTTTTGCCCGCTAAAGCGGTCACTACAAACGTAAGAGGACGCTCGTTTCTAGTCCCCCCCATCTTCGGTCTCCCCTTTATGCACCTACAACGATCTCCCAGGTATTCGCTCTTCTTTTTAGCGCTCACATTTCTGGCCTTGGTGGCTCTGGGGTCGTGGCAGGCACGTTGGGATTTTTTGGCACGGGGCATTTCGGTTGACGCGCCATTGCCGGTTCTGGGGGGTGGGGCGGCCTGGGGCGTGAATGTGGTTCTGGAGCAGTATAACCCAGCAGAATTGGATGAGAACCTGGCCCAAATGGCCGGGGCCGGGTTTACTCATCTCAAACAAAGTTTTTATTGGCGTGAGAATTTTGATTGGGAAATAGTGATCAGATATTCGCGGCCGCAACCCGCCACCATCTCACCCTCATCCCCTTGCTAGACGGCGACCCCGCCAACCAATTTGCCCCCCGACGACCCCAACCAATTTGCGGCCTGGGCCGGGGAATTTTCCCGCCGTTATGGAGCAACCGTTGAGGCTTACATCATCTGGGACGAACCAAACCTGACCTCCCACTGGGGCAACCAGCCAGTGAACCCCGACGAATATGTGGCCTTGCTCGCGGCCGCGTCCCAGGCCATTCGCACCCATGACAGCACCGCCCATATCGTCGCCGCCCCCCTGGCTCCCACCATAGAAACCGGCCCCAAAAACCTGGCCGATCCCCTTTTTTTGCAAGCCATGTACGAAGCGGGTGCGGCCGCGTTCTTCGACATCGCCGCCGGTAAACCGTATGGGTTTGACGACGGCCCGGCCGAGCGCACCGTTGATTTGGACACCTTGAACTTTAGCCGCATCATCCTTTTGCGCGAGGTCATGGAGCGCAACGGCGATGGTCACAAGGCGGTTTGGGCGGGCAACTGGGGCTGGAATGCGTTGCCTCTGGGTTGGACGGGTTCCCCCTCAGTTTGGGGCCAAACGAGTGCAGAAACGCAAATGGCCTGGACGCTGGCGGGGTTTGACCGCGCGCGGCAGGAGTGGCCCTGGATGGGTCTGATGTTTGTGGAGAACTGGGAGCCGCTTGCGGCCGCGGACGATCCGCGTTGGGGCTTTAGCCTCAAACGGTGGGCTAATGCTGAGAGCCGGTTGCCCCAGGCGGATGAATCGGTGGCTTTCCCAGGTTTCCATCTCGCCAGCGCGGCGGCTCCGGCCCAACAGTTTGAAGGGGGCTGGCGCTTCTCGCCAGAGTATGGTGCCGACATCAGCCAGAGTGGCGATAGTGTAAGTTTGCGCTTTTGGGGGACGGATGTGGCGGTGCGGGTGCGTCGGGCCGATTTCCGTGCCCGTTTTTATGCCACCGTAGACGGTCAACCAGCCAACGCCCTGCCCCGTGATGAAAATGGCTCAACCCTGGTACTTACGGCTCCAGACCCCGCCGAAGATTATCTGGCGCTGGTTTGGGTGGCCCGTGACCTGGAACCGGGGCCGCATACGCTCACGTTGGTAGCGGATCGGGGTTGGGATCAATGGGCCTTGAATGGGTTCAGTGTGCTCTACCGACCGAATGATACAGCGTATCGTTGGGGGTTGGTGGGGTGGGCCGCGGCCGCGATCTCCTTCCTGGCTCTGGCGATTTATACCGGGCGGCGGGCCGATTGGGGCCGGTTGGGGCAAACGATTAGCCTGGCCTATCACCGCTTGAGCCTTACCGGGCAACTGTTCCTGACCGGGCTGGCTGGATTGTTGGTGGGGGGGGGGGGTTGGCTCACCTGGGGCGCCCAGATGGAAGGGTTGTATCGTCGCCTGGGTGAGGGGGGACAGATAGGGTTGACGGTCGCGGCCGCGTTCCTTTTTTATGTCGCCCCCAGTTTTTACCTCTACAGCCTGGGCCTCATCACCTTGTTCGTTTTGCTTTACCTGCGCCCCACCTGGGGGCTGGTGCTTATCGCCTTCACCATCCCTTTCCGGCTGGTGTGGAGCAAAACCATAAGCCAGTACACCTTTAGTTTATTGGAGATTTTTACGGTGCTGACCGCGGCCGCGTTTGTGCTTAGATGGGCCGTTTCGCGTTTCGTAGGGGTGGGACAACCGGGGCAACCGCTGACAAATCACCCGAACGTGCATTCCCGGTTGTCTCGCCCTCAGTTTCGAGTTTCAAGTTTCGAGTTTCAAGGGCGGATGGGCGGTTTTGGGGTTGTTGGTGGTGGGTACGTTGTCGCTCTTTTTCACCGAGCGGCTAGATGTTGCCACCAACGAATGGCGCTGGCTCATCGTGGAGCCGGTCTTGTTCTATGCTGTTTTTCGTCTGAGCCAACCCACTCGCACCGAGTTTTGGCTGATTTTGGATGCGTTTGTGTTGGGTGGGCTGGTGATGGCCCTGATTGGTCTGTTCCAATACGCCACCGGCTCCGACCAACTCATCACCGCCGAGGGGGGGCTGATGCGGTTACGCTCTGTTTACGGTTCACCCAACAATGTGGCCCTCTACCTGGGGCGGGTTTTGCCGATAGCTGTGGCGGTGGGGGTGTTTCGAGTTTCGGGTTTTGAGTTTCGAGTTTCGAGTTTTAAGTCTCTAGTCTCCAGTCTCCAGTCTCTCTCTGTACGCAATACGCAACACGCCACACGCCCCTGGTTTTACCTCGCGGCCGCGTTCCCCATGCTTCTGGCTTTTCTCCTCACCTTCAGCAAAGGGGGGATATTACTGGGTTTGCCAGCCGCTTTTTTGGTGCTGTTTGTTATCTGGCAACGGCGAGCCGGGCGGCGGACGTGGCCCTGGCTGGTGGGGTTGGCTGTGGTTGGGGTCATTGGTTTGTTGGTAGCCATGCAAATCCCGGCTTTGGCGGGGCGGTTAAACCCCCAGATTACAGGCTTTTTCCGACTTTATCTGTGGCAGGCCAGCCTGGAAATGATTCGGGAGCATCCCTGGTTGGGGGTGGGGCTGGACAACTTTTTATATGCCTATCGCGGCCGCTACATTCTTAACGCCGCCTGGCAAGAACCCAACCTCAACCATCCGCATAATCTGGTGCTGGATTTTGCTACCCGGCTGGGTTTGTTGGGGCTAATGGCCGGGGGCTGGCTGTTCTGGCAGTTGGGTCAGAAGGTCCGCGCCGCCATCAGCGAGCCGCCATCCTCGCGCAACACGGAATTCTGGCCGGTGGCAGTGGGGATAGCTGGTTCATTGGCCTACATGCTGGCGCATGGGCTGGTGGATCACGGTTACTTTTTGGTCGATCTGGCCTTTGCTTTTCACCTTTTGTTGGCCCTGGCTCAAACCAACCCTTCTTCCTGGGTTCGTAGTGACCGCTTTAGCGGGCCAACGGCCTGATAAATACCTCACGCCAAGGCGCGAAGGCGCAAAGGAAAAACTTGGCGAGCTTTGCGCCTTCGCGTGACATGTTATTAATTCCGATAAGGTTTTTGACTTTGGCGGCAATTAGCCCGACCTCGGAAATCCCCCCCCCCCCCCCCCCCCCCCTCCCCGGGTTAGCTCAAAAGCGCCCATGCCCAATAGTTTAGTTTGTTATGCCTGGTGGCGGGCCTAATGTTTCGGTCCCGTATGCCTGGAGGCTGGCAACGATAGCGGCCACATCTGGTGGGCCGTCGGGCGGGGGTGGCAGGGTCATGGCGGTGGCGGGTTCACCGGTTTCAAAGAACCATTGATCCAGCCCGGCGGGCATTCCCAGGCCAAACCAGCGGGCCGTTGGGGAAATGACCTGGAAGGTGTGGGGAACGGTTTTAGGAATGTAGGCTACTGTGCCAGGGCCGCCGGTCAAGATTTTGTCGCCGATAGTGAAGGCAATTTCTCCTTCTAAAATATACCAAAGTTCATCTTCGTGGGTATGGGCATGGAGCGGCACAGCCATGTGACTATCTGCCAGCCCTTCTAATGCCCAAAAAGCACCGTTGGTCTCAGCTCCCAGAGCTTTGAAGTTGATTAAAGCTCCTAGATGCCATAAGGCACGGCCTTGGGCTGGATCTAGCT
Organism: Candidatus Trichofilum aggregatum; assembly: GCA_016716885.1. Taxonomy (GTDB): domain Bacteria; phylum Chloroflexota; class Anaerolineae; order Promineifilales; family Promineifilaceae; genus Trichofilum; species Trichofilum aggregatum. The sequence goes on along the minus strand of JADJUV010000013.1, from coordinate 21,607 downwards.
TGAATGGTTGAGGGGTATGATTCATCTCAGTTTCTCCTGTTGGGGATGCGAATGTTAAACTGAGAGAATGATAAAAGGGTTGGCTTCTGGGTACATCGGGGGTATCCCCTATTGGCTACCCTTATTTTGCTCCAGGATACCTGTATTGACGGCTAACGCGGCCGCTTCCGCCCGGTTGCGAACCCCCAATTTACTCAACACCTGGCTGACGTGGTGTTCGACCGTTTTTTCGCTGATGACCAGGCGCTCGGCGATTTCGCGGTTGCTCAAACCATGCGCCAGTAAAGTCAGAACGGCCATTTCTCGTTGGCTGATCGTTTCGGGTAGACGTGGCCCAGTGCGGGGTTGTACACCTAACTGACGCAGGAGCGCGGCCGCGACATTGGCCTCATACGTCGCGCCTAACCGTGTAAACGATGCCAGGGCCGCTCGTGCCCAGGTCACAGCCCCAGCCCAATCGCTCTCTTGCAACAATTGCGCCATCTCCAGGCGGGCACGACTGGCAAGAAGGGATTGCTCAAGGCGTGGCAACTGGGCTAACGTGGTTTGAAAATGGGCCACGGCCTGTTGCGGATGATGCCGCTCCGCCCGGCCCAGGGCAAATTCGGCCTGGGCTATGAGCAGATCGCTTTGGGTCTGGCGAGCGAGAAGGGCCAGTTGCCCAGCAAGCTCACGGGCTTCATCTACTTGTTCTTGGGCCAATAGGATGTCCACCTGCAAGAAGAGCAAGGGTAGGTGATGCAAGGTTTGGCTATCGGGAGGGGGTAGGGTTTGCTGAATGATGGCCTGAGCCAGTTTCGCCTCACCATGGGCGAAATGAAGACGGGCTAAAGGAAGTGCGGCCGCGCTTATATCTTCATACCCACGCAAAAGGAGTTCCGCTTCTTCCAAACGCCCCTGGCACACGCGCAAATCGGCCAGTTTGAGGACGGCATGAACCCGCAGGGCGCGATGCCCCGCCTCAAAAGCCTGAATCGCCCCGACTAGCTCTGTTTCTGCCTTGTCCCAACGCCCAGACATGGTCAGTAGGCCACCATAGGTGGTGCGGCAATAAGCGGAGAGAAAAGAGCATTGGTACCGTTGGGCATAATCGTTGGCCATCTGGCACCATTGTTCAGCCCGTATCAGGTCGCTCGATAGTTCGCCAGCCGATAAGGTGACACAAAACAGTTCACTGACGGCCATGAAGTTATTTAATTCGCCGCTTATGGCCGCCACCATCGCCTCGTCGAGTAGCTGGAGTCCTGACTCAACGCGGCCGCGGCTGACCTCGGCCAGTCCATAAAAAGCCAGGGCCAGGGCTTCCAAAGCCGGGTCGGCAAAGGTTTGTGCGGCCGCAACCGTCTGCTCAGCGATTTGGGCCAAAGCCTCTGGGGAAGCCAGGATGGAGGCTTTGAGAAGTGTACACCAGCTATGTTCAACCGTAGCGTCGGTTTGTTTCAACAGGCGGTCAGCACGAGCAAACCAGCCTTTCATGGCACTGTCATTACCGGCGAGGAATAGTTGTTCCCGGCCTAACCAGACAGCCACGAGAGCGGCTTTGGCTGATTCACCTTGCTCTTTGTAGCCCAGGTACGCGGCCGCACGCTGTTTGTGGGCTTCTTCAATATCGTTTAGCCACCACAAGGCTTGACCTAACCCATCATGGGCCGAGGGGGTTTTTTCGAGTTGGAGCGCGGCCGCGAAACAATCCCTGGCCCTGTGCCAATCGGCCTGGCGCAGGGCCTCTTCGCCACGTTCACTCCATTCTTGGGCTGTCGTTGGTGTCACGTTAATCTGAAAACAATGCCTTGCGAGTCAATTTCTTGACCAGTTAGCTAGAAAGAGGTTATTCACAGAGGATGAGCAGAGGTTCACAGAGAATTCTTTAAACTCTGTGTATCTCCGTGTTTTCTCTGTGCCGCTCTGTGTTCCTTCTTTTTCGTTCTGGCTTGTCCAGGTTAGGATGTCAGGGGCGGGCCGCTTGTACCAGCGCATCAAACAACCGTTGTTGCGTGGGGTCCGCGGCCGCGGTGATTTCAGGATGCCACTGCACAGCGATGAGCCAGGGGTGAGCGGGCATTTCCAGGGCTTCGATGGTTCCATCGGCGGCCTGGGCTACCACGTTTAACCCCTTGGCTACCTGACGCACTGCCTGGTGATGCCAGGATGCCCCCTGAACGGTGGTTTGTTGCAAGATGGATGCGAGTTGGGACGCGGCCGCGACCGTCACTTCATGGTTAATCGGCACATCCGGCGGCTCCCGGTGCGCCACCGTCTCCCCCACCACATCCGGCAAATGCTCAATCAGTGTGCCCCCCAAAGCCACATTCAGCACTTGCGTCCCCCGGCAAATACACAACGTCGGTTTGCCGAGTTCAATGATCTTCCGGGCTAAAACCAGCTCCATGTCATCCCGCTCCGGGCTGATGGTGTAAATTTCCGGGTGAAGCGTTCCAGCATAGTGGGCCGGGTCTACATCCCCGCCGCCGGAAAAGATGACGCCATCAAGCAAAGCCAGCAATTCATCCAGGTGTGGCTCGCCGGGTGGAATCAGGATAACGATGCCGCCCGCCCGGCGCACGGCATCCACGTACACCGTCGGCAACATAAAATGATCGTCGGGGCTACGTTCGTAGGTGGTAATGCCAATAATCGGTGTTCGTGCCATGAAGAAAAGTGGGACACGGATTTCACAGATTAACATGGAGTATTTCTTTATCCATGACCATCCGTGTAGCCCGTGTCCTAAAGCTTAACCTGCACGAGCCAGAACCAAAGAGGTTTTTGCCACGAATTTCACGAATTAACACGAATTTTCATTTTCCCATTCGTGCTAATTCGTGAAATTCGTGGCTGATCTTCTTCCTTACTGGTCAAGAAATTGACTCGTTAGGTATTATTAAATCCGCTCGAAGTACCGTTTGCGTTCCCAATCGGTAACGTAATTGTCAAAAGCGGATTGCTCCACGCGGAAGAAGTGAGTGTAGTGGTCTACCACTTCGGGGCCAAACGACTGTTTGACGAAATCACTACCGCTGAACAGGTCGGTGGCATCGCGCAGGGTACGGGGAACCTGGGGCAACCCTTTGGCCGTGTACACATCCCCCTGGAAGATGGCCGGGGGTTCTATCTGGTTGCGAATGCCATCGAGACCGGAAGCGAGCGCGGCCGCGTAAGCCAGATACGGGTTACAGTCCGCCCCCGGAATTCGGCACTCAATGCGTAGACTCGGCCCCTTGCCCACCACCCGGAACCCGGCGGTGCGGTTGTCGTAGCTCCAGGCCATGCTCGTGGGTGCCCAAGAACCCGCCTGATACCGTTTGTAGGAGTTCACCGTAGGCGCATAACAAACCATCAACTCCGGCACATGGGCAATCCAGCCGCCCAGGAACCAACGAAATACATCCGACCCCATCACCGGCCCATATTCCTGGTCACCAGGGAAAGCGTTATTGTCCCCTTGCCAGAGGCTCAGGTGCATGTGACAACTGGAGCCAGCCTGGCCGATGTCATATTTCGCCATAAAGGTAAGACTGACACCCACCTTGTCGGCGGTTTCTTTGAGGATTTGTTTGTACAGGGCGTGGCGATCACACATCGTCAGGATGTCGCTGTAACGAATATTAAGCTCGTGTTGGCCCAGCCCCCACTCCCCTTTGGAATTTTCGACCGGGATACCAGAATGTTTGAGGTGATGACGGGCCTGGGCGGTGAATTTTTCTTGCCGTGCCCCCTGGAACATGTGGTAATCCTCAATGTACCAACCGATGGGATCGAGGCCGGTGTAGCCTTGTTGCGCGGCCGCTTTGTAGGTATCTTCAAACACATAATATTCCAACTCTGAGGCGGCTTTGCTGGTGTAACCGAGCGCGGCCGCGTTCTCCATCTGGCGGCGCAAAATAGTCCGCGGAGCCACCGAGACCAATTGGTGTTTTCGCTCATCCTCAATATCACACAACACGACGGCCGTTTTCTCCAGCCAACTGGCGACCCGCAGGGTGCTCATGTCAGGAACCATGTGGAAATCGCCATAGCCCAATTCCCAATTGGCATATTTGTAACCCGGAACCGGCTCCATCTCCATATCCACCGTCAGCAGATAATCACAGCCATGTGTGCCATGCCCGGCAATCTCATCCACAAAAAACTCGGCATCAAACCGTTTGCCCATGAAGCGGCCATAATGATCGGTAAACTGCACCAAAATGGTGTCAATTTCCCCGGCTTCTACCTTGCTGGTCAAATCGGCCAGCGTCAACATACCATAATTTTTTTGCATAAAGGGTCTCCTACGAAAATAGGTTTCAAGTTCCAGGTTTCAGGTTTCAAGTTCCAGGTTTCAAGTTCCCCTGAGTTCCTAGAGTTCCCCGAATTTTCATCCATCTTGGTGCGCCCCACTCATAGGGGAACTCCTACAATTTGAGTTTGGCGTTCGGAGCCAGAGGATTTTCCAGAGTAATTTCCTCTAGCTCTATCCTCTAGCTCTAAACTCCAGCACCAGGTCACAGCCGATTCGTTACTTGTGCGCCAACTCTTTCTGAGCTTCAGCCATCAGGGCCACTTCTTCTTCCGGAGCCTGGGCTACCAGATGGTTGCGACTATAAACCAGAAAATAAATAATCGCCACGATGATGAAAACGCCGACACCCCAAACGCCTGGCCGATAGTCAGAATTTGTTAAGCAAGCGAGAAGGGCCAGCAGAGCCAGGGCAATGCCGACGACTGCGCCAGGGATACCAAGAGGGCTTTGGTAGGGGCGGGGAAGGTTGGGCTGGCGTACTTTCAAAACAATATAGCTGATCAAGACCAGAGCATAGGAAATGACAGCCCCAAACACCGCCATGTTGAGCAATGCACCACCAACAGTGGCACTGGCTGAAACGCCAAAGGCCCCTTTGTTGGCAAAATCCAAAAGTAAGGCACACAGGAAGCCAATAATGCCGCCGATGAGTAGGGCTAAATGGGGTGTATGGGTTTTGCTGGTGAGCGACATGGCACGAGGGAAGTAACCAGCACGAGAAAGAGCAAACAGCACCCGCCCGTAGGCGTAGATAATGGTGTGGAAACTGGCGACAAGGCCCGTAAGACCAATCAGTGTCAGAATAGTTGAGGTGGCTCCAATGCCGAAGATGGCCTGGAACCCATCGGCTAAGGGAGCCGCTGATTCACCAATCGCGGCCGCGCCACCGCCCACACCACTGTTTAGCACCAGCGTAAACAGGGACAAAATCAACAGAGTGACAATCCCCCAAATCAAGGCTTTGGGCATGTCTCGCACCACATCATGCGTTTCCTCAGCGGCCAGGGGTAACTGTTCAATGGCCAGATAAAACCAGATGGCAAAGGGCAAAGCAAAAAACACGCCTGACCAACCTTTAGGCAACCAGGTCGCCGATTGGCCCGGATCCGCTGGTATATTGAATAGCAAGTTCCACTGAAATTCACCACTGAACAGAGCCGCCAGATAAAAAACAACCAATACCGCTGTCGCCAATAACGTGATCACCATCCCCACTTTCAGGGTTAACTCCACCCCACGAATGTTAATGGCGACAAAAATGGCGTAGGCGATGAGCCACCAAACCCACAGCGGTACAGTAGGAATCAGGGCATTCAAATAACCACCAATGCCGACCACAATAACGGCCGGGGTGATCACATACTCAATCGTATCTGTCACGCCACAAATAAAACCGCCCAATGGTCCCAAGGCACTCCGTGTAAAAGAATAAAACCCCCCCGCATGAGGCAAAGCGGTGGACAATTCAGCGATGCTATAGACCATGCACACATACATCACCGCCATCAAAATAGTAGCAATGGTCAATCCCCAGAACCCCCCCAAGGGCAAGCCAAAATTCCAGCCAAAATAATCCCCCGATATAACCGCACCCACCCCCAAAGCCCAGAGTAAAATCCAATCCGCGCTCTTGCGTAAACGCCGTTTTTCCAGGTACTCCTTACCCACATTTTCATACCGTACATTTCCACTTTGTTGAGACATCTCCAGTTCCTCCAATGGCAAAATGGCTCTCCCAGTGTAAGTTGATGAGTCAAAACAACGGGCTTATATGGTGGGGATATTGAACGAAATCAATCCATTCCTGATCTCCTTTGTTCCGAATAACAAAAAACCCAAACCAGCCAGAGTGTTAGCTCTGGGGCATGATGTTTATTACTTATCGGGAACTTATTCTTGCGGGTGAGCTACCATTCATGGCAACTACTCTCTGATTAGGGGACGAAAACGCGATACCTAAACGATTCTAACACTTAAATAAAAAAAGAGTTGTGATTTTGTCCAGAGTAGGGAGATAATTGCCCCGCTTTGTCCAATTTTGTGCCATTCAGGGCCACGATACGAAAACGTCGAGTTTTGGTTCGTTTTGACAGGTCTTTGTAAGGCCAGTTCCATATTCTTGTTAGGAGGAAAATAATATGCGTTTAGCGAATAAAGTAGCCGTAATCACTGGGGGTGGCAGCGGCATTGGGCGGGAAACTTGCCTGCTTTTTGCTGAGGAAGGGGCCAAAGTGGTCGTGGTAGATGTCAATGATGAAGCGGGGGAAGAGGTCGCGGCCGCGATTCAGGCCAACGGTGGTTCCGCTATCTACGTCCACGCTGATGTCTCCAAAGCCGCTGATTGTGAAAACATGGTGCGGGTCGCCGAAGAAACCTTTGGCGGCCTGCATGTCCTGTTCAACAACGCCGGCATCATGCACAGCGACGACGACAACGCCATGACCACGAGCGAATCCGTCTGGGATTTGACCTTTGCCATCAACGTCAAAGGGGTCTTTTTCGGCTGTAAATATGGCATTCCGGCCATTCAACGCTCCGGGGGCGGCTCGATTATCAACACGGCGTCCTTCGTCTCCCACCTGGGCGCGGCCACACCCCAACTGGCCTACACTTCCAGCAAAGGGGCCGTCCTGGCCATGAGCCGTGAGTTGGCGATTATCCACGCCCGGCAAAACATCCGCGTCAACGCCCTTTGCCCTGGCCCCCTGCGCACCGAGTTGCTCATGAAATTCTTGAACACCGAAGAAAAGAAACAACGTCGTCTCGTCCACATTCCCATGGGACGGTTTGGCGAAGCCAAAGAGATGGCGAAGGCCGCCTTGTTCCTTGCTTCCGATGATTCATCCTATATGACCGGCACCGAATTTCTCGTAGATGGGGGCATCACCTCAGCCTACGTCACCCCTGAGTAAAACCCGACCATTAAACAGAAATTTCTCCGACGTTTATATAGCCACTATGTTTGCACTTTTTCTTAAAGGGCAAAACGCTACCTTAAACTTGTCATTCTGAGCGAAGTCTTCGGAGCGAAGAATCCCAACAACCTGGTCATTCCAGGATGCCCTCGCGACAGGACTGAGCAGGCATCCAGCCAAACTGCAAAGATAGTGATAGCGTTCAAGAAAAGATTCTGTTTGTAGTGACCGCTTTAGCGGGCTGGCGTTAGCCCGCTAAAGCGGTCACTACAAACCAGGACCGCAAATGGATATCTGAACAGCTATGGTAACGGCTTTAGTAAAACGATCAAGGCCACGAGCTTCTGGAAATCGGTGCGTGTTACGATGCAACAAAAAGGGACTGTGAGTTTGGCCCCGGTACACCCCAACGGATGCCCCAACGCAATTGCGCCGCCGTTCACATTGACCCGCTCTTCGTCCAGCCCTAACTCACGAATCACCGCCAACGCCTGCGCCGCAAACGCTTCGTTCAGTTCGATGAGGTCAATGTCGCTCAGGCTCATGCCGGTGCGTTTGAGCAGTTTGGGAATGGCGTTGATGGGGCCGACGCCCATGATTTCGGGACGTACCCCGCCCACGGTGAACCCCACAAAGCGGACGAGGGGTTTGAGGCCCAGGCTCTCGGCCATGCTACGTTCCATGACGATGACCGCGGCCGCGCCGTCGCTCAACGGTGAAGCATTGCCAGCCGTGACCGTGCCCCCCATCTTAAACACCGGTTTCAGCTTCGCCAGACCTTCCAACGTCGTATCCGCCCGCAGATGTTCATCCCGGTCCAGAATCATGGTGTGGCGCTGGGGGCCATTGGGGCCAGCCGTCACTTCCTCAATTTCCAGGGGCAGGATTTCACCCTGGAACAGATTTTTGGCATAGGCCGCGGCCGCGCGTTGATGACTCCGTACGGCAAACTCATCCTGGGCCTGCCGCGACACCTCAAACTCCTGCGCCACCTGCTCCGCCGTCAGCCCCATGTTCATGTACACTTCCGGTTGGTTTTCCACCATGTACGGGTTCGGGTTGACGCGGTAGCCGGTCATGGGAACCAGGCTCATCGTTTCCGCGCCACCGGCAATGATGCAGTCCGCCCCATTGGCAATGATGCGTTCGGCGGCCATAGCGATGGTTTGCAGGCCGCTGGAGCAGAACCGGTTGACGGTCATGCCGGGGGTTTCCACGGGTAGACCGGCGCGTAAGGCAATCGTCCGGCCAAAGTTCAGCCCTTGCGCCCCTTCGGGCATGGCACAACCAATAATCACATCGTCAATATCGGCCGGGTCTAACCCCTGCGCCTGACGTAATGCTTCTTGAATGACTGCGGCCGCCATATCATCCGAACGCCAGTTCCGGGTCACACCCCGCTTGGCCTTGCCCACCGCCGTCCGGCTCCCCGCCACAATTACAGCTTCACGTGTCATTTCGATTCTCCTATTGAAAATACCAGACAGGGACACAGAGATTCACAGAGAAGTCACGGAGATTCACAGAGAAAAAGAAGGTATTCTCTGTGTAACTCTGTGTCCCCTCTGTGCCCTCTGTGTTCCTCTTAATTCCGTAACGGTTTACCGGTCATGAGCATCTGGGTGATGCGGTCACGGGTTTTTTCTTGCCCAAGAAGGGAGAGGAACGCTTCCCGCTCCAGGTCGAGGATGTACCAGGGGTCTACCCAGGCGGGGGCACTGATGTCACCCCCGCACAGGACAAACGCCAGTTTGGACGAGATGAAGGCGTCGTATTCGCTGGCGTAGTTGCCCCAGACAAACCCTTTCAGCCCCAGACGCAGGGCGTAGTACACATCGCGACCGGCCGCGTACACTTTTTCGATTTCCGGCGGCCGCGCCCCACTTTCCACCAGTTGCAGGGCCAGTTGCTTGGCCTTCGCCAGCCGGTGTTCACTGTTCATCACGATCCAGTCATCGGGCCGCAGATAACCGAGTGACTTGGCCTGCCAGGCGCTTTCGCCCACCTTCGCCATTGCCACCTGGGTGAATACATCCTGCATCACCGGCAGAACATCGGCGTTATCGGTACGCATGACCGGGTTGATTTTGCGGCGCACCAGCTCTTTACAGCCGCCGCCCGCCGGAATCACCCCGACGCCCACTTCAACCAGCCCCATGTACGTTTCGTGGTCAGCGACGGAGGCCCAACCGGCCATGCTAAATTCGACACCGCCACCGAGAACCCGTTGGTGTGGGGCGGTAACGACCGGTTTGGGGGCATGGCGCAGGCGGAAGGTGATGTCTTGTAGGGCGTGGATGGATTCGTCAATTTGGGACCATAACCCTTGCGCGGCCGCGAACCCTATCGCCGCAATATTCGCCCCCACACAAAAATCCTGCCCATTGTTGCCAATCACCAGGGCATCAAAATCCTTGTCCAGCCGTTCCAACGCCGTATTCGCCATCGCCACAATCTCCCCATCAATGGCATTCATCTTGGCATGGAACTCCAACAGGGCGACCCCATCCCCCATGTCGAGCAGGCTGGCACTATCATTGCGGGCGATTTCTTTGCCCCCGGTGTGCAAACCCACCACCGTAATCTGGAAACGATCCGCCGGTTTATCCACATACTGCTTCGTCTGGAAATCGTAGTAACAGCCATTCTGGTAGAACGAACTGTGTCCCGTCGCCAGCATCTCCTTCACCCAGGCGGCGACCGTCAGCCCGGCCGCTTCCATCTTTTCGACCGTTTCGGCCACACCCAGCATGTCCCACATTTCAAACGGGCCAGCTTCATGGGCAAACCCCCAGCGGTTGGCGTTGTCTACATCCAGGATGCTGTAGGCGATTTCCGGGGTGATGTAGGCGGCGTAGGCCAGGGTGTAATAGGTGGTGTCTTTGATAAATGTGGCGGCACGATCCTCAAATTGCATCAATTGGCGCAGACGTGCCCCCAAATCCTCGACCTTCCGCACCGCCCCCAATGAATCAAAACGCACTTTGGTGGGCGCTTCGTATTCCATCGTCTCCGGGTTCAGAATGTGGAACTCTTTCTTGCCCCCCACCATAACGGTTTTGTAGAACCCTTGCCCGCTCTTGTTGCCCAGCCATTTCCGCTCCGCCAGGTGTTCATTTAAGGCGTTGCTCTTTTCCCCCTTCAGAATTTCCCGGTACGGATCATCGGGAATCGCCGGATAGAGGTTCTTGTTGACGTGCATCATCACATCCAACCCCACCAGGTCGGTCAGGCGGAAGGTGGCCGTTTTGGGATGGCCCACCACCGGGCCGGTGATGGTGTCTACCTCTTCGATGGTGTACCCATTGTTCAGGGTGTACTCCGCCACATAGGAACCGGCAATGGCGATGAACCGGTTGGCGATGAAGTTGGGGGTATCTTTGCAGACGACGACCCCTTTGCCCAACACCTCGCGGCCAAACTGCACCATAAAATCAGTGACGGCCTGGCTGGTATCCCCGGTGGGGATGATTTCCAGCAGTTTGAGGTAGCGGGGTGGGTTGAAGAAATGGGTTCCCAGGAAATGCGCCCGGAACTCCTCGGAACGCCCCTCGGCAATCTGGTGAATCGGGATGCCCGACGTGTTACTGCTGATGATGCTCCCCGGTTTACGCACCGCTTCGATGCGCTCCATCAGCGCCTGTTTGGGGGCTAACTGCTCGATGATCACTTCCACAATCCAGTCACAATCGGCCAGTTGCTCGAAATCATCTTCCAGGTTGCCCACCGTGATCAGGTTAGCCCGGTCTTCTCGGGCCAGGTTCGCCGGACGCGCCTTCACCATGCGGTCATACAACATATTGACGATCCGGTTGCGAGCCTTGGGATCATTTTTCTCGGCCTCTTTCAAATCAGGCGGTACGATGTCCAGCAACACCACCGGAATGCCGATGTTCGCCAGGTGGGCGGCGATCCCGCCCCCCATCGTGCCCGCCCCAATCACTGCCACCTTACGGATGGAATAGGTCATAGTGGTTCTCCTCAAAAGGTTATGGGTGTATTGGTTATTGATTATTGGTTATTAAGCTCATTCCCACGCTCTTGCATCTTAAAATTTGACCGGTAACGGGAATGTCATGCTGAGGCCCCGAAGCATCCGTTAATCTAGCTCGGTGGGGATTCTTCCTCGAAGACAGCCTGCCCTGGCGCAGTCGAAGGGTCAGAATGACACGGCTATTACTTGGTTATTTTCTTAATATACAACTGCGTGGAATGCGAACGTGAAACGGATTGCGCCAGAGATAAACAGCTCACTCACAAAACTTATTGCTGTTTTTGATCTGACTCCCACTTTCGTAGAACGGCCACTATCTCCTCTGGAGAAATATCCTGTCGCTCTGATTTGCTGTATATGGTCAGTAACAGTCGTTTTTCACCATCTACGAGATAGTAGATAACACGATATCCCCCGCTTTTGCCTCGTTGGGCATCCCGATTCGGAACGCGCACTTTGTAAACAAGCCGACCACCTACTCGTGAAATACGATCCCCGGTGTGTCTCCTCGTTTTATTTGGGCTATCACAGGGGCGAGATCGGAAATGATACTGGGGTAGAGTTGCAAAAGTTCTTCAACTCTATCCATAAAATCTCGGGTAGTGATGACTTTCATTCGTGAACCTGTTCAAGTGAGTTTCATTTCATTGATCAGCCGTTCGAGGTCTTCTGCACTCTCGATTTCATAAACGTCGCCTGCGGCATATTGATCGAGGGATTCCCGAATCATAAGGGCGATTTGTTCAGGGGTCGGATCGATAGCTGAGACTCGTTTTTCTGGGACAACCACATAAACGACAGTTCCTTCTGGCAGTGTGGGCGCATCTTTGAACCGAATTTGCCCTTGTTGGACTCGGCCTTCATAGGTTTTGACAGTCATATCTCACCTCTCCTTGCGTACTTCATCATCAAGTTCTATCTGCCTCAATATGCTACGTCAGAATATACCCGCCGTCTACGGTGAAAACGGTGCCGGTGGTGAAGCTGGACGCGGCCGCGGCCAGGTAAAGGGCGATGCCGGTCAGCTCTTCCGGGTCGGCGATGCGGCCCGCCGGGGTTTTTTGGATGACGCCGTCGTTGATCGGTTCGTTGCTCCAGATGGCCGAACTGAATTTGGTTTTGATGAAGCCGGGGGCAATGGCGTTGACCTGGATGTTGTCGGCGGCCAGTTCGACGGCGAGGACCTGGGTCATCATGATGACACCGGCTTTGCTGACGCTGTAGACGCCCATGAATGGCCCCGGTTTCAGCCCGGCGACGGAAGCGATGTTGATGATTTTGCCGCCTTGCGCCTTGTTTTTGCATTTGCAACGCGGCCGCTTGCGCCAAAAAGAAGTACCCCTTCAAATTCACTTCCACAATTTTGTCCCAGTGGGATTCCTGGGCCGAGAGCATGGGGCCGAAGTGGGGGTTGGTGGCGGCGTTGTTGACGGCAATATCTACCCGGCCAAACGTCTCTACGGCCTGAGCCACGAGGTTTTGCGCGGCCGCGCTCTGTCCCGCATGAGCTTCGACGGCTAAGGCGCGGCCGCGACCCAACCCATTGATCGCCTCAGCCACCGGGGCCACACTCGCCAGTTTGCGGCTACTGATAACCACATTCGCTCCCGCGGCCGCATACGCCCGCGCAATCGCCTCACCAATCCCCCGCGACCCGCCCGAGACAATGGCAACTTTCCCACTGAGATCAAATTGTGACATGGTTCCTCCTGAAGGATAGTGAACAGTAAGCAGTGAGCAGTTATCAGTGAAAGAGTAAAGATTGCTCACTGCTCACTGATAACTTCCTACTTCAACTCCTTGCGAGAGTACCCCAGGATAGCACGGGCGACAATGAGCAAATTGATCTGCCGTGTGCCTTCGTAGATGTCGTTGATCTTGGCGTCGCGCATGAACTTTTCCGCCAGCAGTTCCCGGCTGTAACCGAGTGGGCCGAGCAGTTCGACCGCCTTCTGGGAGATTTTGGTCACGGCCATACCGGCGTGGGCTTTGCTCATGCTGGCTTCCAGCCGGTTGCCTTCGCCGTGCATCATCGCCGCCACCGATTTCAGCGTGAGCAGCCAGGCCGATTTATACAGCCCTTCCATCATAATGAGGTCCCGCTCCATCGCCGTCATCTTGTGGGCCGGTTTGGTGTAATCCACCTTGATCCCTTCCTTTGCCAACGTCTCTTTGGTGAACTCCAACGCGGCGCGGGCGATCCCGACGGCACTGGCGGCCACGGCCGGGCGGCTGGCGTCAAACGTCTTCATCGCCCCGGCAAACCCTTCCGTCCCTTTTTGCTCCCGCACTTCCGCCGAGCCGAGCAGGTTGTCGTAGGGGATACGCACATCCTCGAAGGTAAGAATGACGGTATCGCTGGCGCGGATGCCCAATTTTTCCAGCCCAGGGCTGACGGTGACACCGGGGGTATGCCCTTCAACGATGAACGATTTGATGCCGCCGCGCCCGGCTTTGGGGTCAACCGTCGCCCAGACCACACAGAAGCCATTGGACTCTTTCAGCGACAGGGAACCGCTGGTGATGAAGATTTTTTCGCCGTTGATGATCCATTCATTGGTTTCCGGGTCTAAAACGGCGGTGGTCCGCATGGAGCTATTGTCAGAACCGGCGTCGGGTTCGGTGATCGCCATCGCCCCCCAGGAAGGTTCGTCCCCTTCAGCGAAGCGGCTCATGAAGCGGATTTTTTGCTCCTTTGTACCGACGGCTTCCACGGCCGCGCCGCCCAAACCACCACCGGGCATACACAGATATTGGCCGGTGTCGCCCCAACTGAGTTGCTCAATGAGCATAATCAGCCGCAGGATAGCCGTGCTGGGGCCGGATGATTTTTCTTTGGCCCCGCCGTTTTGTTGCCACCGCTCAACCTGGCGGCGGTTTTGGTCTTTGATGATGGGCCACATCATGTTGACAAAGGCGGTGGGGCGTTCGTGTTCGTGTTCATCCAGATAGCGGGACTGCGGCCGCATCACCTGATTCGCCACCATCTCCACCATCATCAGTTCTTGTTTTATCTTGGCAGGAATTTCAAAATCAATCATGGCTTTACCTCTTTAGGAGGAGATTAAGAGACTGAGAGATTGAGAGACTCTATGCAGTAATCTCTCACTCTCTTAGTCTCTCAGTCTCTTTCTCATGCACTCGCCAACCCATCAAACGTCGCAAACCCACGGGCATTGCGGAACCACAGTTCCACCGGGTACTCGCGGATGTAGCCGTAACCGCCCAGAGTTTGCAGGGCACGGTCGGCCACCGTCATCACCATATCATCCACAAAATGTTTCAATACGGTGACTTCCTGCGTCGCTTCTTGCCCCTGATCCAGCTTCCAGGCCGCTTCCCAGAGCATCACCCGTGCCCCGTCAATATCAATCGCCATCTCCGCCAGCATAAAGGCGATGGATTGGCGATGGGCGATGGGTTCACCGAACTGCACGCGTTGTTTGGCATATTCGCGGGCGTATTCGTAACCGGCACGGGCCACGCCAACGGCCATGGCGGCCATAGCGACCCGGCTGTAGTTGAGGAGCAGGCCAAAATTGATGCCCGCATCCCCACCCAGGCGGTTCTCGACCGGCACACGCACGTTGTCCAGGTGGAGTTTGAAGGTGGGTAAGGCCCGAATGCCCATCAGCTTGTCCCGGTCGCCCAACTTCAGGCCAGGAGCGTCAGCGGGGACGAAGTAGGCCTGGGTTTGGCCGCCTTCGTTGACATAGACGAGGAAGGTATCCGCCTGGTCGGCCAGGGGGACGACGGATTTGACGCCGTTGAGGACCACGTCATCCCCGTCGGGGGTGGCGGTGGTTTTGAGGTCATACGGGTCATAGAGGATGGTGGGTTCGGTGATCGCGGCCGCGACCCTGGGCAACTTCTCCTCACAAAACAGCGGCAGGTGGGCCTCTTTCTGCGCTTCCGTGCCCGCCCGCAGCACCGCCATCGCCACCGCACTGGGGCCGAGGATGTTCAGGGCAATGGCCAGGTCGCCGAAGGCAAACTCCTCATAAGCCACCGCCGCCGTGACCGCCGACGGGCCACCAAACCCACCCAATTCTTCGGGGATGAAAGAGGGCAATACACCGATCTCCCACCCCGCCTTCAACACATCCGCCGGGATTTTGCCATCCTCGTCGGCATGACGAAACACCTTCCGCACCCGCTCCTCACTGAAGCGGTGGATGGTGTCTGTCAACATTTTCTGCTCTTCATCCAACCGAAAATCCAACATAATTCACCTCATGTTCAGTAATCAGTAGTCAGTAGTCAGTAAGCAGTAAGCAGTGAGCAGTGAGCAGTAGGATTTGCCCACTCGCTATTTTTTCCTCAGTCCTCAGTCCTTTTCACTCAGTCCTTTGACAATGGCATCTGTCATTTTCGCTACCCGGGCCATCACCTTCACATCATGCACGCGGATGATGTCTGCGCCGCGAGCGATGGCGATGGCGACGGTGGCGGCTGTGCCTTCAACTCGTTCATCGGGGGGTAAGTCCAGGGTGTAGCCGATGAATGATTTGCGCGATGCGCCAATGAGCAGGGGGTAGCCCAGGCTTTTGAAATGGTGAATGCCGTTGAGCAGTTGCAGGTTTTGGGGCACGGTTTTGCCGAAGCCGATGCCGGGATCGAGGATGATCTGCTCGTCTTTGATACCGGCGGTATGGGCCAGGGCGATGCTTGCCTGCAACTCACGAGTGATGTCCTCGAAGAGATCGTCGTAATGCACCCCTACATAACGCCCCCCCAACCGTTCTTCCTGATGGGCGTCTTTGGGTTGGCTGCGGTTGTGCATGATAACCACCGGACAACCCCGCTCGGCTACCAATCGAGCCATTTGGTCGTCCATTCGCAACCCCCAGACATCGTTGACCCAGTTGGCTCCGGCGTCTAACGCGGCGCGGGCGACCTCGGCGCGGTAGGTGTCAATGGAGATGGGCACAGGCACGACTGGGCGCACCGCTTTGACGATGGGAATGACACGGGCCAGCTCTTCCTTGGCGGTGACAGGGGTACTGCCGGGCCGGGTACTTTCCGCACCGATGTCGAGGATGTCGGCCCCGTCGGCGACAAATTGTTGGGCTTGCGCGGCCGCGGCCGCGATCACATCCCCCTCGTGCCATAACCCATCCCCGGAAAAACTATCCGGCGTGATGTTGAGGATGCCCATGATGAAGGTGCGGGTGTGCCAGGTGAACATAAGGCTATTGGACTTGGTAGATTGGTATATTGGTAGATTGGTATATTGGATACTGTATATTGGAATCTATACACTAATACACCAATACACTACTTCTCTAGTCCATGTAAAAACAAATCCGCCACCTGCCCGCCTAGCCAATCGGCAGTGATGGGTTGGCCGTCTTTGCGTTTGAGGCCGTCCCAGAGGGCGTCGCTGAACTCGAACATGACGGAGAAACCCATGATGGTCGCGCTGATGGTGCGGGCGGCCAAACCGGGGTCAACCGGGCGCATTTTGCCATTGTCTATGGCGGTTTGAATCAATTTTTCGGTGTCGCTGATGATGCGGGCGAGGGCTTCCTGGACGTAAAACTGGTATACGTCCCGGTTGAGATGCGCTTCTTGCAGGAAGAGCATAAACAAACGACGCTCCTGCCGGTGGCGGAAGCGGTTAGCGATCAGTTGGGCCACGAGGGTGTCTATGTCTTCAGCGGTGCTTTCGGTGATGGCTCCCGTGACCTCATCGGCATAGTTTTGGGCCACGCCGACAAGTAAATCCCGCTTGGTGGCAAAGTAGTTGTAGAGGGTTCCTTCGGAGACATCGGCCGCGGCCGCAATTTCCCGGGTGGTGGCGCGTTCATACCCTTTACGACTGAAAACAGTCGCGGCCGCGGACAGGATTTGCGTTCGACGGGCCTCAGCGCGCCGTTCGCGCCGGGTAGCTGGTGGAGTGTCCAGCATCGTGACCCCCTTGACGTGGTGCGTAGTCTCCAGTCACTTAGTCTCTCACTCTCTTGCCGGGGAGACTAAGAGATTGAGAGATTGAGAGACTGGGGTACGTTCTACGGTGTTAAATGAGTGCAAACTCAAAAACTGAGTACACGCTCAATTATTACCCACAGTTTTAGGGGTTGTCAAGGGGAATTTGACACGGTGCGTCAAATTGGGAGTGGAGATTGGGAGACTGAGAGATTGGGAGACTGAGAGGGACTGAGAGATGGGAGATGTGAGAGATTGGGCAAATCATTAGCCATTGACAATTGACCATTGACCATTAACCATTCCTTTTGTCACCCTGTCACCTTGTCACCCTGTCATCCGCCGAAGGCGTTGGTTGTCGGTGTAGGGGATAATGCTGATGAGTTCGCCGGACTCTAGCCGGGTCTGGATGTCGTGCCAGTAAGCGACATCCAGCAGGTCGCCGTGTTTGTTCACGAAGATATCTTGCAGGATGAGGGGCAGCCCCATGAAGCGGAGAAACTCTTGGGGGAACACGTCGTTTTCGCCGATGTGGAACCAGGGTTCGTCGGCGAGTTCGTCGTCGTAGGAGTGGGAAGCGGGGAAGTGGCGGAAGCGGCATTCGGTGAGCGGCCGCAATTCGTCGTAATCATAAAATACCACGCGGCCGCGCCCCGTCACCCCAAAATTCTTCAGCAGCATATCGCCAGGGAAGATATTTGTGGCCGCCAAATCTTTAATGGCCTGACCATAGTCGAGTACGGCTGCGGCCGCGTCCTCATGCGGCATCTCTTGCAGGTACAAATCCAACGGCATGACGCGCCGCTCCACATACACATGGCGGATTACCACCGAATCCCCTTCCACATGCACCGTCTGCCCCGCAATCTCCAGCAATTCCCGCAGCAAATCCGGCGCAAACTGGGCGCGTGGAAATTGCAGATGCTCAAACGTCTGCGCGTCAATCAGCCGCCCCGCCCGATCATGCCGGAACACCATTTCATATTGCGCGATTACCTCGCGGCGCGTGGTACGCTTCGGGTAGCTAAACCGATCCTTGATGATTTTGAACACCAGATCGTAATCGGGCATTGTGAATACGATCATGACCATGCCGCGCTGCCCCGGCGCAATCTCAAATTGAGCCGCTGATTGGGCGGAGTGTTGCAGCATGTTGCGGTATAGCTCTGTTTTGCCATGTTTGTTGTACCCCAGGGAGATATAAATTTCGGCACTACGTTTCTGGGGGATGAGGGAGCGGATGAATTGCACCAGATCAAAGGGGCGTTGGGTGTCCACATGAAAATAAGAGCGGGCAAAGCTGAACAAAATACTGATGCTGTTCTCATCACACAGGACACTATCCACATAAATGCCCTGCTCATCATTCAGCATTGCCAGCACCAGAGGAAACATGCCGCCATTGGTAAAAACGCGCCCCACCAGATAGGCCCCTTTGCTACGGTAAAAGGGTTGTTTTACCATGTCAATTTGGGTGATGTCGCGGCCGCTCAGGTGAATGTGTAACTGCTGCGCCGCCAGTTCGCAGTCGTGGGGCAGACCGGCGAAGGGGGCCTGATAACCGTAGTCGGTGATGATTTGTTGCAGCAGGCAGGTCAAATCATCCTGGGGCTGGTAGATGCGGTACACATCTACGTGGGAAGGGGTGGGTGGAAAGTCGAAGTCGGTGGCGACGAATTCTATTTGGGGGTCTACGCCGACGGTGGCAAAGATGCGCCGTGTCACGGAGTTGAAGAAGGTTTCGGCCAGGTCCCAATCGTCCCGGTGGGCGATGAGGCTGGAGTAGACGGCTTTCATGCTGGCCCACACCAATTTGTCGTTGCTACGGTCGCCCAGTAAATGGCGGATTTGGGTTTCGACATGGTTGATGATCTGGCGAAGAGTTGCAGCCGTTCCGGGCGTTGGCGCGATGGTTATGCCATTCGCGGGCTTCAAAACAGGCCTGAGCGCGGCAGGTGATGGCGTGGAAGCTGTGGCTGAAGTTGTTGTAAGCGTCATGGATGACGGTTGCGCCCATATTGGCGAGGCGGCTATCGGTGAGGCGGTGGGGGAGGGGTTAAGGAAATAACCAGGTAAGCGTGTGGGCCTGACTGCGCGCAGGCATGGTCTGAGGCCTTTTGGGAGTCCGGCTTGAAAATCCGTTATTGGTTAAATTTTTAGTTCCAACCGGCCGGCCCCGCTGCCCGCCCCACTGCCCACTAATCCCAATCGCTGGCCTGGAAGGTGGATTGGAGTAGCTGTTGGCGTTCGGCGGGGGTCATGGGCCGCAGCGACAAATATCTATCATCCCCGTCCACAAATCCACGTTGAGAAGCCGCCCGTCGTAAATGGTGTACACATCAATAAAGGTCTGCTCCGTGCCGAGCATCTGGGGCTGGTCGAAGATGAGGTTGCCCAGCCCGTAATGGAGATATGCGCCATTGTGGAAGCCGAACCCCATGGCGTGATGACCCTGGCTGCCACTGACTGCGGCCGCGCCCGCCTCCGCAAACTGGCGAAAATCCAGTTGCTGCTGCGCTGTCGGGGTGTAAGCGTAATCTTCCCAATACTGGATCGTGGCGATTACCACATACCCTTCGGCCCGAAGCTGGCTGATTTGGGCGAGGGTGCTGCTGTAATCGGGGCAGGGATTCGACCCGCCATACCCCACATCGGCCCAGGCGTAATATGGCCCCACCGGGTTACACCCCACGAAGGCGATAGGGTTGTCGTGGTGGGTGAGGGTGAGGGGCTGCTGGGCCTGGGCGAGGTCGCGGCCGCCGCCAAACCAGCGCATCCCCACCGATTCGTACAGGTCAAAGGTGTGCTGCACATTTGGCTCCCCCCAATCGTTGATGTGGTTGCCAGTCATCTCCACCACATCAATCCCCAACGAGGTCAGCAACTCCAGGTAACGGTCATCCGCACAAAAAGTCGTCCCGCCAGTGGGATCAGGGAACGGGCAATCGGGCGCGAACGGGATTTCGTGGCTCATGTGGGCGAAGTCTACGGCGTTCAGCAGCGGCGCGATTTCCTCGCCCGGAAAGGTCACACCGCTGATTTCCATCTGGTAGCCTACGGCTCGCCCGGTGCCGGTCACACCCGTCATGGCAACGTGGGTAATTTTGTCGGCGTCCCAGTTCGATTCCGGCTCTTGCCACGCCGCCCGGAACGCATTGGCGGGCAGCGATGGCCCTGCCAGCCCAAAGGTGAGGCGCAAGGGGTAAGCCGCCGGGTTGAAATCCAGGTCAATGGGGGCGGCCCCATCCAGCCGCAGCACTTTCAACTCAGGGGTGAGGTGGTGGAACGGGATGAGGGTGTAGCGGCCGCTTTGCCAGACTGTATCACCTACCTGTTCTTCTGTGACGAAGGTGGGTGGGGTGATGGGGGGGCCGTAGAGGGTGGTGAGGAGTGCGGCCGTCTTCGGTCAGGACCAGTTCGCCATTTTGCCAGAGTTGGGTGAGTTCGGCGGTGGTCAGGCTGTCGGTGTAGCTGTTGAAGGGGCGGCTACGGCATAGAGCCAGGTAGCAATGGGATAGGCTACCGGCTGACCCGGCGCGGCGATAGTGAGGTGCAGGTCGGTGGGGGTGGTGGTATCGGCCCAGCGGAAGCGGTCGGGGTGGGCGGTGGTGAGTTGGGTGGCGGCCGCGCGGAGAGAAGGTGGGAGGTTTGCGGCCGCGCTGACTGACCAGGGAGCGGTTGTTGGGGTGATGAGTGGGGCAGGTTGTGGCGTGGCGGTGGGTAACAAGGTGGGCAAGGCAGAGGCGTGGGGGGGGGGGGGGGGGGGAGGGGGGAGAAGGGCGGTTGCGGCCGCGGTCGGTAGAGCCTCACTCTTCGGTACCGCCGTACAGCCCCCCGCTCCTGCCAAAAGCAAAATAAAAACCAGGCTCCACACAAAAGCCTGGTTTCTTTTCTTTCCAACAGGTCTGACAGGTTTATGATCAGACATACTCAGAGAGCCGTTCCGTGAAAGCCGTGAGCGAGGTCGCCGTAACCGCCAGCTTATGAATATCGCGCAACACCTGCAACTCTTGAATCTGCTCCAAAGTCGCAATGAGTTCCGGCGTCGCTCCTTCAAAGCGCAGTTGCAACGTTTCGATGATGCTCTCTCGCAACCCTTCCTGGCGACCCTTTTGATGCCCTTTTTGTAGGGCTAATCGTTCAATACTCGTAACGTAAGGCATACGGGCTTCCTCCTCAAACCGGATCAGGTCTGTCTTAAACTGCTCACTCATCTCTTGGGGCAGAATCATGATCCAATCTATGAAGTGAAATAACTCAATAATTTCCTGGCGGCTGAAACCGCGACGGTACAATGCTTTGACGAGGCTTAATTTGGCGACATAGCGGGCGGATGGTATTTTGCGGGTGGCTAAGGTTTGCAGATGAGCCGCTACCACCACCGCAAATGGATTTTCATGGTTCGCCAGTTCGTCTTACCGCTGCTGGTAGTCTAACAATTTTAGCACAGGAAAATCAAATGAGATGCGGCAGCCGAATTTCTCGTAT
>JADJUV010000012.1 GCA_016716885.1 Candidatus Trichofilum aggregatum | reverse complement strand
GAGCCGTTCTCACTCATCCGTCATTGGTTGCGATGAAGGCCCGTCAAATGTTATTCCTGACGGGTCTTTTTTTTCTTGGCCAGTCCCCTCACCTAACCCTCTCCCCAGGGGTGAGAGGAACTGCAAGGAGAACTATAGGGATTTTAATCGTAGTGACCGCTTTTAGGGGGCTGACGCTGAACGGCTGAGCCAACATTTTTATAATCCCCTGATTTGATTTAGTGCTAATTTTAATGATTTCTTTGAGCAAAGTTATGACAAAATGCACGATTTCGGCGGAAGCGCCATCCAGAGTGCGGTGATCGAGGTGAAGCTCACGTAAGCCGTGGGGCGGATGGCGATGGCGTCGTCAATGACTTTGACCCGTTTTTCGATTTTGCCTACCCCCGGCAATGCCCATTGGGGCTGGTTGATGATAGGCGTGGCAAAGAGATCGGAAACTTACCGTGATTGGGTGATGGTGAAGGTTCCCCCTTGGTACATCACCTGGTTTAACCACATGTATGCGGCTTGGTTGGTAGGTCGTTAACTTCACGGGCTAAGCCCGCAGATTGGGGTTGTCGGCGTCCTTTGATGACGGCCACGATGAGACCGTCTTCACTCGCCGTCACCGATCCACATTCACACTCCGCCGCAAAACTACCCCTCGAGACACCAACCACGTACCTCACCAGTGGGCCGAGCGCCTGTGCCGTGGCCGCCACCAGATACGCCGTGAAGGTCAGATTCGCGCCATCACGAGCAAACGCGGTCTTTAGGCCCCTCGATGTTTGCTGATGAAGAAATCAAACTCAAACACCGTGGTGAAATGGGACTGACGTTTGCTCATCACCATGTGGTCGGCGATGGCCCGGCGCATGTTGGTGAGTGGGCTGAGGGTATCGGCCAGACCAGGGGTGACTACTGGCGCGGGCATAGCGGGAACCGGATCCGGTTTGGGGGGGCCTGGGGTTGTGGTTGTGGGGTGACAAGTGGGGTGGGGCGCGGCGCGTCCTCTACCTGCACCTTTTCTGCCACCGGGGCTCCGGTATGCGACCACATCTTCTTGGTGATGCGCCCTCCTGCTCGTACCCACTGATCTGGCTCAAATCCAGGTCTGCTCCGAAAGCCTTGCGCCCGCACCACCGGGCTGGCCCAATTATTTAGCGAACGTGGACGGTGCCTGGCTGCCCATGATGCTTTGGCTCGTCGTGACCGGGGCTGATTCCGGGGCAGAGACAGGCGTGGATTGGGGTGCGGCCGCTTCAGTCACCGATTCCCCAGCCGTGCCCAGATACGCTAACACTGTGCCTGCGGCACGTTTCTCCTTCCGCGACCAGAATTTGCAGTAAGACACCCTCAACTTCGGCCCGTGGCTTCCGTGATTACCTTGTCCGTTTCAATCTCCAGGAGCGGTTCAAACCGCTTGACCTTGTCTCCCTCTTTTTTCAACCAACGGGCAATTTGTCCTTCAATAACCCCTTCCCCAAGGACGGGCATAATGATTTCTGTGGTAAACAAACTCCTGCGAAGAATAGCAGGTCAGCAGTCCTGTCAGCTTGTTGGCTGACCTTGAAATGCTGACCAGCTGGAACGCACTCCATCAGTACAAAAAACCGGATACCGGGTCGGGTCTGACTCATTCATCAGATCATAGACCGTGCGGAAAATATCTTCGACATTGGGTTTGGAGAAGTAGTTGCCGTCCAACCCATAACCGGGCACGTCTTCATCCAGGAAGAGAATCGGTTGGTTTTTTGCAAGAGTGATTGAACAAGGGTGTGATGGCGGTCAAAGGGTAACAAAGTTTGTAGCGTCTATGATTTCACCTCATGCCAACCTGGGCTAACTGCAGCGGCCGCGTCCGCGTCACCTGACAAACTCGCCTATACGTTACCACCGTCGGGTATCCCCCCCAGTGCAAAACCTCGGCACACCCAACGGAACCGTGATTTCGGCCAGGTTTTCCGGCAAACGTTCCTTCAACCGATAGCCGTTGAGTGGTTCCGCGATGAGTCCGGTTCGTCGCCCAGGAGCAGCGCGTGTTGTAAAACCGACGGCTTGCACCCTGCGTTGCGCGGAACCAGCTTATGAATGCCGCGCAAGGCGTGAACCACTACCCCATCGGCGACGGCGTGCCAGATGCTACCAGCCGGTGTCCACGTGTGCGGATGATAACCAGCTTTTGCCCGCCCGCCGTGCGATAGGAGAGGGGTTGCCAGGTCGATTGAAAGGATTGCAAGGCGTAGAGCAGATAATCCAGGTATTGAATTTCCGGCAATGGGGCGCAGGCCGCGCATCGCCAGACCAATGGCCTGCCCGGCAATTTGTGGCCTCGCGGATGCCGCGGTGTCGGATACGCGCAACAGGCCGTATTTGCCCTGTAAACCGGCAAATCCCTGGTTTACATCACCCAGGTAGCCCATATCTTCACCAAAAAGCAACAACCGGGGTCTCGCTCCAACATGGCCTCAAACCCGATATTCAGAATAGTGAACCCAGGTACAGGGGAGATTCATCCCCGTACACGGGAGCGAGGGCGGGCACGTTTAAGGTTGATTGGGCACTGTGGCTGAAAAGATGATCCCCAAACCTGGCCCGGTTTATCTGCTGTTGTTCTTTGTACCAGGTTATAACAGTTCATCCGTGGGGCGGAAGGCTCCTGGCGGGTAAGGCAGTAACGCTTTGTGGGCCGCATCATATGGTCTTTGCGGGCTGGGGCGTAGGGGTGTTTCTTTGAGGAGTTTGATTAATTTTGCAGTTCGCCAGACTGGGCGGAGTGCGTGGCAATAGCCTGAAGGAGTTGGCTGGCCATTTGCCGGGCTTCCTGGCGGAATTGGCTCGGTAGCGGCTTGCCAGGTCCCGTTGTTGTTGTTCGAAACCCACCTGCTGGTCTTCTTCTTCGTATGGGCTAACGCTTCGGGCGCTGATAAGCCTGGTCTATCATCCATCAAACCATCTTTTTGGCAATCCATCTCTACTTCCCAGGCCAGCCGCTCGTTGCTTTGTACCGTTCGTGACTGCTGTTGAGTGGCCTTGTGGTTGGGGTGAGTTCGATGATGTGGATGAGAGCAAGGGGGTGTGGTGCTGACGCGCGCCGCGCCGCGTCCTCGTACACCTGCACCAGCGCCGGATAATCCCATCCCCGGACCGTATAAATATCATATCCCTTATTCAAAACCCGGCTCCCGCTGGAACCCTGCAAAATTTCACCAACATTCCCCCTTCGTTACCTGAAATGCTCATTGGGAACCGATATACCATACCCATCATCATAAATGGAGATGACGACCGCGCGCCCAGCATCCCAATGGCATTTACCGCTTCCCAGGACAGCCTTGGCGCAACTGACATACCAATCGTACCAAAGGCGATTTCCCATTGCCATTTGGGGAGAAACTGGGTCAGGTGGTGCAACTCATCAAGTTCGCGGTATAGCTTGGGGCATAACCCAACCCCACCTAACCGGGGGCATTTGGGACGCCGTGGGGGATAGGTCGGCTGAGGTGTTGGGGGTAGCCAGCAAATCTTTCCAACTGCCATCGGGGTTAAGTAGGCGGCTGGCAAAGTGGGCGTTCATCTGCCGACCAGCGGAGGCTGGATCGGCCCGGACATCGGTGTTGGCGTAGAGTTGGGCGAAAAAACCTTCCACACTCATCATGTCCAGAGCAAAGGCCAGGGTTTGGTCCCGGTAATAACCGGAGCGAAGTCCCCATTTTGGAACACTTTGGCCATCGCCAGTTGGGCTATCTCTTTGCCATCACCAAAAATGCCAAAATTCGCCTTGCCACTTAATACTTCACGTCGCCCAATCAGGCTAACCTGGCGACTCCGAAAGGCCAGCCGATAATCGGCCAGAACTTCTTTCGTGTCAATCTGAAGGGCGACCTCTTCATCTAAATCATGATCGGTTCTCGTTGTCATGCGCTTTACCTCGTGGGAAATAGGTTCCGTGGTGAGGAACCAGGGGCGGGAATGCTCATTTACCATAAGGCTACTGCCTTACGTCTTTCTTTACAATGGGCAGGGGGGTATGGGATTGATACCGTGTGTCGTGCGTTAAGGGGTAACATTTTTTTCAAACCCGCAAAACCGCCTAACGATGTGGGAGGATAGATTTGCTTATGCTATGGTTGTACGGGCAAGTAAATCCGTTCTGTCGGTGCCAGGCATGTGAACGGTTATCTTATTCTAACCCCTTGGCTACGCCCAGGCACGTGATGATGAGCAATAGGGATGGGGACTCGGGAGAACTTAGAGGAACTCGGGGGAACTGTGGGAACTCAGAGGAACTCTCGTCAGTCGCCACCTCCACTTGCCTCTGCCACCTGCCACTCTGCCTATTTTCTCCGGCTGGCTGGGTTCGCGGCTAAGGGGGGTAAGTTGGGGGTTGTCGAACCAGACGGTGGTTTCGCCCTCGGCTCCGGTGGCGACGAAGAAACCGACATCACCGCGTCTAGGGAATTGTCCGCGGCCGCGCCCACTTCCTGCCCATTCACAAAAAGGTCAACTGTCCGGCCACCACCTCAATCTTCAGGTGATTCCACTCATTCGCCCCCGTCTTAATCGCCGCCGAATCCAGCCATGATTCGCCCACAATTGTTTCAAATGAGACACACGCATTGATACATTTGTCCATAGACAAGTGACCCGCCCCATCTATAGCCAGGCGATAATACGATTGTGTCATCACATCCACCCGCACCAATAGGCCATAACTGCTTTGGGTCGTTCCCGCCGTCTGTTTGGCTTCCACCTCATACGTGCCATCCCCAACTCCTGATTGCCCCGCGTCCAGTAAAGGGCCTGGGCCTCATGGACGGTGAATTGATAAACCCCATTGAGGATGGTGCCGGAAACTTGAGGCGTCTCCGATATGGCCCAGGGGTTTTCTTCGCGGCTATCGAATTTTTCACTGTAGGGTTTATCGCCCAAGCAGGCAACGCTTAACAGAGGCAGAAATATGAGGCTCAACCACAGGTTAAAACGGGAGAATGGGCGAAAGTGATGGTTCATGTCGCCAATTATGGCCTTGAGCTTAAGCCCGTGCAATCTCCTTGACAATACGCTCAAGGCCAAAAACGGCGGCTAACTGCTGAAAGTACGGATGGGTCATTCTTTTATTGGCCGCATCTCCTATAATGGCTTGCTTGTGGTCTCACAGATCACTTTACTTTTACTTCAACCGCCAAACAGGAGAGCAAAATGACATTAATGAGTTGTAATGGGGACACTCCCAACATTATCCATAAGGGAACCCTATACATGGTTGATCCCGAAGATGGAAGTTGGAGCAGCTTTGAAGAGGATTGGAGTGGCGCCGAAGCAATGACCAGTCACCAAAATGGTTTCTTGTACGTTGTTCAAAATGGCGTGCTGTATTGGTCTAATCCTGAAAACGGCACTTGGGAGGAGATGGAAGGGGAGTGGGATGGTACAAAAGCGATTGTCAGCAATGTCAATGATTATCTTTACGCGCTCCAGAATGGCGTCTTGTACCATGCCCGGCCAGATACGGGCGATTGGGAAGAGTTTGAAGGGGATTGGGATGACGCTAAATTGATGACCAGCCATCCCAATGGCAACCTATACATTATCCAAAATGACACCCTCTATGCGGTGAGTGCGGATGATGGTAGTTGGGAAGAGGTTGAAGGCGAATGGAGGCACAACGGCCATCACCAGCAACCCGAACGGTTATCTTTATGTGGTGCAGAATGGAACCCTGTACTGGGTTAACCCGGATGACGGTGAATGGGGCCAGTTTGAAGGTGACTGGGATAAGGTGAAGGCGATTGCCAGTGGGGAAAGCGGCTGGCTGTTTGTGCTTAACGGTGGCACCCTTTACCAGGTCGCGCCGGATACAGGTGAGTGGACTGATATGGGTAGTGGGTGGGCTTAAACCAATAAACGAAAACGATTAGATGCGGCCGCCGTTTGCTGGAAAGCAAACGGCGGCCGTTTTGTTTCTAAGAGCCTATAATTTCCTAACAGGCTCTGGCATGTCATTCCGAGCGAAGTGAGGAATCTTCCGGCTCACAACCAAGATTCCTCACCCCTTCGGGGATACACTTCTGGCGCAAGCTACGGAATGACACGGCTTGAGACTCGATAAAGTACACAAGTTGTTAATTTTCTAACAGGCTCTAAATCTCCACGCCACCAGCCCGGATCACATCCCGATACCATAGAGCACTGTCTTTCGGTGTGCGGACTTGGGTTTCGTAATCATTGTAGACGATGCCGAACCGTTGACTGTACCCTTTGGCCCACTCAAAGTTGTCCATAAACGACCAGACAAAATAACCAGCCAGGGGAACACCGTTCTGGATGGATTGGTGCGCGGCCGCGAAATGACTCTGCAAATAATCTAACCGCTCCTGATCCGGTACCCGGCCCGCTCCATCTACCCCGGTGCTATAACTGGCCCCATTCTCGGTCACATACAACTTGCGCGGCTGATAGGCAAAGTGGAGCCGGTTGAGCAAATCATACAACCCCTGCGGGAACACTTCCCAATCCATCTCCGTGCGCGGCAGGTCGGCTACCATCGTGGCGGGCAGATTGTCCTGGGTTTGTTCGTCGCGTAGGACGGCGCGGGAGTAATAATTCACTCCCAAGAAATCCGTGGGTGCGGCGATGGCGGCCATGTCACCCGGCTGGATGAAGTCGAGGCCGTTGGGCAAATGTCCCTGAGCCGTGTAATCGGCCACCATATCGGCGGGGTAATGACGGCCATAAACAGGGTCTACAAACCAGCGATTGAAGTAGCCATCAAAGCGGCGGGCGGCTTCCTGGTCGGCAAAGCTGGCCGAGGCGGCGTAGGCGGGGGTGAAGTTGAGGGTGATACCCACTTCCGCGCCAGGGCTGTTCTGGCGGATGACGGGCACAGCCAAACCGTGGGAGAGCAAAACATGGTGCGCGGCCGCTAACGCCGCCGGCCAATTTTGCCAACCGGGTGCATGTTCCCCTATCTGGTGGCTAAGCAAACTGACACACCAGGGTTCGTTATGGGTAATCCAATGGCTTACCCGGTCGCCCAGGGTGCGGGACATCAGATCGGCATATTCAACAAAGGCTTCGGCGGTACTGCGGGCAGGCCAACCACCTTCATCTTGCAAGGCCTGGGGCAAATCCCAATGATACAAGGTAGCAAAGGGGGTAATGTTGGCGGCCAACAGGCCATCTACCAGGCGGCTATAGAAGTCGAGGCCGGGTTGGTTAACGCGGCCGCGGCCCGTAGGCAACACTCTGGGCCAGCCTATGGAAAAGCGATACGCCTGCATTCCCAAATCCTTCATCAACTGAATATCCTCTGACCAGCGGTGATAATGGTCACAGGCTACGTCGCCCGTGTCGCCGTTGAGGACTTTGCCAGGGTATGAGAGAACCGATCCCAGATGGATTCACCCTTGCCATCTTCGTTCCAGCCCCTTCGATCTGGTAAGAGGCTGTGGCCGTCCCCCAGAGAAATTTGTCGGGAAAAAGTGAGTTTTGTCATGTTGCTCCTTTTAGAATAACGAACCGCAGAGACGCGGAGAGCGCGGAGAAAGAAATTTTGGTGGAAATTGAAGATTAGGGGAATGTCTCACGCAAAGGCGCAAAGACGCATAAAGAAGAACTTAGCGAACTTTACGCCTTTGCGTGAGCTTTCTTTTTCATCAAACGGTTTTTTCTGTGAATCTCTGTGCCTTCGCCTCTGTGATCTCTGTGTAACTTCTTTTGAAATTCTATTTCAAGCCGTAACCAAAGGGGTACAAAGGTGCGTCGTCGCCACTGATAGGCAGGTTGGTGAAGTCGAAGGGTAGCTGGCTGACGCTACGGGGCCAGGTATAGGGCAGGGTTCCCGTGAAAGGATAGGCGCCAAACAACACATCGGCTACGCCACCCCCTTCGGTGCCGGGGAGTCAGGCCGCGACCACAGCATCCCATTCGGGCAGATAGTCCGTAATGATGATGGGCCGCCCGCTGATGATGATGACGATGAGTTGGTTGACCCGCGGCCGCAAATTTGCCAACATGGCTAAATCCTCAGTTGGTAGCGTCAGGTCTCCGTCATCACCTGGCCCCTCAGCATAAGGGCGCTCGCCAACGACGGCAATGCCTACCTCAGCGATGAGCGGCGAGCCGTCTTCGTTGGTGAAAGGATCAAAGTTGCCAAATTTGTTGTAGTGAATGGCCGTGTTTGCCGAAACGGCATTGTCAATGCCTGCCAAATTGGTGGTGCCGGGGTTGGCGTTGTTGGTTGTACCCTGCCATTCCAAAGTCCAGCCACCTGACTGAATACCAATATTGTCCGCGGCCGCGCCCGCCACAAAAATCGTGCTCACCTCATCACCTAAAGGTAGGACATCCCCTTCATTCTGCAACAACACCAATGACTGCCGCACCGCTTCACGCGCCAGTTCCCGATGCGCCTCAGACCCCACCAGCGGGATCAGCTCTTCCTGGGCCAGCGGATGCTCAAACAGCCCCAATTGGAATTTCACCGTCAGAATGCGGCGTACCGCATCGTCAATCCGGGCCTGGGACACGTCCCCATTCGTCACCGCCTGGGTGGCCGTGGCAATAAACCCCACTGTGTCATAAGGAACCATGATCATGTCCAGGCCAGCATTAAGTGAGGTCACGACCTGATCATAATAACTGCCCGGCATCTGATCAATTGCTTGCCAATCAGACACGATGAAACCACTAAATCCTAATTCCCCTTTGAGCACATCATTGATGAGATAACTCTGGCCGTGCATCTTTGTGCCTGACCAGCTACTGTAAGAAATCATGATGCTCAGAGCACCATTTTCTATCGCCGCCTGATAAAGGGGCAAGTGGATGGCCCGCAAAGTGGCTTCGTCAACCTGGGTCACACCGTGATCTATGCGGTAGTCACCCGTGGTGGAGCTACCCCAGGCTGTACCCCATCACCGATGTAATGTTTGGGTGTACCAATGACCCAACTTCCTTCGCTCACGGGTGTTTGTAACCCTTGCAGGTAGGCGGTGCTGAGTTGTGTCACCAGAGCGGTATTTTCGCTGTACCCTTCGTAGGTGCGCCCCCAACGAATGTCTTGAGGCACGGCCACAACCGGGGCATAGTTCCAATAAATGCCCGTAGCCGCCATTTCTACAGCGGTCATCTGCCCAATTTGTTGCACTAACTCTGGGTTGCCGGTGGCGCCCAGGCCAATGTTGTGGGGGAAAATGGTAGCGCCGCGCAGATTGCCATGCCCATGCACAGCATCCACGCCATAGATAATGGGGATAGCCAGGGGAGTTTCTAACGCGGCCGCTTGAAACGCGTTAACCATCGCCGCCCAGCCTTGCGGGGTATTATCGTTGGGAGAACCCCCGCCCCCGCTCAACACACCACCTAACAAATAGGTCGTGACATCATCGGGGCGCAGGCTGTTCTTTTCGATGAGGGTCATCTGGCCGATTTTTTCGGCCAGGGTCATACGGCTGAGTAAATCTTCAACACGAGCGGGAATGGGCGCGGCCGCGTCCCGGTAGAGTGGCTCATCCGAGTCAGGTAACTCCGTGGTCGGTGTTGGGCGGGTTGCCGCATCTCCTGATACCGCAACCGTGGCCGCATCTACACCGACATTCTCACTCTTCGTACAAGCCACTAACCCAACAAGAACGACCAATAGCCACAGAAGCCGTTTGAATGATGTAGTCATTACTTTTCGACACCGGTGATGACAATACCCTGGACAAAGAAGCGTTGCGCCAGGATGAACAGAATCAACGGCGCAATCATCGCCATCAACGCACCCGCCTGAATCAACTGCGGCCGCTGCCCATAAATCCCATTAAACGTAGACAACGCCACCGAAATCGGCCAGGCATCCCGATTCGTCGACAGGTAAATCAACGGCCCAAAAAAGTCATTCCACGAATACACAATGTGAAACACCGTCACCGCCAACAACACCGGATACGACTGCGGAATAATCACCTGCCACAAAATCTGCCACGGCCCCAATCAACGTGCCAATCAAGGTCGAAATCGCATAAAAAGTCGTGTTGCCCATCAGCCGAGGAAATTCAATCGTCTCCCACACCTCAATGTAATTCTGCCAGGTCGGCGAAAATTGCCACGGCCGCTCCAACGCCCGCCAGGACACGGCACAGGTGAACTCTCCCCGCTCCAGGTTGTCCGGGTCTACAAAGGTGCTCTCCCGCGTCCCCTTCTTCACAAGCGCTAACTCGTGCTCTCTATCTTCTCCCTCACTCCCCTGGCACTCACCCAAGGGCACGGTGAAGATTTCCACATCCTTGTCGTTGTAGGTGTACATCGCTGGCCGCGCCGGCCAGATGGGTGCCCCAATGATGGAGATCTGGTCCTGGGTCTTGAGCGAAGTAAAGACCATAAAGGCAAACGGAGACAAAAACAGAAACAAGATCGCCATCGTAAAAACGGTGATGCTTATGATTTTGACGTGCAGGCGTAGGCTTGACCAGCTTTTGATTTCATGGGAACACATCCTTAGGATCGGCTTTCGCCAGCGTAATAAACCCAATAACGGGCGGTGCCAAATAAAAACAGGGTCGCCACCAGGATGATGACGAACAATAACCAGGCCATCGCCGACCCGTAGGACATATTCTGGAAGGTGAAGAAGGTCCGATACAGGTACAGGTTGTAGAACATGGTCGCTCCACCCGGTCGCCCCGTGCCGTTGTTGACCACCAGCGGCACCAGGAAATATTGGAATAACCCCACAATGCTCAAGGTCACGTTGTAGAAGATGACGGGGGATATCATGGGGAAGGTGACGTTGCGGAACGATTGCCAGGTGTTGGCTCCGTCTACTTTGGCCGCATCATACAGCTCGGTGGGCACCGATTGTAACCCCGCCAGCATAATCAAAATGGCGTTGCCGATGCCCCAAATACCCATGATGACGTAGGTGGGATACACCCAGTTGATGTCGTTGGCCCAGTTGGGCACGTTTTCGCGGGCCATCCCCAGGCTCATCAAGGCCCGGTTTATCCAGCCGCTTTCGGCGTTGAGCATACCCCCCCACAAAAACACCGCCGCGATGAACGGCACGATGTAGGGCATGTAGAACAGGCTACGGAAGACCATGCCCCCTCTCAGGTTGGGGTTGTTGAGCAGGAGCGCCACCCCCAAGGGGGCCAGGATGCCCACGGGCAGGGCGATGAGGCCAAAGCGCACGGTTATCCACAAGGAGCCGCGGGTGCCCCCTTCGCCGGTCCATATCTGCGGGTCGCTGAATAGCCGGGCGTAGTTGTCTAGCCCCACAAATTCGGGAGTGCTCAAGATGCCATCGGTGATTCGCAGATCCATGAAGCTAAAGATGAGGCTGGCGATGATGGGCAGGAAGGTGAAGGCGATAAAGCCGATGATCCAGGGGGCCAGGAAGGTCAGTCCTGCTTTCATCTCTCGCCAGGCGATGGGCGACATGTTGCGGATGGCTTTGAGGGACGGTAATCTGAAAGCCGCCCGGTTGAGTTGGTCTAACATCGGCGCTCCTCCTCTTTTTGGACAAGACCTGACAGGTTTTCCCCAACCTGTCAGGTCTTGTTATCTCTTAGCGCCAGAGTTCGGAGTGAAAGGGGGCAGGTTACCTACCCCCTCTGCTCCTACTCTAGCTCTAGCTCTAGCTATTTATTGTAGATGATGGTCAGGTCGTCCTGCAATTTCTGGAATTCGGCTTCGTAGTCGAGGTCTTCGGTGTTGGTCAGCAGGTCACCAAAGGTCTGGATGCGGGCGAAGGCTTCGTTCCAGTTGGGCAGGTATTGTTCGGCACTGGGGGTGTCGGGATAGGCCAGACCCTGGATGAAGACGTCCCAGCTTTCGGCGGTCACGAAGGGGTAGTCGGTGGACTTGACTTCGAAGAAGGCGTCGGTCTTGGTGGCGATGGCGGGCATGGCGCCGTAGATGGGCAGGAGTTTGTCACCACCGGTGGTGATGAGGTAGCTCAAAACGGTGAAGGCTTCGGCCGGGTTTTTGGTTCCTTTCCAGATGCGGAAGGTGTCGGCGTCGATGCGGCCGTGAACCTGGCCGTCAGCGCTCATGGGCTGGATGCCCAGTTGGAATTCGAAGCCTGCATCGCGGAATTCGGCCAGGCAGCAGGTGTACCAGGTTTGGGTCAGACCCATGGCGGCTTTGCCGGTGTTGAAGATGTTGCCGTTGCCGAATTCGGGCGCACCAGACAGCGGGCCGGTGGCCATGAAGGGTTGTTCGCCCCACATGGCTTCGTGGTACCATTGCCAGGCGTCTTTCCAGGTGTCGGGGATGGCGGAGACGTAGCTACCTTTGGTGTCGCCTTCAAAGATGGGGGACGCGCCGAAGAAGGTGGCGATGGAGTTGGGGTGTTGCCATTGGGGGCTGTAGCCGACCTGGACGATTTGGTTGCGGTCGAACCCTTCTTCGGTGGCGTTGACGCCGTTGACGTCGATGGTTAGCCGTTTGGCGATTTCGGTGACGGTGTCCCAGTTCCAGTCTACCATTTCGCCGTCGAGTTCATATTGTTCGCCGTAGACTTGGGGCGGGTAGGCCAGGCCGACTTCGTCGAACATGGCGGGTACGTAGTACATGGCGCCGGGGAAGACGGCGAAGGGTAGGCCTACTTGTCCTTCTTCGGTCTGGTAGAATTCGACAAGGGCCGGGTCGAAGACGGAGAGGTCGAAGTTGGATGATTCGATGTAGGGGCCGATGTCGAGCCATTGGCCGTAGAAGGCGTTGGAACCGCCCCAGCCTACGGGGCCGATGATGTCGGGGCCGCTGCCGGAAGCGATTTGGGTGGCCAGGGTGTCGCGGGCGCTGTCGTAGGGCACGATCTCGAGCACGAGTTCGATGCCGTCCTGGGAAGCGTTGAAGTCGGCCACGACTTCTTCTTGGATGGCGACCTGTTCGGGGTTGGTCCCGGTGCCTAAGCCGACGAACCAGCGGATTTGGACTTTGTCGCTGCTCGGTTCGGCGGTGTCGTCTTCTGCGGCCGCGTCGTTTTGGGTCTCTTCGTTTGCGGCCGCGTTGTTTTCTACTACCGCATTGTTCCCATCGTTGGCGGTGTTGTCCGCCGTGTTGTTGTTACTGCCACTGGTCCCACCACATGCAACGAGGAAAACCAGTATCAAAATCAAAAGTCCGGTCAAAAAGGGTTTTGTGAGTTTCATCTTTCCACTCCTCTGGAGATTACGTGAAGCATTTCTATGCCTATGGGAATGCTCCCATGATTGGATAAAAAGTGATGAGATTGGTTATTGTTTGGTTCAAACCATATGTTTCTCCTTGTCTGATCCCCAGTTTTTGTCATAGACAATGGGTTATTGCATCGCCCCACATGAGGCGCGGATGACCAAATCGGTGGGTAGGATCAGGCGGCGAGGAGGCGTTAACCCATTTCGTAACACGTCAATGAGCATTTCGACCGCCTGCATACCCAGTTGCCGAATTGGCTGGCGCACGGTTGTTAGAGGGGGATTGCTAATGGGAGCGGGATTCATATCATCATAACCGACCAGAGCCACATCTTTGGGCACGGTCAGTCCGGCTTCGTGGATGGCGCGTAAAGCTCCGGAGGCCATCATATCGGAAGCCGCGAATACTGCATCGGGTTGATGCGGTAGAAGTTGGCGCATGGCGTTGTAACCACCGGCTTCGGTGAAGTCACCTGTAGCAATGAGCGCAGGATCGACGACGCGGCCGCGTTCCTGTAATGCTCGTGTATATCCTTGCAAACGATCAGTGCCGGCGACAGCATTAAGAGGGCCGGTGATGGTGGCAACGCGCTGATAACCCAAACGGATGAGATGGGTTGCGGCCGCGAAGGCCCCCTCAATGTTTTCCACGTCAACGTAATGAGCCGACGGTGCATTCACTGGCCGACCAATCACGACAAAGGGCACGTGGTTCTCCACCAGTTGAGGAATCAGGGATCATCCATCTGGGTGGAGCTTAAGATAACACCATCGACAAACCCGGTGCGCAAAACACGAGGGTAGATGCTCCGCTCTTCATCGGCGGTCTGGAACAGGTAAAGGGAAAGGGTGTAGTCGTGATTGTTGCAGGCTTGACTAATGCCCTGGATAAGCCGGGGGAAATAAGGGTCGGCAAAAAGGAAATGGACCGCCAGGGGGATAACTAGACCCAGAACATGGGAACGGCGAGCGGCTAAAGAGCGTGCGGCCGCGTTCGGTTGATACCCTGTTTGCGCGATCACCTGCAAAATTCTGGTTCGCGTGGTCTCGCTTACCCCCGATTGTCCGTTGATGACACGAGAAACGGTCGATCGCGAAGCTCTTGCCAGGCGACCAATCTCTTCAAGCGTAAAGGGTGGGGGCAATTCAGCCGTCAACATGGTTAAAGTTACCGGGCAGCAAAATAAGGTACGACGGTACAACCGGACGCGAGCAACGCTCGTGCCATTCATTTTTTGTAACTATTCATGGCGAAGACACAAAGGGCTTAGAGATTTCTTGGCGCCTTGGCGGTTCAATTCTTGAGAACCTGAATCGTTACCATTTTTCTGACAAGGGCACACGAGATGACAGGTGTAATTGGGAGCGCCCCTTTAATGGAGAAGGTTGAAACGTCAACCCTGGAAAAAACGGGAAAATCAAAGGCAATGCTTAAATGAGGACTGGGAGCGCTCCCAATTGCCGAATCATATCGAATTAAACTTAGTTTGTCAAGTGTCCGAAGAAAGTCCAAAAGGTGAGATTTATTATTAATTTAGTACCTGACGAGTCGGCTTCTTGTACAGTGGGCAAGAGGGTCAGCCACAAATCCAGGGCGATGGCATCGTCACGGTTTTCCCAACCCTGACCTGTTCCCAGGAGTAGGGAATATTACAAAGTGCCTTTTTCCGAGAGCGTTCGCCCTCGAAAAAGGCACCCAACAACCTGTTTGTCCTGGTTTAACTGAGGGAGTGGAGACTTTAGTCGGAACGCCTTAACCGGCTAAAGCCTCGACTCCTGACTTCAGGGCAAGGTTTAGTCGGAAGACCCATCCCCCGCCCCTGGAGGCGGGGTTAGGGGTGGGGGAAAATGCCCGATACGATGGTGCAGCGCTAAGAAAGCGGCCTTTGGAAAAGCCGTGCTCCTGACTTACCCGCCCGATTCAGAATCATGGTCGGTGTGATACAATTTCACTTACACTTTTCCCCAACGAGGTAAATAATTT
This sequence comes from Candidatus Trichofilum aggregatum, assembly GCA_016716885.1. GTDB lineage: Bacteria > Chloroflexota > Anaerolineae > Promineifilales > Promineifilaceae > Trichofilum > Trichofilum aggregatum. The sequence continues at coordinate 9,878 of JADJUV010000012.1, read as the reverse complement.
ATGTCCGATAACAATTACCATCTTGAAACTTTGGCTGTCCATGCAGGTGTTGAACCAGACCCAACTACGGGTGCGGTGATGACACCCATTTACCAGACATCTACCTATGCCCAACCCGATGTAGCCCAGCACAAGGGGTATGAATATTCGCGCACCGATAATCCGACACGCACCGCCCTTCATAAAGCGTTGGCGGCGCTAGAAGGGGGGCAACACGCCCTGGCTTTTGCCTCAGGCATGGCCGCCATTGATACGTTGCTTAGGCTGGTCAAACCTGGGGAGCATGTTTTGTGTGGTAATGATGTGTATGGTGGCACGTTCCGGCTGTTTGATAAGGTGTTGCAAACCTACGGGGTGGAGTTTAGTTATGTCAACACGGGCAGTTTGATGGAGGTCGCGGCCGCGATCCAACCCAACACTCGCCTCATCTGGTTAGAAACCCCCACCAACCCCATGCTCCGTCTGACGGACATTGCCGCCATCGCCCAACTGGCCCAGGCCAAAGGAGCCTGGCTCGGTGTAGACAACACCTTCGCCTCACCGGTGCTGCAACGGCCCCTCATGCTAGGAGCCGATTTTGTGGTTCACAGCACCACCAAATACATCGGCGGCCACTCCGATGTGGTGGGGGGGACGATTATCCTGAATGACACGGCTATTTATGAGCAACTGAAATATTTGCAGAACGCGATTGGCGCAGTGCCCGGACCGATGGATTGTTTCCTGACGTTGCGGGGAATTAAGACGCTGGCTTTGCGGATGCGCCAACATTGCGCCAATGCCCGCCAGATTGCCGAATGGCTGGAAGATCACCCGGCGGTGGCTCAGGTCATTTACCCGGGCCTGGAGAGTCACCCCCAGCATGAGCTAGCCAAACGGCAGATGACCGATTTTGGCGGCATGATTTCGTTTATTTTGCATGGTGGCGAAGCGGCCGCGCGCCAACTTGCCCGTCACACCCAACTCTTCACCCTGGCCGAATCCCTCGGTGGGGTGGAGTCGCTCATCGAATTGCCCGCCCCCATGACCCACGCTTCTGTCGCCAACTCCCCATTGGCGGTTGACCCCGGTCTCGTGCGTATCTCCGTCGGTATCGAAAACGCCCAAGATTTAATGGCCGACTTAGCCCAGGCTCTTTAAGAACGACTATGGAAAAAGCAACAACCCTTCCTGGTCACAGGTCAAAAAAGGTTGGAACCTCTTCAAGAAGATGAATTGCGCCAACTAATAGAGGAACCGCTCCATGTGTAACAAGTGTTTCGGTAAGTCGTTTGGGTTTGCAATACGCTGAACTGGCGGAGCCATTCCGCAAAACGATTCAGGCGGAATTGAACCCCGCTCGTGGAGAACCTAAACTCAACCTGAGAACAGCCCGCAAGGCCATCAATGATTTCAAAAAGGCGTGTAAAGACTCAGTGGCTGTAGCTGATCTGATGTTGTTCTATGTCGAACAAGGCGTAATTTGCACGAACAATTACGGCGATTTATACGAAAGTTTCTACAGTATGGAATCGGTTTGTGAAGAAGCGGCCAAGACGATTACGAAGACAGAAAACTGGGATTTGATTGAACAGTTGCAGCCGCGTTTTCTTAGCGTGGTAGATAACACATCAGGCATAGGCTGGGTTCCGACACTTTATCCTACCTGTATGACAAATACTTTTCTCGTTGAAGTTAAGCTTTTGGTTACGTACAGAGGGGTTTAGAACACGGATTTTTTAGGATTTGCGGATCGAACAATCCGCAAATCCTAAAAATCCAAGTCCTCTATTCTCTTTACCAGGGCCAGGTGTTGCGTTTTTCTAGAGCTGGCTCACCGGATTGCCACTCAAACTGTCCTGTCAAACGAATATCGGTGGCTGAACTGCCGACATGCACCACAAACGTACCCGATTCGGTGGCCCAGGCCGCCCGAGCGGGATCGTAGAAGGCCAGGGATTGTTGTTCCAGGCGTAGTGTGACGGTTTGGGTCTGGCCGGGTTGCAGATGTACTTTGGCGAACGCTTTTAGCTCTTTCCGCGGCCGCACCAACCGCGCCACCACATCTTCCACATACACCTGCACCACCTCAAACCCGGCCCGGTTCCCGGTGTTGGTTACATCCACCTCGATGACCATCTCATCCCCTGGTTTGAAGCTGTCGCCACTCAGGCGCAGGTTGTCGTAAGCAAACGAGGTGTAAGAGAGGCCATAACCGAACGGGAAAAGGGGCGCCAACTCCTTTTTGTCGTAGTAGCGATACCCCACAAAAAGCCCTTCGCCATACAACACCTGCCCGTTTTCGCCGGGGTAGTTGATGTAGGCCGGGTTATCCTGCAAACGCACAGGGAAGGTGATGGATAGTTTGCCCGACGGGTTGACATCACCAAAGAGGATACCCGCCAGGGCGTTGCCCGCTTCTTGTCCGGCATACCACATCTGTACCACGGCCGGAACCTGATCAAGCCAGGGCATGGTCACGGGGGAACCCACGTTGAGGACGACGACGGTGCGAGGATTCGCGGCCGCGACCCTTGCTACCAGTTCATTTTGCCGACCCACCAGTTCCAAATCAGGCCGATCAAACCCTTCTGTCTCCCATTCCCGCGTCAGCCCCACCACAACCACGGCCACGTCTACCTGCTTTGCCAGGTCCACGGCCGCCTGAATCGGATCAGCGGGCAACGGGGCGATACAGCCCAGGCGCACCGTCCGCCACAGGTTGAGCGGGTCGGTACTGTACTCAATCCGCAAAGAGGTTGGTTGGTTGGCGACGAGTTCTACCGTAATACGCGTTTCTTTGTGGCTCACTTCTTGCCAATGATCGACCAGCAGTTCACCGTTGAGCCACATGCGGCCGCGGCCAATGCTCCACAGTTCCAGTTGATACGCGCCCGTCACCGGAACCGTCAGGTTCCTGTCAGCCGCAGCGAGAAGTTAGCCGGGTCCACATATGGGTTGACCGTGCCAAACCAGGTCAATTGGCTCTTGTGAACCGTGTGTTCTTGTGCCACCGCACCCGCCAAATCCAGGTTGTTAAAATACTCCAGCGTCAAGTTACCCACCTGTCCGGCTATATCACTTAACCAGGTCGGATCAATCAGCGGGGGCTGGCGATGGATGGGTGTGCCGATTTCATAGTGCACGGTGGCCTGATCGCCCACCCGTTGTTGAATCCCGGCCAAAGGCGACACGGCATAATGGGCGTTGACGACCGAACTGCCGCCCCCCATGATTTGCGCCCAGCGGCCATTTTCACCAATGACAGCGATGCTTTTCACCTGTGCCAGATCGAGCGGCAAAACGGCGGCGTCGTTTTTGAGCAGGACAATCGCTTCGTCGGCGACCTGGCGGGCCAGTTGGCGGGCGGCCGGGGTATCGGTGGCGACCCAAGCGCGGCGAGCGTCGTGGTCAGGCAGGAACGCGCCCACGCGCGCCATCAGACGCAAGAGGCGGCGCACTTTGTCGTCCACATGGCTCTCATTCATCTCACCGGATTCGATGGCGGCCGCGAACTTGGCCGGATCCATCCAACGCGCCGGGCCAGGCATCTCCAGGTCTAGATAACCAGCGGGAACCCGGTCACTGTAGGTTCCGTACCAGTCAGAGATAACCGCGCCATCGTAGCCCCAACCTTCTTTGAGGATGTTGCGTAAGGTGGCATTGTTCTCACTGGCGTGTACACCATTAACCCGGTTGTAAGAACTCATCACGCTCCAGGGATTGGCTTTTTGGATGGCGATGCGGAATGGCTCCAGGTAAATCTCGTGCAGAGGCCGCTCGGCTACCTGGGAACTCATGGACATACGCTCAAATTCCTGGTCGTTGCAGATGAAATGTTTGAGGCAGGCGGAAACGCCCTGCCCCTGGAGACCGTTGATGTACGCGGCCGCGATGGTGCCGCTCAAATACGGGTCTTCGGCAAAACATTCAAAGTTGCGTCCGGCCAGAGGGGTACGGGCAATATTCACCGTCGGGGCCAGGAGCACATCTGCTCCTTTGGCATTGGCTTCCCGCGCCAGTTGTGCCCCTACCTGCTCAATCAATTCCGGGTTCCAGGTTGACCCCATCGCCGACCCCACCGGGAAGGAAATCGAGGTCAGGCCGATATTGTCATCTTCGCCCCGCGCCCCATTCGGCCCATCCGTCACCTGAATCGAAGGGATGTTGAGCCGTTCAATGGGTACGGTGCGCCAGGTATCCACCCCAGCCAACAAGGAAACCTTTTCCGCCAGGGTCATTTGTGCCAAAATGGCATTTATTTGCTCTTCCATATTTCATGCTCCTATCTCAATATTGAACCGCAGAGACGCAGAGAACGCAGAGAAAAGAAAAACCTGTGTAAATCTGTGAAATCTGTGGTTAAAATTTTCCGCTGGAGCGCCCGCCGGGGGAACTCCTAAGAAAATAAGTGGCAAAGTAGCAAGTGGCAAAGTGGCGAGAGTTCCCCGAGTTAACCCGAGTTCCCAGCTCATTCAAAGCGCAGTTTGTCCAGGTAAAGGGTTCCATTCCCAGTGGGAGCCATGAAGCGGTAGCCCCATACCTGGTTCAACGTGAGACCATCATCGGCCGCGGCCGCGGGCTGAACCTCACTCCGCGTAAACTGGTCAAAGGGCAGGGTGATCTGTTGCCAGCCGGTGAAATCATCCACAAACGTGGCTTCAAACCGTTCTGCCTGGCTGGGTGTGCCATAAACCCGCACATAATCCACGACCAAACTTTGTGGGAAAGTCGTGCTTTCATCAGGAAAACCAGGCCAATTACCACCTACCGCCAGGTTGAGGATGAGGAAAAACGGTTGATCGTAGACCCACTCCGTTCCCGCCGGAATGTCATCCGGGGTCAGGGTGAAAAAGTTCACGTCATCCACAAACCAGCGAATCCCCTCAGGCGTCCATTCGATGGCAAAGACGTGGAAATCATCAGCAAAGATGCCACTGTCCAGGTCATATCCCCCGCCGATGCCATTACCCCCGGAGTAACCCGGGCCGTGGACGGTTCCATGCACCGTAGACGGCTCGCGGCCAATGTTTTCCATGATGTCAATCTCGCCTGATTGGGGCCAACCCACTTCATCCAGGTTGGTGCCCAACATCCAGAACGCGGGCCAAATCCCCTGGCCCTGAGGCAGTTGCAGACGTGCTTCGACCCGGCCATACGTTACTTCCAACCGATCCCGGGTGATGAGTCGAGTGGAGCTATAGCGGCAAGGGCCATAAGAACAGACCAGATTGCTGGTCGTGCTGTCCAGTTCGCGGGCGGTGATGACCAGGTTGCCGTTGCCATCCTGGGCCACATTTTCCGGATCATTGGTATAGGTTTCCAGTTCGCCGTTGCCCCAGCCAGGAATGCTATTCAAGATGCCATCCCCTATTTCTGGCTGCCAGATGGCGGGGTTGGCTGAAGTGCCAGCGGGGCCATCAAACTCATCGCTCCAGACCAGTTCCCATTGTTCTACCGGGGTATCGGCGGTGGTAACGGTCTGGTTATCGAGGAGTTCAACGGTGAGGGTTTGGCCGCTGTTCTGGCCGTAATACCAGAAGCTCAGGCCGTTGTAGGTGGTCCAATCTTGCGCGGCCGCGAAAACTTGCCCAAATGCACCCCTCTCGCTGGCACTGTAATCTACCTGCAATACGCTCTCACCTTCTACCTGATCCGGCCAGGCCATCCCCTCATCCGGGTTAATCGCGAGTGTTGTCAGCGTGATCGGGCCGCTGCTAACAAAGGGGGGAGCCGTGTCAAAATCGAGAATGAGGTTGGGGTCTGGCTGGTCATTATCGGTGAGGCTCAACAAGGCACGCTGTTGGAAACCCAACTGAGCACCGGTGGGGTTCGTGATTACCAGGAGAATCTGTTCCCGACCTTCGGCGTTTTGGTCGTCAATGGCGGTCAGGGTAAATGCCTGGTCGGTCTCACCAGGGGCAAACGTTAAGGTTCCCGGTGTGAACTCATAATCAATCCCAGGGGTAGCCAAACCATAAGCAACCGAATAATCCACCGTGACGGTGTTTTCAGACGGTTTGGTGAGTTTGATAATGATATTGGCGCGGCCAGTTTCCCGCAGATTAAAGACGGTCTCCAGAAAAACAATTTCTACCGGGCGGATGGGGGCGATACCATATACCTGCACATCATCCACGTAGACGGTTTGTGGCCCCATGGGCACGGAACCAAATGTGCCGATGGCGTAGCCGTGAACGGTGGTCAGGGTCAGGCCATCGTTAGGCGCACCGTTGCCAATGTCTTTGCGCCGGAATTCGCTGAAGGGGATTTCCAGGTAAGTCCAGCCGCTAAAGTCATCAGGGATGTCATAGGTCCACCGTTCCGCATCGTCCCCTTTCGAGTCCGGGTTGCGGTTTTCGAGCAGGTCTACAAAAACAGTGCCGCCGCTGTTGTTGCCGTAGAGCCACAGGCCCAGCCCTTCATAGGCCGACCAATCCTGCGGGAGCCATTGATCCAGGGTGGGATTAGAGAAGGCGTGGGTAAAACCCGCCCAGCCGTTTTGGGCCACGTCGGTCTTGAGTTGGATGACGGCGTTAGGCGATGTTTGTTCGGGGCGGGCCAGGGGATCGCCCTCGTTTAGGGTGGTGGGGGTGATGGATACGGCACTGCCATCACTCCAGGTGAGGAAACCGACCGGGGCAAAGTCTACTTGCCCAGAGGGGAGTTCACTGCCCTCAAAGGTGTCTACGAGGGGGAGTGGGTTCGCGGCCGCGCCCGTTTCTTCGGACACTGGTTGGGGATCAGGGGATGGGGTGGTGGGTGTTGCCGTGGAGGTTGCGGCCGCGACGGTGGCTGTGGTCGGAACCGGAGTCGTCGTTGCTTCCTCGGCCGGTTGGTCCTGGCAGGCCGCCAGCCCTACCAGCAATCCCATCAGGAAAACCCCTAAAAACCAACAAACACGGGGCCTGGTTAGACCCTTATACTGCCTGTTGCGTCGCCTCATTTTAGCCTCCCTACTGATGTAAAAAACTGCACCAATCAGGAGTCGAGGCTTTAGCCGGACGTTCCGACTGAACTCTCCACTCCTGCGAAAATAAGTTTCAAGTTTCAAGTTTCAGGTTCCTTGAGTTCCTAGAGTTCCTATGAGTTCCTCGTATTTGCATCCTCTTGGTACGCCGCAGGCCCATGGGGAACTCCTACCAAACTTGGGTAACTGAAAACGTTTTCAGAATGCTATCATTCAGATGGAGGCTTGTCAACCAAATTCAGCCCCAAATTGAATCTGCTACGTACCCCTTTCAGGAGTAACCCCTTGCTTGAAAACGCTTTCGTGCTTACAATAAAAAATGCGGGCGATTGGCCAAATCGTTTACCCAACTAGCCAAGGAATTTTATGAGTAACGGCGGGAAGAAAATCTCGATTCTCGATATTGCCCAGGTAGCGAATGTGTCGCCGAGCACCGTTTCGCGGGTATTGCGCGGCTCGGCGGGGGTTACGCCGGCTAAACATGCGGCTGTTTTGCAGGCGGTTGCGGCGTTGGATTACCGGCCTAACATTTTCGCCCAGAGCCTGGCCAGTGGGCAATCAATGACGATTGGGGTGCTGACGCAAAATTTTGGCAGTGCTTTTTATGATGGTATTTTGCGCGGCATTTTGCAGGGGCTGGATGGTACCGACTATTGGCCTATTTTTGCCGATGGACGCTGGCAACCCCAGGTGGAAGCCCAGGCTTTGCAACTGTTGTTGGATCGGCAGGTGGATGGGGTCATTTTGGTGGGGGGACAGATTCCGGAAGAGCGGTTGCGGGAGGTAGCCGCGCACACGCCGCTCCTGGTGGTAGGGCGGGAGTTAAGTACGTTGCCTGACCATTGTTTGTATGTGAAAAACTTCGCGGCCGCGTACCAACTCACCCGCTATCTGCTAGACATGGGCCACCGGGAAATCGCCACCATCACCGCCTCTGTGGGGTATGAAAGTACCGTCAACGACGTGCTAAAGCGGCATCAAGGGTATCTCCAGGCTTTGGACGATGCGGGTATTGAGCCGGACCCGGCTCTGGTGGTTGAGGGGAATTTATTGCAACAATCAGGGGTGTTGGCGGTGGAGATGTTGCTGTCACGAGGACGGCCTTTCAGCGCCATTTTTGCCGCCAATGACAACATGGCCTCAGGGGCACGGCTGGCCTTGTTCCGGCGCGGCATCCGGGTGCCGGAAGATGTTTCGCTGGTGGGGTTTGATGATCAGGCGACATCTGCTTATATGATTCCCCCGCTGACGACAGTCAGGCAACCGGCGATTGAGTTGGGGCACGCGGCCGCGCAGGCCATCCTCGCCTTCATCAACGGCCAAACCCCCACCCTCACCCCCTTCGACACCGAACTCATCATCCGTGAATCCGTCGCCCGCCACCGCTGAAGAATTAGGGCCGTTGGCCGTTGGCGGTTAGCCGCTGGCAAACCCCCCCCCAACACGGCCAGCAGGGTTCAGGACGCTCACCCCGCGCCTTAGACGGGCAAAATCGGTTGTAACGCCCGCCAGAGGGGGCTGTCTTGCCGTTGGCCGCGCCGGTCCAGGTCACTGGTTGCCAGGATGATGCCATCGTGGCAACGGGCGGCCAATCCGCGCACAATGCGGCTGAGGAGTTCGTTGCGGATGTTGTAATCCTCGGCCATCGTCCAGGGTTGCTCCGGGTCGTAGCTTTCGGCCAGGACGAAGGCGTTGCTGAGGGGCTGGCGCGGAATGTCCCACCACCCGCCCGCGGCCGCTTCCAGCCACACCTGATACCGCACCGGTTCTCCCGCCAGCAAATAAGCATACACCGTAGCAATCGTCACCCCGTCCGGGTCGGGTGGGTCGCCCAGTTCCGGTGGATCAGCGGTGACCAGCCCCTGGTTGATGCCGTTGATGAGGGCACGGCCCACGTCGGCGTCGGTGTGCAGACCCATGGGTTTCGCGGCCGCGTTCAACCGATTGGCCGTTTTGACCAGCCACTCACACACCGCTGCCCCGGCCAGATCAGGCTCTGGTTGGAAAGGCGGCCGCGCCAGTAAATCATTGAACAGGCGGTAAAGAAAATTATCTGGCGGATATTGACCACCATGCTCTGTAAGCCATTGGCGCAACAACTCATATCGTCCCAACCAATCCAGGCCGATCCGATGCCCCGCAACCGCTCCGACAACCTATCCATCGAGTGCAACGCGGGAATGCCTCGCTCATAGACCTGCTCCACCAACAAGGTAGCCCGCGCCGGATCAAACCCCGCCAGGCTGAGCGTCAGCGCCTCAACCACATCATAGGGGTCGGGGTGGATGTCCCAATGGGGGTGGGCCAGGGCTAACCAGGTAAGCCAGGCCCGCACGCGTGGTTCTTCGCGGGGGCTGGAGCGGCGGCGCAAAATGCGGAACGGTATGCCAGCCTCACGCAAGGCCTGGGTCAGGCTATAGCGCAAAGCCCCATCCAGATAAGGCCCGACGATGGCAATATCACGAGGGGCGACGCCATCGGCCAGGAGTTGGTGCAGGTGTTGGGGTAGCTCGATCAGCATTTCCCGGCGGTAGCGGCGGTTGATCAGGTCGTGGATAGCCTGCTCGGCGGCTTCGCTGGGGCGGCGGGTATTGAGGAGATGCCCTTCGACCCAGTTGCCGAGTTGGTTCATGTCCTGGTTCGAGGTAAAGCTGTCGTTGAAGGCAATGATGGTCTGGCATTCCTGGTAAAAGCGTTGAGCCAGGGTTGGATCGGCGGAAAGGAAGCGCCGGTAACCACCACCGGCATCGTAGGCGATGGCCGTGGATTGGGTGACGCCCATGAGTTTACGCACAAATTGTTGCCCCGCCGGGGTTTGCTCTTCGACATTATCTACCAGCATGTGGCGGAACCGTTCGCTGAAGTAGGTGTAAAACTCCGGGTGGTTGACGACCTGCCGGTTGAAGACGTCTACGACCAGGGAGAGATC